>JAHBWR010000005.1 GCA_019636875.1 Nitrospira sp.
AGCACAACAACTCAATACAGCGTCGATCTCTCCCCCAGCGTCACAAGTGTGACCATTGCCGCGCAGCCGCGAGTGCCCGGCGACACGGTGACGATCGATGGTCAAGCGACGACAAGTCGCACGATTACCGTAAGCCCGTCAGGAGGCCCCCCCACGGTCGTCAGTATCGTAGTGTCCGAATCGACGACCAAGTCGAGAACCTATACTGTGGTTCTCAACACGGCCTCATTGGTAGGGAACAACGACTTGTCAGCGTTAGGGGTCATACCCGGCCCATTAACTCCGGCGTTCGCTTCGGGCCAGCAGAACTACACCCTGGATGTGGCGACCGATGTCACCACAGTCAGCGTGTCCGCGACCAAGTCTGATCCGAACGCCGTGATATCTGGTGATGTGCTAAATACCGGGCAGGCTGTGATTTCGCTCGGTGGGCCAGGAACGACCAAAGACGTGTTGATTACGGTCACGGCTCAAAATGGAAATGCAAAAACCTACCGCATTACCATCACACGAGCGATGCCTACAGACAACAATAACCTGGCTGCCTTGATCGTGAACGCAGGCTCCTTAGATCCGGCCTTTGACGCGGGTACGCTGACCTATACCGTGAACGTCGCCAGCGTCGTTGACAGCCTAACCGTCTCCGCAACCAAGTCCGATCCGAACGCCGTGCTGTCCTCAGCGGGTTCGGTAATCGCCGCAGCAGGGGTCCCAATAGGTCGTGTAACCGTCACGCTCGCTCGGAACACAACTACGCGTGTATCGATCCTCGTGACCGCACGGGACGGAACAACCCGCAAGACATACACGATCGACATTTTCCGACCAGAGCGCTAGCAGAGCGCAAGGTCTTCTACTGATGCAGGCTCTCCTGCCGCCCCTTGCAGCGAGGAGCCGATAGCACCGCCAGCCACCAAGAGACTCCCGGACCGCTCTCCTCTCTTGACGCGAATAGCCGATGGCACCTGTCCGGAACATGGGTTCGCAGCACAGAAGGTTCTATCGTTTCGGATCCAATTCGATCAGCCCCTTCCGTATGGCAAGAATGGCTGCTTGTGTCCGATCATAGACTTGCAGTTTATGGAAAATATTTCGAACGTGATTCTTCACGGTCTTTTCACTGAGGTCGAGACTGTTGGCGATCTCTTTGTTGGTTTTCCCATCCGCGACGAGCCGTAACACGGTGATCTCTCGCTCCGTCAAATCATGCTCCGCCCACGCCGACTTCTTCCCCTTCTTTTGGGCCATCATCGAGAACTCGGCCAGGATTTTGCTGGCGACCGATGGATGAATAAGCGATTCGCCGCGATAGATCGCGCGAATGGCCGCCACGATTTGAGACGACTCGGAGTCTTTCAGTAAGTATCCTGTCGCGCCCGCGCGGACCAAGTCAAAGATGTATTGTTGTTCTTCGTACATGGTTAACGCGACGATGCCGATATGTGGGAGCTCGCGTTTGATCTGCCGCGTCGCCTCAACCCCACCCATGCGTGGCATGCTCACATCCATCAGAATCACATCAGGAAGAAGCGTACTAGCCTTTTCGACGGCTTCGACTCCATCCTGAGCTTCACCGACGACTTGGATGTCCTCTTTGGTCTTGAGAATAGCCGCCAACCCTTCTCGGACCACCCGATGGTCGTCGGCGATGAGGACTTTAATCTTCTCCATTGTGTATCTCCTCCTTATTGCCCATTGGTACATCCACAACGACTTTGGTGCCCTTCCCCGGTTTGGACTCCACGCGACCTTCGCCGCCAACAAGTCGTGTTCGCTCCAGAATCCCCTTGATGCCGAAATGATCCCATTTTTCCGGGTCTCGGAGCACTGCCTCCATGTCGAACCCGACACCATTGTCGGCAATCGTGACCCGTAACCGGTCTGGTCCGATATCCAGTTTGATCGCCACCCGGTCGGCTTTCGCATGTTTCTCGACGTTGCTTAACGCTTCCTGGATAATGCGAAAAAGAAAAATCTTGGTCCGGGGAAACAAGATCTGTTCATCTCCTGTCACCGTAAACTTCGTGGCGATGTGAGTTTGCGTTTGGTATGAGGCGAAATAGTTCGTGAGGCCAGGGATGAGATCCATCTTGTCATAGTGGAGCGGACGCAGATTAAAGATCACTTGGCGGGCTTCCTGTATGGCCAGCTTTAATTGAGCCTTGCTCTCCTTGAGGGTGGCAAGACTGGCTCGAGGATTCTTTCGGATGAGCTGCTGGCACAGATCCAGCTTGAAATTCACGCCAGCCAAAATCTGCACGAATCCATCGTGGATCTCGCAGGCGATTCTCGTCCGTTCGTCCGTGACGGCCGCGCCTGTTTCTTTCACGTAGAGCCGATAGAGCGACTGATATTTGTTCAGCGTCTTTTCGATCTCGGCCGTCGCGCGGATGCGGGCTTCAATCAATTCCCACATGAACTTTGCACTCGCGCCGCCGATGGCGGTCACACCCATCCGGTGGAAATCTTGAAGAAATTTCCAGACGTCTGGATCTCCTGACACGTCGATGATCAAATCCACATGCTCCATCGTGAGCAGCTGCCGATAATCCTGAGTAATCGGAATCTTCAGTTGTCGGGCAAGATCCAGCCCGGGCGCGTCTGGAACCACCTCCGCCACCCCAACGATCTGGACAAGCGGATCATTCGCAAAAATTTCCATTAAGGCGGTGCCGCCGCGACCAGCACCTATGATCGCCACACTCGTCGCCCCTGGAGACGGTGTGTCTCGTCGCCCACGCTTTGAGGGTGGTGCGGTCATCAGCTGTACCATGCTCCGATCGTTGTCATCTGCGTCTCTAGCGGAAGGAAGGTGGAAGGGAAAATCTCAAACGACGTTGAGAACGAGCGGCGAGCGGGATAACGGTCTAAGATCAATGGTCGCGTCGTTGGTCAGCCAAGGTCTTCAACTCGTCCATGAATTGCTCGATGTCCTTGAATTCCCGATAGACGGATGCAAACCGGACATAGGCCACCTGGTCGAGTTGGTGCAACTCCTTCATCACTTCTTCTCCCACCACTCGGCTCTCGATCTCCGTTTCGCCCATTTCCTGAATCCGTTTCTCGATTCGATCAGTCACGGCTTCGATAGTCCCGGTGCTGATCGGCCTTTTCTCACAGGCTTTCTTGAGGCCCGCGAGAATCTTCGTGCGGTCGAACGACTCACGGCGACCATCTTTCTTCACGACAACCGGAAGAATTTCTTCGACACGTTCGTAGGTGGTATAGCGACGTTTACATCCAAGGCATTCGCGACGGCGGCGAATAACTTCGCCTTCCTTGGCCATACGGGAATCGACCACCTTGTCTTCGAGTTCATCGCAGAAGGGACATTTCACTGGAAACGACCTGCTCTCTCACTCGGGACCGACTAGTAGGGATGAAAGATCGGGAACCGGGCACACAACGCTTTCGCCTGTATGCGAACATCTTCCAACACCTCTGTTTCTTGCCGATGCTGGAGAACACGGTCGACCAGTTCTACGATCTGTTTCATCTCAGGTTCGCGCATGCCACGAGTGGACACGATGGGTGACCCTAAACGGATGCCGCTGGCGATGGCGGGCGGTTTTTCGTCGTAGGGTACGGCGTTCTTATTGACGATGATTCCGGCCGCATCAAGCGCTGCATCTGCCTCTTTCCCCGTGATCCCCTTGTTCGTGAGATTCAGGAGCATCAAATGGGTATCCGTTCCACCCGAGACGATCTTATAGCCACGATCAACAAACCCTTGGGCCAGCGCCCTGGCATTGGTCAAAACTTGTTGCTGATAACGCTTGAACGACGGAGACAACGCTTCCTTGAAGGCCACCGCTTTGGCGGCAATCACATGCATCAACGGCCCACCCTGCAGCCCTGGGAAGACCAGCTTGTCGACCGCCTTGGCATATTCAGCTCGGCACATCGTGACACCGCCACGAGGGCCGCGCAGCGTCTTATGGGTCGTGGTCGTTACGAAATCGGCATAGGGGACAGGATTGGGGTGCAGACCCGCTGCGATCAGCCCAGCAATATGCGCAATATCTACCAACAGATAGGCTCCGACCGATTTAGCAATCTGTTGGAACCGCGGAAAATCAAGAGTGCGCGCGTACGCGCTGGCCCCGACGACGATCATGCGGGGACGACATTCCTCCGCGACTTTTTGGACTGCATCATAATCGATCGTTTCCGTCTGACGATCAACGCCATAGGAGAAGACGCGGAACAGGATGCCGGAGAAGTTAACTTTACTGCCATGCGTGAGATGTCCGCCTTGAGCGAGGTCCATCCCTAGAATGGTGTCTCCTGCCTTCAGCACCGACAAGTACGCCGCCATGTTGGCCTGCGAACCTGAATGCGGCTGCACATTGACGTGCTCCGCGCCGAAGATTTCCTTGCACCGCTGAATCGCCAAATCCTCGACCGCATCGGCATATTGGCATCCACCGTAGTACCGCTTGCTTGGGTACCCTTCCGCATATTTATTCGTGAGCAGCGACCCTTGTGCGGCCAACACCGCCGGGCTGGCAAAATTTTCCGACGCGATCAGCAGCAGCTTCTCGCGCTGCCGAACTTCTTCCGCTTCAATTGCGGCGTAGACGTCGGGATCGGCCGTCTTCAGTGCATCCCATGAACCCATCGCATCGCTGCTCATCGTGTCTCCGTGCTCCAGATTCTATTTTTCCGCCGAGGCCTCTTCAGCCTCTTGCTTCTTCACGACGTGGACTTTCACAGTGGCCATCACATCCCGCGGCATCTTAATGGGCACGGCGACGGTCCCGAGCTCCTTGATAGGATGAGCAAGTTGGATCTTACGGCGATCCACGGTTACACCTTGCGCGGCCAGCCCTTCTGCGATGTCTTTGGCGGTGACGGAGCCAAACAATTTGTCGTCCTTACCCGCCTGCATCTCGATCGTCAGCGAAACCGCCGACACCTTCTTGGCATGGGCTTCGATTTCCAGCTTTTCCTTCTTCGCCTTCTCGGCTGCCACTCGTTTGACATGTTCAAACGCCTTGATACTCCGGCTGTCGGCCTCCACAGCCTTGCGACGCGGCAACAAATAGTTCCGTGCAAATCCATCCTTGACGTTGATGAGGTCGCCGAGGTGTCCTACACCTTCCAGGGTCTCTTGAAGAATGACTTTCATACCCCTACTCCTTCATATGATAAAGTAGCCGAGAATACTGACCCAACTGCAAAATGTCAATTCCGAAACCTTCCGGCTAATCCACAATAAGAAATGTCCATTTATTTATCTGCTGAACGGCTCTCGTCACCATTTTGCCCTCATCCAACGGTCATCCGAGTTCACCATGCTTGATGGTCAAGATTAGGTCCCGCCTCGTTTTTCCATTCGCAGGGGCATCCCGTGTACATCCTGCTTATCCGTACTCAAGTAGGGATAGACCGGTCCGGAGGGCTTTTCGTACTATCACGACCTACCCTAATTGTTCACCTGGGTAGCTGGACCCAACAGACTATCCAGCAAGATCTAGAGGACAGAGTTGGGTTCATCATGAGACGTTGCTTCACTATTGCCACCCGATCTCTTGCCGCTGTTTTTCTGATCACAACCGGCATCGCCACCTATAGCTGTACAGACACGGGATCGATTGACCCAGGTCCACAACTCGCTGGCCTGTCGGTCCTCGGCACTTCACTCCAACCACCGTTCGCCAAGGAAACAACCCATTACAACGTCGATCTACCCATCACCACGGCAAGCATAACGGTCGTAGCCACGAAATCTGATCCGAATGATGTGGTATCTGGCGCGATCACTCTCCCGGCAGGGCAAGCGACCGGACAGGCAGTCATTCCACCACCTGGGCCTGGGTCAAGCAAGGACGTTTCTCTCACCGTTACTTCTCCTGATGGAAGAGCAAAGGTCTACACTATTACACTCAGGACGGTCACCATGGGGGGAGACAACGCCCTGAAGAGTTTAACCGTGTCCCCAGGCATCTTGTCTCCTGTTTTTTCTGCCGGAACACAAGACTACAGGGTAGACGTAGGCACCAACATCACAGAAGTGACTGTTTCAGCGACCAAATCTGACGCCAATGCCGTGCTGTCGGGTGATATGCTCAACAATGGACAGGCGACCATCGCACTTGACGGGCCAGGGACGACCAAAGTTGTGTCCATTCTTGTTACTGCACCGGACGGGACCTCAAAAGCTTATACCATCGCCGTCAATCGAGCGGTACCTTCAAGCGACACCAATCTCTCTGACCTGACGGTGAGGCCGTGGTCCTTAGATCCTGATTTCGCTCCAGGAATCCTGAGCTACACCGTTTCTGTTCCCAACGACGTAGATAGCGTGCTCCTCTCAGCAACGAAGTCCGATGAAAATGCGACGCTGTCCGCATTGGGCTCAGTGATCGCCGCAGCAGGAACTCGAACGGGACAAGTGTCCCTCAGGCTAAGGGGAAGGCGCACCGAGATCGGTATCACGGTCATCGCACAGGACGGTGTGAGTACGAAGACTTATGGCCTTACCATAGTTCGATCTCGCAGATAGACAGGATCCGGAGAGAGGGAAAAGGACAAAGACAAGAAAAGAGCCCATGAGAAGCCGACACACCGCACGACCAATTGAATTGTTATGAAATTACACCGAGCGCCCGACCCACCTCCGCAAAGGCCGCCACGGCCTGCTGCAACTGAGCCATTGTATGGGCCGCGGACATTTGCGTGCGGATTCTTGCTTGCCCTTGCGGCACCACCAGATAACTAAACCCGATGACGTGGTGGTCAGGTTAGCTGGCTCGCTGAATCGCGGAGAGCACCCATAGGCCGTCCGAAGACTGGGTAAACGTCCAGGTTTCCGTGGATTCCGTCGATTTCTTCTCACTACCCTTCACGACGTACCCTGAGTCGCCAGGTTGTTTCGTGAGCGAGACATAATAGTTACGGGCACTCCACCGAAGTTTCGCTGACGCATGGCGTGCCCCTTGCGCGACCCATGCCTCCACAATCTCTGCACGGCCCAATACCACATCCTCCACCTGATGCCGAAGATCTTGGCTTGTGTTATCGGCGAGGGCAGTGCTGAAATAATTCAGCATGTCCGGTGTCACGAACTGCCGCAATTCCTGCAGATCCGACTTACTCCATGCTCGATACACGTCGGTCAGAAGATGCTGAAACGCGGCCTTGTCGGCGGAAGTAATACTGTCAATCGACACACTCTGTCGGTCCCCGGAAGATTGCCTGCTCAATGCTCCCTTGCTGGAGGAACCTTGCCCAATGGGCTCCGAAAAGTCTGGAAGAGAGGGCCGCTGTAGTTTGAGAAAGTAAAAGAGCGTCGCGGCAATCAGCACAACTAGGAGCAGCAGAACTCCGACAGGGCCGAGACCTTCACGCGGACGTGCCGGAGCCGATTTGTGCTCATCCGTCTCGGCGTCAGTGGTCTGCGCCTCACTGGCTGCGACTTGGAAACTTGCGTAATCGGTCTCTGATCTGTGTTGTGCCTCGGCAATCGGCAGAGCAGCAATGCCCAGACCCGTCACCATGACACAGGACAGCATGAGTCTTGTGATATTCACATCTTCCTCCTCCGGTAAGCTGTGCGGCCACTAGGCTAGCGAATGGTCGTACGCTCTGGCAACAACAGTCTCTAAACATGCGCTGCCGTCAAGAAATGGAGGAGAAAAAGGAACAAGCTACGTTTCATTGCCTTTGAACCGGTTTACGGGATGATGCCCAGCGTTCGCCCCACCTTGGCAAAGGCGGCGACGGCTCGTTCGAGCTGGGCCGTCGTATGCGCCGCCGACATTTGAGTGCGGATTCTCGCTTGCCCTTGCGGTACCACCGGATAACTGAACCCGACGACATAGACCCCTTCCTTCAGCAAAGACTCCGCCATTGACGTTGCGAGGGTGGCCTCGCCAAGCATCACAGGGATAATGGGGTGCTCGCCAGGAACGAGCCGGAACCCAAGCTTGGTCAATTTGTCCCGGAAAAAGACAGCATTGGCACGAAGCTGCTCCCTGAGGTCGTCGCCTTGCTCCACAAGATGGAGCGCAGCCAACGCACCGGCAGCAATAGGAGGAGGAACTGAATTCGAAAACAGATAGGGCCTCGATCGTTGGCGCAAGAGCTCAACCACCTCGGCTTTGCCGGAGGTGAATCCTCCGGTTGCGCCACCAAGCGTTTTCCCCAAGGTGCTCGTCACCATCTCGATGCGGTCGGCCACGCCGAAATGAGCCGGTGTCCCCCGTCCCTGTGGTCCCAAGACACCAGTCGCGTGGCTGTCATCGACCACCACCGCTGCGTCGTACCGTTCCGCCAGCTCGACAATTCGATCCAGCTTCGCTAGATCGCCATCCATGGAGAAAACCCCATCCGTCACGATCAGCCGCAGGCGGCAGCCACTCGCGTCCGTGAGTCGCGCCTGGAGGTCAGGCATATCGGAGTGGGCGTATCGAAACCGCTTGGCCTTACAAAGTCGGATGCCATCGATCAGGCTGGCATGGTTTAGGGCATCGCTGATCACGGCGTCACCCTCATCCAGCAACACCTCGAACAATCCGCCATTCGCATCGAAGCAGGAACTGTAGAGGATGGTGTCCTCGGTACCGAGAAACACACTGACGGCCTGCTCCAGCTGCTTATGCAGATCTTGCGTGCCGCAGATAAACCGCACGGAAGCCATGCCATAGCCGTATGTGTCCAGCCCTGTTTTAGTAGCCTGCACGATGGCGGGATGATTCGCGAGCCCCAGATAATTGTTCGCACAGAGATTGAGCACTTGCCCTTGCGTGACGCGGATCTCGGACCCTTGTGGACCCATCAATCGACGCTCAGACTTGTAGAGGCCTTTGGCGCGGATGTCGCTGAGCTGGCTTTCGAGCACGTTTTTGAAGGACGAATAGGCCATGAATGGACAGGACTGAGAGATCGGGCAGTGCGCAGCCCTATTATGGAATCAGCACCACCTTCCCACAACGCCCCGACTGGATCAAGTCGAACCCAACCGCAAACTCTTTCATCGGCAGCGAATGCGTGATGATCGGCCGAATGTCGAGACCGGCTTTGAAGAGGCCCGCTAAGCGATACCACGTGCTAAAGAGGCGTCGCCCGGTGATTCCATAGACACGAATCCCTTTGAAAATGATTTCATTCGGCAGATCGAAGGGGACCGCACCGGTCGGAATGCCAAAGAGGGTTACCCGCCCGCCATTCTTCACCGCTTGGAAGACCTGGTGCAACGCTGCGGGGTTTCCTGACATCTCAAGCGCGGCATCAACCCCTTCCCCAGCCGTACTATCGAGGATCTTTGCTGCAATCTGTTCAGGCGAGTCCACCTTGGCATTGAGAACACGGTCCACTCCAACCTGTTTCGCCAACCCAAGGCGATAATCACTGATATCCGATGCGATAATCGTAGCCGCACCGGCCGTTCGTGCCACAGCGGCAGCAAAGAGTCCCGTGGGCCCGCAACCCGTAATCAGGACCGTCTGCCCGGTTAAGTCTTCAATCAGGGCCGCGTCAACGGCATTGCCAAGTGGTTCTTGTGCGCAGGCTAGTTCAGGTGGGATGGCCGGATCCGTACGCCACAAAACACTTTCTGGCAGCGCCACATACTGTGCATACGAGCCGTCTCGATCGATTCCGAGTATTTTGTAGTGCTTGCAGACGTGAGCTTGGCCGGTGCGACATTGAAAGCAGGCACCACAGGTCAAATGTGATTCGGCGGCGACGTAGTCCCCAACTTTCACGAGAGAGACATCCCGCCCTACCTCCACCACATGGCCGCACAGCTCGTGGCCGATGATGCGAGGTGGTTGCACGCGCCGTTGCGCCCATTCATCCCACTGATAGATATGGACGTCGGTTCCACATAACGAGGTCGCCGCCACCTTCACCACGGCGTCGTGCGGTCCAGGCGTTGGATCCGCCCATTCGGCCAGGGTTAAGCCTGGTCCAGCGGTCGTTTTAACGAGGGCTTGCATGGATTCATTCTATACCAGGTTCGCTCATTGGACCCTATGTTTCAGCGAAAGAAACGGGTTGCGCCGAAATCCAGTGGTGGGTAGGATGCCCGCATAATGATTCATCCAGTTGTGACAGGTCTCCTTGTGGTCGCTGGATTACTGTGTGTGCCATCGTATCAAGGCCTGGCGCAGGCAAACAGGCCATTAGAGTCTCATCCAATCATGCTGCAACCCGTTTCTTCTGTACAACAGTGGGCGACGTTCGATTTCACAGGTTCGAACGGCTCCGGCAGTCTCAAACTCGGGCAACCGCTTGAGCTGTCGATTACTCTCGGGGGAATGTCCCCGGACCCCATGCCCATTGTAGCTATCTGTGAATCAGCAGATTTTGAATCACAAATCGTACCCTTGAAACCTGATCCGCGTTCAGCGGTGATGAATGCAGTCGCAACCCTGGTGCCCGTGGCGCACGATCGGCTGGCTCACAACCCACGGGTTTCTCGGCTCCATGTGACCTTCGCCAGATCAACCGACACGAAATTCGAACGGGTACTGACTCGGATTATCTATCTTACAACGAGCGACTCCAAGCCCGCTGGTGAAAGCCCTGCGTCGCTCACATCCCATCAAGCCCCTTCCGAAGACCCTTCAAGCGAAATTGATCTAGCCGCGGGCCAAGCCGAGCCTTTGCCTGGTGCAATTCCTCTGATCAACGAAGAGGTGGTAGAGGAAGACCTCCTACCGTCTCGGTCTCTACAACCGACCCTCACCTATTGGGACCAAGTCCGTGACCTCCTAGACCGAAGCTGGAGCCGTGCCATCGGGCACATGTCGACCGCCTTGTCTCCCCACACCGTGCACATGCAATTTCGGCTGTACCCTGGCGGGCGCGCCCAGTTACTGCAGATTGCGGACGGATCAGGAACCGCTGAGATTGATCAGGCCGGTATACAAGCGATCGCCGATGCGCAGCCCTTCCCGCCCTTCCCTCTGGGCGTCGGAAACGAGCCGACTGATATTCATGTGCGACTACAGACCGGCTCAAAGTCCGGGGTACGGGACTTTCACACCGTGCGCCCTCAGCAACTTGCACGGCCAACCAGTACGCCGAACAACTGAGCTGGCCCCTCGAATGGAGGATGTCATGCAGATATCACATCGCTTAGAGACGCGGTTGAAATCGAGCTGGCCATCGGGTCTGGTGATGGTAAGTCTCCTCGCATTGTTCCCAATCCCAGCCGGAGCGGAAACGGCTCGCTGGACTATCGATCAGGATCACTCGGCGATCGAGTTTCGCGTCGCCCATATGGTGGTGTCAAAAACATCGGGGCGGTTCACCGACTACCAGGGATTCATTGAGATGGACACAGACACGAAGACCTTGAAATCCATTGAGGCCACGATCAAGGCAGGATCCATCGATACCAATCATGACAAACGCGACGCGCATCTACGCAATGCCGATTTTTTAGATGTCGAACGGTTTCCGACGATGACATACAAACTGTCCCAGTATCAGAAGCAAGGGGACACCTACACAATTATCGGCGACCTCACCCTGCGCGGAGTAACCAAGCAGGTCACGCTCAGTGCGACGTTCAACGGCGTCACCAAGGATCCCTGGGGGAACACGCGAGCCGGCTTCAGTGCCGATGGCACCCTCAACCGCAAAGATTTTGGCATGGTGTGGAACAAAGTGCTTGATAGCGGTGGGCTCGTCGTGGGAGATGAGGTCCATATCCACTTGGATATCGAATGCATTAAGGCCCAAACCTCCTAGCCCACAGAGCTACAACACTGAAACAGCCGCACCAGAAATATGGTGTCAATCGATGAAGGCGATGGTCCTCGATAAGACAAGCGCTGTCTCTAGCCATCCCTTACAGCTTCGAGATCAACCTCTGCCTATTCCCAAGCCTGGTCATGTCCTCGTGAGGGTCCAGGTGTGTGGCGTCTGTCGCACGGATCTCCATGTGGTGGAAGGGGAACTGCCGGACCCTACACTGCCGCTGATCCCAGGCCATCAGGCTGTCGGCACGGTGGTACAAGTCGGCTCCGAGGTTTCAGAGATCAAGGAAGGGGATCGCGTAGGGATTGCCTGGTTGCAAGGCACATGTGGTCAATGCGAGTTCTGCACGAGTGGGCGGGAAAATCTTTGTTTGAACGCCAAGTTCACCGGCTATCAGGTCAACGGCGGATATGCCGAATATGCCCTTGTGCCTGCTCGATTCGCCTACCCTATCCCCTCGATCTTTTCAGATGATGAAGCCGCGCCCTTGCTCTGTGCCGGAATCATAGGCTATCGAGCTTTGCGATTAAGCAACATCAAGCCTGGTCAGCGCCTCGGGTTGTATGGCTTCGGCGCATCAGCTCACATCACCATCCAGATCGCACGCCATTGGGGTTGTGAGGTGTATGTCAGTTCGCTCAAACAAGAGCATCAAGAATTGGCCAGACAATTGGGAGCGGTCTGGGTCGGCGGGGCGACGGAGATGCCACCCGATAAACTGCAGGGGTCGATTATTTTTGCTCCAGCCGGGGAGCTCGTGCCTCCGGCACTGCGCGCACTCGACCGAGGCGGAACACTGGCCTTAGCGGGCATACATATGTCGCCGATTCCGTCGTTGGACTACGACCGTGACGTGTTTGGCGAACGGGTCATCCGCAGCGTGTCCGCCAACACCAGGCAAGACGGAATCGATCTCCTACACGAAGCATCTGTGATCCCGATCAAACCACACACGGTCCGCTTTCCACTTGAGGAGGCAAACCGCGCATTACACGAATTGAAAGCGGGGAGTTTTCAAGGCGCCGCGGTGCTGACGATGTGAATCAGAACGTGCAATAACTGACTGGTCGTCGCACCCGCCTTCAGTGTGCTAGTGCTTTATTCAGCCATGAATTTACGTTCCGTCCCATCAGAAAGCGGGAAAGCTCATGGCAAAATTGATCCCGCAATCCGGCGACGGGAACAAAATTGTGTAGAGAAAATTTTACTCGCAGCACAAACTCTGCTATATCACACATACACAATCACCATTTTTTAAAATCGAAGGGAGGTGGAGTACTCATGGCAACGAAGAAAGCAGCGAAGAAGCCGGCCAAGAAGGCCGCGGCCAAGAAGCCAGCCAAGAAGAAGAAGTAGTCGTATTGTGAGGAGGCGGCGTCCAGATCGCCTCCTCACCATTCCCACATCATCGATCGTCCTCACCCCCGCACCACATCGCACAAGTCGATGCCCAAACGAACGCTCCTTCGGTAACGCGTCCGAGAGATTTGCCCCAGACAGAATTCACAACTACCGACGAGAGCTCCCACTCACTAACCAGCCCTCCAACGGGATAGAATCGGCAAAGGTGCTCAGATGCAACCAGATTCAATGAGGAAGAGAGCCGCATGAGATGAGGAATTCAGAACACGACGACAGAACTGCTGGTAGGCTGAGTGCCCCACAAGCAAACAGCGGACAGAAAAAGAAAGGGGAGGTGATCACCACATCACCTCCCCCAGTTCCTTCGCACCAGGAGAGACTCCATGGCGTAAAGAAAGCAGCAGTCGAATCCTAGCATGAATTTCCCCCTAGAAAACAGAATAAATAAATTAATATAATCAACAGGTTGGGAAATTCTCATCGGCGATGCGAACTGGAAGAGGCCTAGGCGAGGATCATGATTAAGCGAGCCTAGTGCCCGGTTGAGGCGAAAGAACCGAACGTTGGCTACCCCCTGGGTTCTAGACTTCCAGTAACAGCTCCCCCTACACCGTGGGATACCCGGATATACTCCCTGGCAAGCTTCTGAACCCCTTACAACGTCTGGCTGAAACACCCATGCAAACCTTATCGCTTTCGGTTGAGCATACTCGCTGCCTGCTCTGACACTTCTTTCACCAAGATTCCCATCTTGGGATGCGACGGTTCACAATCAACCGGCCAGTCGTGGTGCCGCAACCGCTCGCTCGTGGTGGGACCGATCGAAGCAATGACCATCTTCGTCAATGCCGTGCGAAAGGCCTCCACCCGTCCCCGTCCATCCTGTTCCAAGACATGCATGACGTGGTCCACCTGAGCCGCATTGGTGATCAGGATCACATCAACACACCCTGCTGTAATCTGATCGAGCATATGACGTATGGAACTCAGGTCTTCTGGTAGAGCCCATTTGTAGATCGGAACCGGAAACACGTCCGCACCTCGCTGCTCCAATGCGTGCACAAAGTCTGGGTTAGAGACTCCGTATTCCTGTACAGCAACTCGCAGGTCTTTCACGGGCCGATGTTGATCCAGCACGGCAATCACATCTGTCCAGATATTGGGCTCCGGGACCGTGAGCGTCGCGTGAAGACCGACAGACTTGAGAGCTGCAACCGACTTGGGGCCACGTGCCACAATGGTCGTCAGTTGGAGAGCAGTCATGACTGATGACCAAGAGAAGCGTGTCTTGAGCAGATCAAACAATGTTGTTGTCCCGACACCGGTCAGGAGGATCAGCAAGTCAACGCGGCCGGCCATGAGCCGTACCCCGAACTCGTGCACGACTGGATTGTCTTGGAGTCGGACCTCTCGCAGAATCGGAGCAACCAGTGGCCGCCCGCCGTAGCGTTCGATCAGACGGGTGATCTCGGTGGCCATCCGACTTTCGAACGCAGCTATGGTCATGCCGTTGAATGCCATGGAGGTTATGATCGTACCATAGCCGTCCAGCACAACCATCTCAGCGGATTTTTCATTGACGACTTAGCAGTCGTCTCCCTACTATACAGACTTCGCTCTGACGTACTCACTCATTGCACTGACATGACCACTTCACTCCATCGAGGCCTTCGCCACCTAGCACTCCGTGTGATGGACCTCCCTCGCTCGCGCCGATTTTATGAAGAGCTCCTCGGCTTTCATCCTGTATGGGAACCGGATCCGGACAATGTGTATTTCAGCTCTGGAAATGACAACTTGGCCCTTCATCAGATCTCCGAGAGCGAACGAGCTTCCTACGATCCCTCGAAGACCCAACTGCTTGATCATCTCGGAGTGATCTTGGAGAGCCCACAGGCAGTCGATCAGATGTACCAGAGCATCGCGCCCCGGATTGAGACAATGGGTGGACGCATCGCCAAGGAACCGAAGCAGCACCGTGACGGCAGTTATTCATTCTATTTTTCCGACCCCGACGGCAACGTGATCCAGGCCCTGTACGAACCGGCAATCAGTGCACTACGGTTCACCGCCAACCCATAAGCCCGATGTGGACTGCTATTCCGCACAACCACTACGTCAGTCTCGTCCCCTGGTGTTGGGTCCAATTGGAGAGTGCGGCGCCTCCTGGCCCATTCCCGTTCATCGGTGGTATCGCCCCTGAAGTCGTTGCCAGCCTGCATGAGGCCCATAGCCTTATGGCAAGTGCCATCGATACGGCAATCAGCGATGTCTTCTCAAAACGGGCACCGCTCGATGATCCTGATCGCAGACAACGGCTGGAAGATGCCTATGCTGAACTAGTCAATGCGCGTCCCTATCTTAAACAGCACATTCACTGCGGTCGTCGGCCAGAGGGGACATACCATTGGGATTACCCGATCGATCCGACCAAATCGGCCACCGTCACCAATGGTGGCCTCCGCATTTTTCATGCGGTCAACCGACAAGCGCTGCCAATGGGCTTCAATGACCGTCGCCTCAGCCCATCCGTAGGGAAACTCCTCGGCTTACTCGACGGCACTCATACGGCCGATGCGCTACGATCCGCCATCGCCGCTATGCCTCGCGATGCACAAGGCCTACTCATGAAATTGCTCGAAACACTGCAGCAGTATGGATGCCTGGCCACTTCGCCTTCAGCTTTGGCCCATCGCCATTGGTTCGAGGTCGTCCAGGATCAGGACACAGTCCATCTTGGACACGCGGCTCTGCTTTATCGACAACGTGGGTCTGTCTTCTTATTCGATCCATGGCTGCTGCCCTGGTTTGCCGAATCACCGTTGCCGTCGCTCTGGGGTCCGCTGTTACCGAAACCTGCCGCCGTATTTCTCACGCACGATCACGACGATCACGTCGATTCTCGCACCTTGCTCCATTTGCCTAAAGACATCCCGATCATTGTTCCCAGTCGACGAAACCGGAAACAGTTGTACTTCGATTATCGAGCCTTGCTCGAAGAATTGGGGTTTGATCAAGTCATCGAGCTGGCCCATGGCGAAAGTTGGGCCTTTGAAGGTGGCACAGTCGTTTCAGTCCCGTTCTATGGAGAAGACCCGTGTGACTTAGAAATGCCGAGAAATTGCTACTTGATCTCTGATCGTGGGTACAATGTCCTCGTTCATGCCGATAGCGGTCCGACGAACAGCGGACGATCGGCGCTCAAGGATCATGTCATTCATCGACTCGTGGAACGGTATGGGGCGATTTCCCTCGTGCTCGCCTCGCAGCAGCAACTGCTGGAAATCAGAAGCCATGCGGCTCACGCACCGCTGTCCCACCCCGGAAAATGGTTGGATGTCGGCGAGAACGGCTACCTCACCAACGGCTACCTTGCCGAACTCTGTGCCGCCGCCCATACGCGAATGTTTGTTTCCTATGCGACCGGAGGCGCGGACTGGTATCCGGATCACCTGTCCTTCATGTTCAGCCACCGCAATCCTTCCAGGACGGCACTCCTAACGGCTCACTGGGAAGATCCCCAGAAATTGAAAGGCCTTCTTGATTCTCAAGAATGTCGCTATCATCGTGCCCATGCCCTCGATCTCTATCGGGCAACGAGTCAAGGCGAGATTCAGGTCATCTCATCGGCGGATGCCCTCGCTCCGCTCAATCTGTATTGTCTCGACCATGGCAACCCGCCATTCATGTAGTATGACAAACAGCACTAAGCATTCATCATGGCAGGAGAATCGTACATGAACAACCAACAACCAGCTATTCTGGTCACGGGAGTCGCCGGATTCATAGGATTTCACGTGGCCAATCGTCTGCTGGACAGAGGCGAACACGTCATCGGTCTCGATAACATCAACGACTACTACGACGTCCGGCTAAAAGAAGCTCGCCTCGCCCAATTGAAGACACGCGAGCGATTCACCTTCGTCAAGCTGGATCTTGCTGACCGACAGGGCATGCGCAACCTCTTCGCCGACAACACGATACGACGAGTCGTGCATCTCGCCGCTCAAGCCGGTGTGCGCTATTCACTCGTGAACCCTCATGCCTACACCGAGAGCAACATCGAAGGGTTTATGAATATTCTCGAAGGCTGTCGACACGCTGGGATCGACCACCTCGTCTACGCGTCCTCCAGCTCCGTGTATGGCGGCAACACTCACATGCCGTTTTCCATTCATGATAACGTCGACCATCCGGTGTCGCTCTATGCCGCGAGCAAGAAAGCCAACGAACTGATGGCACACTGTTATGCGCATCTCTATCGACTGCCCTGCACCGGTCTTCGATTTTTTACCGTTTATGGCCCTTGGGGACGGCCCGACATGGCCCTCTTCATCTTTACCAAAGCAATCTTGGAAGGCAGACCGATCGATGTGTTCAACCAGGGGAAGATGCAACGAGATTTTACCTATGTAGACGACATCGTCGACGGTGTCATCCGGACGCTTGATCATCCTGCGACGGCGAACGCAGCATGGTCAGGAGAGAAGCCGGACCCAGGAACGAGCTCGGCGCCGGCTAGAATCTACAACATCGGCAATCACCGGCCTGTTGAACTGCTGCACTTCATCGAGGTGCTGGAAAAGGCATTGGGGAAGAACGCTGAAAAGAGGCTGTTGCCGTTGCAACCGGGAGACGTTCCAGCAACATATGCCGATATCGACGATCTCACGACCGATGTCGGCTTCAAACCGACCACCCCAATTGAAGTAGGAATTCCTCGATTTGTGCAGTGGTATCGGGAGTTTTATCGAGCCTGACGTAGCTACTCGGCGCTTAATAACATCCGATTGGCACAAATCCCGTCCCGAAAAGTCTGGACAGGGCAATATAGCGGGCATTATCGTAAAATGAGTAGCTTGGCCCACGCTGATTGCGCCCGGTGATATCTCCCCCGTAGGACGGATCGGACCCAAAGAAAAATCCTCCCCGCGTCTTCTGTACCAGATGCATCCATTCTGAATAGAGTGCACAGACTTCCTGCTGAACAGAGCCGGATGATGCAATGCCTGCATGCCAATCCCGCGCCCAGTCCGGGACCTGATGTACGATCATCTCAGACGAATGATCCTGGTGGGGGGACACCTCATAGTGGGGTGCCCCGGCGGTCAGAGTTCGTGGAGCAGTGGGCATAGTCTCTAAATCGGGTACGACGGAAATAGGCTTGAGTGCCAATGCAGAACATCCATCTTTCTCTTTGTTGGTATACAGATAGCTACCATCTGTTTGTAGGCACTCCCAAGTCGTCGCGCTTCCGGAGGTCGAATCATCGAAGGCTGCGGCACCAGAGGCAACTGCGAAGATGACTGCCGAGAGACACAATGAATGGTTCAGTCGCATGTGGCACCTCCAGATCCCGAAGCACACGTCGTGGTTGCCGAGTCTATGGTGCCCACACCCTACGGAATGCCCTCTTTTTTCGTCTATGCCTCTTTGGAGGGGGAAACTCCAGCTGGAGCGGCGTTTTCCGTCCTGTCCTTTGTCTTCTACGCCTACTCATGCTTCGTTGTTGCCAACAGAACAGCGTCAAGGCTAGAAGAATTCCCCCTCTCTTCACACGCATTTCACATCCATATATCCAGCTTTGCCTTGTCCCGCATGGCGCGCTCAGGTATCCTGCGTATCACTTCCGTGATAGCTGATCGATCGTGCGCGTATTCCGATTGGAACGATGTTGCGGCAGAACCGTCAATCAGCAGAATCGTTGAGTTACCAGAAGTGAGATGAATCAGTAACATGACTGACTACGGTGTCCTCGGAAATTTACTCCTCATTTACACGGTCTCGATCGCCGTGGTGTTCCTCTTCCACCAATTTCGGCTGCCATCGATTGCCGGATTTCTCGTCGCAGGGGCGTTGATCGGCCCACATGGGCTGAACCTTATTTCCGATATCGAGACGGTACAGGTCTTGGCGGAAATCGGGATCGTCTTGCTGCTCTTCACGATCGGCATTGAATTTTCATTGAAACATCTGGCCTCGCTTCGCCGACTCCTCCTCATCGCGGCTCCGATTCAAGTCGGAGGCGTCATCGCCATTGCGTTGGCAGGAGGATTGTTGGTCGGCTTGCCGGCGCCGCAGGCCATTTTCTGGGGGTTCCTCCTGTCACTCAGCAGCACCGCCATTGTGCTGAAAGCGCTGGCGGCCAGTGGTGACAGCGACTCACCGCATGGACGGGCCACGATCGGTATTCTCGTGTTTCAGGATTTAGCCGTGGTCCCCATGATCTTGCTCACACCCATTCTTGCCAGCCCAAGCGACGGTGCACTCAGCTCTGTGTTGTTTACGTTGGGCAAGTCCATCGTGGTGGTCGGTTGTATCGTAGCAGGCGCATGGTTCGCAGTTCCAAAACTTCTGGAGCACATTGTTCGCAGCAGAAGCCGAGAACTGTTTCTCCTAACTGTCATCGTCATGTGCCTCGGAATCGCCTGGTTGACATCACTCGGAGGGCTCTCCCTGGCCTTGGGTGCCTTCATCGCCGGACTCGTCATTTCGGAGTCTGAATACAGCCATCAGGCCATTGCCGAAGTCCTTCCATTTCGGGACAGCTTCAATAGCCTATTTTTCGTCTCCATCGGGATCCTGATGGATTGGCGCATCTTGCTTGAATACCCCATGGTGGTCATCGGCCTCTTGATTTTCGTCCTTCTTGTGAAGTTCGTCACCGGAGCGGCAGCTGTGTTGGCTGTATCTATGCCACCTCGCGCCGCCGTGATGACCGGAATCGCTCTGGCACAGGTGGGCGAATTCAGCTTTATCCTGGCACAGGTGGGACAAGACGACAATCTCCTCTCGGGGGCACCCTATCAGATTTTTCTGGCCGTCTCAGTCTGCTCGATGATTATCACGCCATTCCTGATGCAGCTATCACCGCATATCGGTCGCCGAATCGAGGCCGTTCAACGGCTTCGTCACTGGTTTCCGGGACAAACCACGGCCCATGTATTGGAAACGGAGGGACGGCATCTCCGGATCAAGGACCATGTCATCATCGTGGGGTACGGATTAAACGGGCGGAATCTGGCTCGGGTACTGGGAGAGACGGAGGTCCCTTATATTGCTTTGGATTTGGACGGAGATACCGTCCGCCGAGAGGCGGCACATGGACTCCCACTCTACTATGGAGATGCCACAAACCCAAATGTCTTGAGACACGTGAAGATCGAGAATGCGCGGGTACTGGTCGTTGCGATTTCCGACCCCTTCATGGCGCGCCGGGCGGTACAAGTCGCCCGAAGCCTGAACCCCAAGATTCATATCGTCGTGCGAACCCGCTACTTGCGCGAGTTGGAAGAACTCCACCAGCTGGGAGCCGACGATGTGGTACCTGAAGAATTTGAGACATCCATCGAGATCTTTGCGCTCGTGCTGCGTACCTACAACATGCCGCAAGACTTCGTCATGCGGAAGGCCGAGCAGGTCCGTCGAGAGGGATACGCACTCCTCCGACGAAGCGAACTGCCCGAGCTGGCACACCACCTTCGCGGTGGCACTCTGACTGATGTGGAAGTGGAAACCTGCAGGATCGAGGAGCATTCCCCGGCGGTCGGCCAGACACTTCTCCAACTCGCACTACGACCAAAAACCGGTGCCTCCATCATCGCACTGACCAGAGGCGGTGTCACCGAATCCAACCCATCGGAGAAAACCAGGCTCTTTGCAGGGGATATCGTGGTGCTGCTCGGATCACGGGATGAGATCCAGCGCGCAATGGGGTTCATCCTAGCCAGTGAACCGGAAGCCTAGCGTACGAGTCAGCTCCGCCACCTAAGCGTCACTCGTTCCTTGAGCGGATGCTCGAAAGGTCGCCCTGTCTGAACCGACTCGAGATGGGCAGCCTTGAGCTTGTAGTACCATTTAGCCAGCATGTCGGCATCGCCAACAAACATCGATGAAGGCTTGTGCCGCAGCCCCATCACAAGATGCTTCATGGCTCGTTCATCTTGCCTCAGAAACATTTTCGTCAATGTTCGAAAGATGAGATTCCCAAAAGGCAACCAATGTAGGCCCCGCCAATAGGCCGAAAAATCGATCCGACACTCCATCTCTGACACGGGGGTTGCCATCAATCGATTGGCCAGCCACGCGGTTCCACATTGCATAAGCTCAACCCGTTGATTCGGCAGTACGAAATCGATGGTCGTGCTGAGCGGTCCTCCGTAGATCCGTTCCATCCAATGAAACGGACCGCTGTTCTTGGCCGGCCGATGAGCGGTCATCCGAAAACCGTTCGGAATCGGCTCAAAAATTTTGGTCTTCTCGTGCATTCGAGCATCACTGCGCCACCAGGAATGGACATAGGGCCCGTGAACTGGGTCAATCAGACCGATGACGCCGTCGTCAGCCGTGCAGGTGTAGGTCAACGAAATGTGGAAGGTTTGTCGAGGTTCAGAGGGAAGCGGCATGCGTGGAACCGGCGGCAAGGGATCGAGGTTTCCGCGTTCATCGGCGAGATATAACCAAATCATCCCATCGGTTTCTTCCGCCGGATACGTGGCAATGCCGATCTTATCGGTCTTCAGAATGGGGTCATCTGGAAGAGCCGGGATGCGCTGACAACGCCCCTTTGTATCGAATTGCCAGCCATGATATGGGCATTCCACTCGCTCGCCGTCGAATCGGCCGAACGACAAGGGCATCCCCCGATGAGGGCAGATATCACGCATGGCCGATAGCGTGCCGGTCCGATCACGGCACAGCACGATCGGCAATCCCAACATCTGAAGTGCCTTCATCGTCCCTGAACGCAAGGTATGACTCGGCATAGCCGGATACCAAAATCCAAAGAGAGGAGCACTCCTCGAAACCGTGCTTTCACCTGATGGCTGTTCGATCATTCGCAAGGATAGGAGAATCAGTCGCTAGGCATCATGGTAATGGACAGGACTATACTGGGGGTAAAGGACTAGGTCAAGCAAGGGGCAAAGGACGCATGGTTGTCCGGTTCCTTGACACCCCAAACAATCACATACTATTCTCTTCATAGAGACCATTCTGAGCCTTTCGGAAGGCTCTGCTCGATAAAGAGGTGACGTGATGATCGCGACGCAAATTGAACCAACGGCGACGTTGGCACAGCTACAGGAGTCGAAGCCGGAAAGAGTCACGATCGTGTTACTGAGCGGTGATCTCGATCGTGCGATGGCCGCGTTTATTATCGCGACAGGTGCGGCCGCCATGGGCATGCGCGTGACGGTGTTCTTTACATTTTGGGGACTGAATGCCATCCGGAGAAGGGGAGCAACCAGTTCCGCAAAAGATTGGCTCCGACGGATGTTTGGTTTACTCAACAAAGGTGGCGCCGATACACTCCCTCTCTCCCGCTTCCATTTTGGAGGGATCGGCACCAAGATGATGCAGAAAGTCATGAAGCAAAATAGGATGCCGGGAGTTCCGGAATTGATGCAGACGGCCCTCGATCTAGGTGTGCGATTTATCGCCTGTACCACGACGATGGGTCTCATGGGCATTACCAAAGACACACTGGTTGACGGCATCGATCAGTTCGCCGGCGTAACGACCTATTTGGCGGAAGCCAAGCAAGGCAGCGTCAACCTGTTCATCTGAACCATCAACTGAAGCGAGAGGGCGTTGATGATGCAAGCCGATGTCAAACTCGATACCTTGGGGTACTTCTGTCCGATGCCGATCATCCTGACGTCCAAAAAAATAAAAGAGTTGGCATTGGGGCAAGTCTTAGAAGTCGTCTCGGATGATGAGGGCATCAAGAAAGACATGCCCGCCTGGTGTGAGACCACTGGCCATCAAATGATGGGTTTGGAAGAGGAACAGGCGAAGTCGGGCCGGATCTACAAGGCTTTTGTCAAGAAAACCAAGTAGTCTGATCTTTCACAGACGCGGAGAGCACGAAAGCCGGAAGGACGATGGTTGGTCCTCCGGCTTTTTCGTGTGGACTCATGACAGTGACATGAAACAACTCGTCGAGTGCGTTCCTAACTTTAGTGAAGGCCGGAATCAAACGACGATTCAGGCGCTGATTGATGCCGTGAAATCCACCGAAGGTGTAGTGCTGCTGGACCACTCAATGGATACGGATCACCATCGAGCCGTGCTGACGTTCTGCGGAGCTCCTGCGGCCATGATCGAGGCCGCTTTTCGTGCGATTCGAGTCGCCACCGATCTGATTGATCTACGTACCCATGGCGGTGTCCATCCTCGTATCGGAGCGACGGACGTGGTGCCGTTCATACCGATCAAAGGCACCACGATGCAAGACTGCGTTCAGCTCGCCAAACAACTGGGAGATCGAGTTGGACGCGAGTTCCAGATCCCGGTCTTCTTGTACGAGCGTTCTGCAGCTCACATCGACCATGCCCCGCTGGAGGCCGTTCGACGGGGAGGGCTTGAAGGCTTAGCCTTCCGCATGGCTTCCGATCCCGATTGGACGCCGGACTTCGGCCCAGCTCGACTTCATCAAAGTGCGGGAGCGATCGCGATCGGCGCACGCCCTCCCCTCATCGCCTATAATGTGAACCTTCACTCAACGGACGTTGCGGTTGCTCGGTCGATCGCGAGGACTATTCGCCATTCAAGCGGAGGGTTACCCTATCTCAAGGCAATCGGGGTGGAATTACCCAGCCGTGGCATGGTCCAGATCGCGATGAATTTGACTGATTACCAGGTCACTCCGATCCACACCGCTCTACAGTCGGTCAAAATCGAAGCCGCAAAGTATGAAATCGAGGTGGCTGGAAGCGAACTGATCGGCCTGGTACCACAGGCGGCATTGGACCAAGCTGCTGCTACTTCGTTAGAGCTCAATCGATTCGATTCCAGTCAGGTACTCGAAACCCGGATAGCCGAAGCCCTGCAGAGTAGGAACGAGACGGACGAGACCGTATCGGACTTTCTCGCTGCAGTAGCAGAAGCTGCGCCCTCACGAGCGGGCGGCAGTGTGACGGCGCTCGTTGGTGCTTTGGCGGCTTCTCTTGGAGTGATGGGAGCACGTCTTGGTCGCCACCAAGATACCGAACAACGCTTGCTTCTCTTGAGCCGACGGCTTCATCAACTCGTTCAAGAAGATACCACGGCTTATGAAGAGCTAATGCATGCTTATAAGATTCCTAAGCAGCACCCAGATCGTCCGATGGCGGTTTCGACAGCTCTCCATAAAGCTACAGAAGTACCTCTAGAGATTGCTGAACTCTCTTGTGAGGTGGGAAGGTCTATTGATTCCGCCCTTCCCTCAGCAAAACGAGCCGTTCATTCTGATCTTACGGTAGGTATAACGATGGCAATAGCGGCGGCTCACGCGGCACTTCATACCGTCAACGCAAACATTACATTGCAATCAAATCAACATCTTATCGATGCTCTGCGGCCCAGAGTCGAGCAATCAGAGCAAAACCTTGAGGAACTAAAAAGGTTGTGTTAGACTCCGACGCCGAATTCGTGGAAACCCTAAGCAGCAGGCTGACCTGGCCTGAGAAAGTCGAAAGTCACGCGAATGGAAATCAAGGTTTTTAACAATAACGTTGAAAAAGCCCTGAAGGTCGCGAAAAAGAAGTTGGCGGGAGAAGGGCTATTTCGCGAGCTCAAGCGCCGTCGTTTCTATGAGAAGCCCAGTGTCAGGAAGAAAGCCAAACAGCGTGAGGCACAGAGGCGTCGTCAAAAATGGCTTTCCAAGCGAAGACCTGACTAGCCCTATCCCAAGCGTGTCCCTGTCCCCCTCGGTCATCTTCCTTCTTGTTTTAATCCAAGTCTGATGCGCCGGGATGACATCCACGAGGCGATCCGACTTGTGAGGCAAGAGGTTCGCCGATGGCAGGAACCGGTCCTCGGCGTCGTTGCCAAGCAATCCAACCGAGATCCGTTTCTGATCCTTATCTCCTGTCTCCTGAGCCTTCGCACGAAAGACAAAACCACTAGGGAAGCCAGTGATCGACTGTTTACCCTAGCACACACACCGACATCACTGCTGAAGCTGCCCCTGAAAAAGATCGAACGGGCGATCTATCCGGTCGGATTCTACCGAACGAAGGCCAAATCAATTCATCAGATTTGCCATCAGCTGATCGATAAATACGGAGGCAGGGTCCCGGACTCCATCGACGAACTGGTAACCCTCCCAGGAGTTGGACGAAAGACCGCCAATCTGGTCGTCACTGTCGGATTTCAAAAGCCTGGAATTTGCGTCGATGTGCATGTCCATCGCATCAGTAACCGGTGGGGCTATATCAAAACGAAAACTCCTGAAGAATCGGAACAGGCCCTCAGACGTAAGCTCCCAAAACAGTACTGGATCACCTACAACGACCTCCTCGTCCCCTATGGACAAAACCTGTGCTTTCCGGTTTCGCCGCTCTGCAGCCGATGTAAGTTGAGCGGACTGTGCGATCAGGTAGGAGTCACAAAGTCACGTTAAACGTGAAACGCGAGAGGATATCGCCAAGGCCCCCCTCTCTCACCTTTTATGTTTTACTGTTCACATCCCTCAGATGAACAATTTCGTTTCTGCCTCGGCAGTCAGCGATAGGATGGCCGGTAGCCCCATGACCTCATCGACATTCTTTTCGACCGCGTTCGTGTCCACGCCCATATACTCTAACCCAGCACTGCAGGCGATAAGCCGGAGCTTTCCGACCAGCTTGGCATCCTGAAACATTTCGGAGATCTTCGGCACCTTCTTCTCTTTGAGCAGCCGAGCCACCTCCTCGGCTGATCCCGCATATTCCGGCGGGAAATCAATCTGATCGATCTTGCCCTCGGCTAGCTTTTTGATCGTCCAGAACAACAAGACCACGATCACGTCCTTGCCCATCGCCGCGGCCGTCATGCCAAGTGTCGCAACTTGGTGCAGCTTATCGTAGGTCGCATTGTGGGCAAAAATGACGAACTTTGGTGTGGTGGACATGTCCAGTTCTTCCGCACTTGCGTTTTCAGGTTGTTCGCATAATCGGCAGTGGCCGAATTAGTTTCCGCGAGAGACTCCAATCGTAGCTCCAAGCTTAGTGATTATAACGACCAGACCCAACCGCGTAAACACGAGACTTCACATCTGCTTCGCCTTGAGGGGCGCGCAGGCCCATGCTAGGATGCCGCCCGATGGATTGGCTACTGACGACGGTTCAACGGTACGTCTCAACTGAAGCGCTCGTGACCCTGACGGCGCTTTCGATCATCTTCTTTGTTGGATCGCTGATCGCCATCCCGTTCATCCTCGTTCGGCTTCCAACAGATTTTTTCGACACTCGAGTTCCACGCCGTTGGATGGTAAATCACCACCCAGTGCTTCGACTATTCGGTCACATCGCGAAGAACGTGGTTGGGGCCATCTTTCTCTTCGCCGGATTCCTCATGCTATTCTTGCCGGGCCAAGGCATTCTCACGATGCTGATCGGTGTGACCATGTTGGATTTTCCAGGCAAGCGAAGGTTAGAGGCGAGAATGATCGGCCAACCGGCGGTGCTCAACACCATCAACAGTATGCGCCAGAAGTTCGGCAAGCCACCGCTCACCATTGCGCCACAACTGTGAACGGGCAAACCATTCGTTCTCCCCGAATCATACCTCAGAAGTCGTCAACGCCTATGCCTGAACATTCACCAACTCTGAGGAAAGACTCCCCCCATGCCTGATGCCATAGAGCCAAGGAAAACTCTGTACCTGATCGACGGTAGCGCCTATATTTATCGGGCCTTCTTCGCCCTACCGGCCCTGAACAATTCAAAAGGCCTCCAGACCAACGCCGTTTACGGCTTCATGACTACCCTCCTCAAGATTATTCGCGAACACAAGCCGGACGGTCTTGCCGTGGCCTTTGACGAAAAAGGCCCGACAATCCGACATGAGGAATTCAAAGAATATAAGGCGCAGCGACCGCCGATGCCGGACAGCATGCAAGCGCAGATCCCATACATTCATCGGGCAGTGGAGGCGCTGAACATTCCCGCCGTGAAGCAGGCCGGATATGAAGCGGACGATCTGATCGGCACACTGGCTAGGCAGGCAGAGCAAGCCGGCTACGACATTGTGATTGTCACCGGTGATAAGGACATGTTGCAGTTACTGACCACTCACGTTCGCATCTACGATCCGGTGAAAGACAAGTGGTCAGGCGAGCCGGAATGCGTCGCCAAGTTCGGTGTCGAGCCTGGACGCGTGGTTGAAGTTATGGGGTTGATGGGAGATGCCAGCGACAACATTCCCGGCGTGAAAGGCATCGGAGAGAAAACCGCCATCAAGCTAATCACGCAGTTCGGAACGATCGACGAGCTACTGCGTCGGCTCGACGAGGTCGCACCCGCTCGAATCAAGACGCTCCTCACCGACCAGGCAGAGAATGCGCGGCTCAGCCGGAAACTGGCAACCATCGATACACAAAGCCCTGTTGAATTTCATCCGGACTCTTACCGAATCCAACCGCCACATGACGCGCACTTGACCGAACTGCTGCGGGAGCTCGAATTTACGTCGCTGCTCAAGAGCCTACAATCATCGCCGAAGCAATCAGACTCGAAGACACAGGCCATCATCATCGAAGACGAAGCGACGGCCCAACGATTTGTCAGTGGTTTACCGGAAAAGACGCCGCTCGGCGTGCACTGTTTGTTGGCCGGCCAACCAAGCGTCCACGCAGACCTGCTCGGCCTGGCCCTCTCCACCGAAGGCCAAACAGCCTTTATTCCGATCGACGTGCACACCTTCATGCGACCGATCCTCCCACTCCTACACGACACACACAGGACCAAAGTCGTGCACGATCTCAAAGGCACCCTGCTGGCCTTCCACCGAATCGGCGTCAACCTGGCCCCTCCCTACATAGACACGATGGTCGGGGACTATTTGCTGAATCCGAATCGCCGTGACCATAGCCTCGAGACAATCGCCGTAGAACGATTGGGTGAGCGATTGAGTTCACGAAGTCATGAACAAACCAAGACACGGTCGCTCTTTGAGATTGATACCGGCTCCCGTGAAACGGCAGCAACCGCTGCAAGTACCTTACCGAAGCTCGGCTCGATCCTGACCGCGCAGTTGAAAGCGCAAGGGAGCTTGAAACTGTTCACCGACGTTGAGATGCCGCTTGTGCCGATCTTGGCTGACATCGAGCGGAATGGGTTCCTCCTGGATGTGGAAGGGCTTCACGGACTGAGCAAGGAACTCGAACGAGAACTCGATCGCATGATGGAGACCATCGCCGGAATCGCCGGCGGCGAGTTCAACATCAATTCACCGAAACAACTCGCGACGGTCCTCTTCGACAGACTCGGGTTGAAGCCGATCCGCAAGACAAAAACGGGCTACTCCACCGATGAAGATACCTTGACGCAACTCGCCACGCATCATGAGCTGCCCGCGCAAATTCTCAATTACCGAAGTCTCAGCAAGCTCAAGTCGACCTATGTGGATGCGCTCCCCGAACTTATCAGGCCGGAGACGAAGCGGCTCCACACCTCCTTGAACCAGACCGTCGCCGCCACGGGACGCCTCTCCTCTACCGATCCCAATCTCCAAAATATCCCCGTCAAAGGCGAGTATGGCCTGCGCATCCGCGAAGCGTTTATTGTCCCCAAAGGTCATGAGCTCTTCTGCGCGGACTATAGCCAGATCGAGCCGCGCATTCTCGCCCATCTTTCACACGATCCCCATTTGCTAGACGTGTTCACAAAGGGAGAGGATATCCACATGGCCACGGCCATGGAGATCTTCGGCCTCCCATCCAGTCAAATCACTAGAGACATGCGCCGCGCCGCCAAGACCGTCGTATTCGGCATCGTCTACGGCATCAGTCCGTTTGGCCTGTCACAGAACCTGGGTGTATCCCATGCCGAAGCCAAGAAATATATCGACACCTTCTTCGAAAAGTTTGCGGCGGTGCGAGCCCTCATGGATCAGAACATCGCCGAGGGACGAGAGAAGGGTTACACCACGACCATTCTCGGCCGCCGACGGCCGATTCCCGAACTTCAAAGTGGGGATCCTGCACAGCGTGGCTTCGGCGAGCGCATGGCGGTTAACAGCCCCATCCAAGGTTCTGCCGCGGACCTCATCAAAGTGGCCATGATCAACGTGCACAAAAAGCTCCACGAGGAGCTGCCACACGTGAAGATGATCCTCCAAGTCCACGACGAACTCATCTTCGAAGTACCAGACCATGACCTGGAGGACGCAAAGCGGTTGGTGAAGGAAGAAATGGAAGGCGTCGGGACACAGCTAGGCTTGTCAGTACCGCTTAAAGTGGACTTAGGTGTCGGCAAAAACTGGCGGGTTGCGCATCCATAATCCACAATTTCTATGAGGTGACCTATGCTGACCATACGAATCTCTGTCGCGTGGATGATAGCTGCTCTCAGCCTTGGGGCCTTGGGGCTCGTACTCGTCCTTGGCCAACCCTTCACCGTCAAGGCGCAGGAGCCGAAACGGTTTCAGTATCGGATCATCGAGGTGCTCCCCGACACTCAGAATATGCAAACCAAGTTGAACGAATTTGGTGCGGCTGGCTGGGAACTCGTCTCGGTATCAATGGGGGATATGACTGAGCCGAGGCTGATTTTTAAGAAGTGACGCTTGCGGCGTAATAGGGCCAACAACCTTCAGGAGAGTCCCTGATGAGGAAAGTCTTCGTCTCTCAGAATTTGATCGAGGTCGAGATGCGCAAGGAGCGGCTTGAGCAGGTCGGCATCCAGTGCATGATCAAGAATCAACGCTTATCTGGACTTGCGGGGGAGATTCCCTTTGCGGAGATTTTCCCCGAACTCTGGGTCATCCAAGACGAGGATGCCTATCGGGCGCGGCAAGTCCTCGACGAAGAGTTGATCTCACAGCCATCAAACCCTGACGCCTGGGTATGTGCCGGATGTGGAGAACAGCACGAGAGCCAATTTTCCAAATGTTGGAAGTGTGGACAGGAAAGCGTATCTCTGTGATGGGGTAAAGCGTCAACACCCGTACTCGATCACTTCTTCCCGCCCACAAGATTCCAACCTGACCGCGCTAGCGTCAAACCCTTCTCACCAATGAGCTTCCCCATGGGTGACGCACAAAGATGCGACACCTAGAACCGGTCTGTACCCTATACAGAAAACGAGACCATCGGCCTTCAATCGATCTACGGCTTCTGGCCGCTTTCATCCGCCTTTTTCAAACAGTCGTTAAACGCGAGTCGTTGTTGAACGAACGACCAGAACATTTTGTACCGATTGAGCGCGTCCAACTCCTCCACGTATTCCTTACACTGCTTCTCCTTCCACGGTTCGACGTTGTCCGGTGGCGCGGTCACAATCCATGCTCCCCCGATAAGGGCTGTCACCCCTAGCACCGCGCTTGCGATAATCACCATTCCTGTCTTGCCAATCATGAATCCCTCTTTCGGTACGTTGAAGGTCAAAAAAACCAGACAAGTCATGGTTGACTCGTCTTTACCTGCTGAACCTGGTGCCGGAGACCGGGATCGAACCGGTACGGACCTTGTGAGTCCGAGGGATTTTAAGTCCCTTGCGTCTGCCTATTCCGCCACTCCGGCAAGAGGGCGGATTTTAACATAGCGGATCCGTCCCCACAGCCACTTTTATCATGGCCCCATACCCGCCCGTGAACATGCAAAAGATATCGAGGTTGCGCTACAATGCGATGATTCGTATTAGTGAAACGATGCACGATAGTGAGGTAGGCCGCTGCGACCATACGGTTTGCGCTTTTTGGGCGTGCTTTTCTTACTCACAACAGCCCTGCCTTCATCAGCAGACGGGCAGGAAGCGGTCCTCGATATCCTCCCGCTCCGCCCGTTCAGTTTCGACGTGTCATTCAACGATCGCACCTTTGCGCCTACTCGTCGAGTCATCTCCGTTCAAGCAGGCATCACGGCACTTCGCTATGGTCCGCTCGAATTAAGAGGCATCTATCAGTATTACAGTCACCATACCCCTACTTTCACCACCGACCAGCATTCGCTGTACGCCAATCCCCGCTGGAACAATTTCATCGATTTATTGGACTTCCCCAACGGCAAACCACTCAGTCGCATTATTCGACATGTTTTATTCGGACCGTTGGAGCACCGGGCGGTACCGTATGTCGGAGCCATGCTGGGTGGAACTCTGCCGGGAAGAGGAGCACTTTCACCGGGCTACCTGTACGGAGGACAGATCGGCGTACGGTTTCCTGTCGTCCAAGGATTTTCGGTCGATATGGGACTGCAGTACACACGATTCGAGATTGATTTCCAGGGCAAGTCCGACTTGTCACGGCAATGGCTCTTCACCATTGGGGTTCGGTTTTAAACGGCTGGCGATTAATCCGTCGAGAGACTAAGAGAGGATACGGGGCGTGAACCTTCGCACTGTCAAAAGACTTTTTGCCACGCTTCTTCTGACGATGCCGAGCATCTTTCTACAAGGATGCGGGCTTGTGTATGATGCCGTTGATCGTATACATCCGCTGACACGCGACGAATTATCATCGATCTGTGCAAGGGGGCGATTGCACGTCGGTATCGCCGTGGAGCCATTTCGTCCATTTGTCTTCCATGCCGTGTACACTGACGCAGGCATTCGAGTCACAGGCTTAGATATCGAATTGATCCGAGAGGTCGCCGCCGCATTGACCTCACATTGTCATGGCCCACATCCGATCGTTCCGACTTTGCACGTGACTCGCTTTCCCGATCTCTTCATCAAAATGAACGAAGGGCAGCTCGATTTATTTGTCTCGTCGGTGAGCGGGACCGTTCCCGGAACGAGGCCAGCTGGCTTGTGGTTTTCAGCTCCCTATTTTCGTGACGACGGTATCGCCGCGATCATACAAAGGCCGGAGGTGGCTCAACATGTCATGGCAGAATTTCAAACACAAGGCGGCCATCATGATACGCTAACAGCTGTTCAGCATGGCCTCAACGGCTTGACCGTGGCGGTACAGAAAGGCCGATCAGCACACCTCTATGCCCAAGCCAACCTCAAGGGAGTCCACTTAGTCATTTGCGATTCGATTCCCGCTGCGATCGAAACCGCCGATCCACGTATCGATGTCATCCTCTCTGAACAATCTATTCTCGAGTACGTGACAAAACGAGTCTGGCAACACTGGCACCTCCTGACACGCACCGACGGAATCCCCTTGATGCTGACCCACGCAGATTTCTCCATCGTCACGAGCGATGAGCATAGGCGATTACAATGGTTTCTCAACAACCTGCTCTTTCACTTAGAAGAATCAGGACGGTTGACCCAGATGCGAACGCGCTGGATCGATGAAGAATACGCCCCCACGAGGCGAGCCACCACAGAAGGGTTGCCGCTCGAAGTCACGCAGGTGCCAGACCATTATGATCAGGGGCAATGCCGCTTGGCGGAGGACTCATGACAAAACGGAGGGGTCCATGCCCGTACCCTTGAAGCTATTCCTCCTGTTCGGTCTATTGTGGCTGTTCGTCTATTCCCCAAACAGCTGGGCGCAGACCGCTCACAAGGAAACCGAGCGAACTGCCGAATTGCTGGCCACCCTCCTGGACGCCGGACGTGTCGTTGTCGAGGAACATCAACCCTTGATCAACGATCCACGAAAAGGTGATAAAGGCTTCTCACCCGGCGTCTTTGAGCGGCTGGTCCTCGCTGAATTCTTTCGCCAGTCTCAGATCGACCTGAAGAGCTCCGCTTCTTCATTGCCTCCCCATACACGAGATCTGTTGATGCGACTGCTCCACGCCAGTAAGGAGGTCGTAGCGGATGCGCAATTTGTGATCAATCAACGAGGGATCGGATATAAGAACTTTATCCCGGCCACCTTCGGAAGCCAAGCTGCACGGAGGTTTTCCAAGCAATCGCTGGTCACCATAAAACAGACGACGCTCGATCCGAGAAACCTGCAAAACGCGCCCGACGCATACGAGGAAACGGTCCTGACGCGGCTTGCCCACCAACCGGCCTCACCCACACCGATCGTCGAATGGGTCAACGGTGGACGGTTACTCAGGGCGATGATGCCGATCTACTATTCAGAAGATTGCCTGATGTGCCACGGAAACCCAAAAGGGATCCTTGATATCTCCGGCTACCCAAGAGAGGGCGCTCAGGCAGGCGATCTTGCCGGTGCCATCAGCATTCAAATCCCCGCGGACCATCGGTAGCAGATCCAGCCGCAACGGAGAAGGAACACAACGGGTGGATCTGCCACCGATGATCGTCAGCGGGAATCAATTCATGACAGCGGCGAGTTGTGGAGTCCGCTCTTCACAATTATTGACAATCGGTGGCTTATGGTCGAACGCGACCTTCACACCGGACTTGACGGCTCTTCCCCACCGATTGGTCTGCGCCTGTGCCTTCCGAGCATATCGGCTGATACTCCGACGTGCATCAGACCCAGTCTGTGGAGCGAAGAGGAGCCCCAGTCCCGCTCCGATGACGGCTCCACCAACGATGCATGCAGCTGCCTTGGCGACGTACTTCCCCTGCTCCGACATGGTGAACCTCCCTCATAATGGTGATGATGTAGCGGACAACCATCCAAATGTGCTTCTGCCGAATGTGTATCAGCATGCTTTGTGCCAGCTGGGGGCATGGCTAACGGTCGGCGATTTCCTCGGAAAATCAACGAGGCGACGCACGCTGATTAGAAGTGACAAATATTGGGTCTCTTTTTCACGACAGAGGAAGGCACAGCCGTTTCAGAAATCCAACACCTCTACACCTTGAATCCTGGGAAATGATTTGTAGGCAAGGTTTTCCCAGGACTCTGTCCCAATCATCCTGTTCATTGCAGACCCGCTTGCATTGATTCGTGAGCCCCCGTATGATCCGTCGGCAATGCTGCTTCATGAGTCACAGAAAAGGCACCTATTACCACCGTATCCTGAAGTTGTTCAGAATACGAACGATGCCATTCGGAGCACACTCCTGACAGAGAATACATGAGTTCACTAGCCTCGATACCGTACCCAAATATCGATCCCGTCATTGTTGCTCTGGGTCCCATTCAATTGCGGTGGTATGGACTGATGTACCTGATCGGCCTGACGGCGGCCTATTTTTTGATTCAGCACAAGGTGAGCCGTAAGGGGCTGGAGATCAGGAAGGACCAGATCTATGACATGGTCGTCTACGCAGCCTTCGGCGTGTTCTTGGGTGGGCGGATCGGGTATACGCTCTTCTACAACTTTTCCTATTACATCGAGAACCCTCTGAAATTGCTCGCAGTTTGGGAGGGAGGAATGTCCTTCCACGGTGGGCTCATCGGAACAATTATCGCACTGATCTGGTTTAGCCGTAGGCAAGGGATTCCTGCCTATACGATCGCGGATTTGGCGGCCTCCGTCACCCCGATCGGGCTAGGGTGCGGTCGCATAGGGAATTTCATCAATGGCGAGCTCTTTGGCCGGTCGACCGACATCGCGTGGTGTATGGTCTTCCCGACCGGAGGTCCGGTTTGTCGCCACCCCTCACAGCTATACGAAGCCATGCTGGAGGGGCTCACGTTGTTTGCGGTGTTGTGGTGGATCGATCGACGCCCGACTCCTCCCGGGACGATCTTCTGGACCTTTGTGACCGGGTACGGTACCAGCCGACTGATCGTTGAACTCTTCCGTGAACCGGATCAACACCTCGGCTTCATCTTCGGCCCCATTACTATGGGACAGATTCTCTCCCTGCCGATGGTACTGATCGGAATCATCATGCTCGTGCTGGGTTACCAGCGAGCCAGGCAAAAGCCTGCGTACTCATGAGAACACTGATCGATGCTCATTCAGTAGGGCATTTCATCATCATCTAGGCCAACATGGTGCCCGAGTTCGTGCACCACCGTGTCGTACACCTCCTGAACCACTTCTTCCGGAGTCTCGCAGAGACGGAGAATCGGGCCGCAATAGATGGAAATCCGTGGTGGTGGCTCACCACCCGGCCTGAAGAACGAATCGTCTGCCAGCGATTGGCCTTGATAGAGACCCAGTAAATCATCCTTCTCATCCAGCTCCAGATCTCGCAAGACGTCCTCAGGCGGCTCTTCTTCTACAACGACGGCAATGGACTCCATGAGCTTGGCGTAGGGAGGCGGGAGATCCCCAATAGCCTGTTGGACTAACTCTGCAAATGCTTCTGAAGAGATCGGTTCTCGTCGAGCCATGTTGAAAGTCCACAAACCTTACAATTCTATGGCGACGCCACACCGCAGGAAAAGGCAATGGAACCGTGGTTCAACCCCCAGGACCTGTTTGGCAGCAGCCTTATAGACTTCTCCTTGCGTCCGGTACCGTTCAGCGCGAGCCGCCGCCTGATCCGCCGGAACCCCATCCGTCTTATAGTCGGCGATCCACAGCTCCCCTTCAACCCGATAGAGAAGATCCATGACTCCTTCCATCACCTGCCGCTCACCCCATGGCATGCTAAATGGAACTTCACGACCGAGGATATGAGATGATTGCAGCCGTACATAGGCTTCCGATCGACCGAAGACCGCAAGAAGCGTCTTCACCTCATCCTCGACTATTTCAGCATGGGCTTGTTCGGCTTGGCCAAGGACCGATCGAAGAACGGCGCCGACCGGATCCGATAACCCGGAGGGATCCCGTGAAAAATCCCATTGTTCCAGCAGGCGATGAGTCACCACGCCGACTAAACGACCAATAGCCGGATCCTGTCGAACGGCAACCCGCGCACCTCGAACACAGTCTTCCCCGTGGTCCAAACCCGTCGGCGTCAAATGGCGCAGGCTCTCGCCGGTTTTCTGCCATCGGGCAGTCCTCATCTCCCACAGACGAGCCAGCTCTTGTGGATCGATCGGCGTCTGGCCGTCTACCCCATCTATACGTCGCCGAGGCCGTTTTCGTTCCGGTGCCGCGACGACTCGTTGCGGAATCCTACTGGCTCCGATGGTCAAGGCCTCGGTCGATCGATCTCCGATCTCTCCCGTCCCGATGTTTCGCAATAGCTCGAAGACCGTTTCGCCGACGGAACGGGCCGTTACTCCGCCCGACAAAAGCAGCATCTCTTTCGCTCTCGTCATCCCGACATAAAGCACCCGTCGCCGTTCGGCATCTTCTCGTAACCGCAGCTTGTGTTGGACCAGCACTGAACCAAGCGATCGATGCCGACCGAGGAAGAGCCCATAGGTGGCGCTCGACCAATCATAGGAGATCTGCGGCGCACTCCGCTCACGCCCACTCCCTTGGTGCAGACCCGGCAACACGACGATGGGGAATTCCAGCCCCTTGGCCTTATGAATCGTCAGCACGTGCACCGCCTCGAGTGATTCTTCGGCAAGCAGGCTTTCAGCCTCATCCGGCTGTTCCTCGAGTCGAGCGATCATCAGATCGACGAAGCCACTCAGCGTCATGTGCGGTCGGTCAGCGAGCGAGGCAGCCGTCTGCTTCACTTTTAATAGATTGGCTACAGCCTGTTCCCCATGCAGCGACGCAGCGGCCAAATCGAGGATGGGCAATCGGTCACACACCAGATCAAGCGCGTCGGCCAGCGGCATAACGGGGATGGCTCGGTGGAGCCACAGCAGATGCTCATACAGTCGCCGCACGGCATCGGCGCGGACATGAGGCCATGTCCTCAGATTATCTGCCAAGAGATAGTTGAAATGCCCGGCCTCTTTGAGTTCATAGAGTTCTCGATCCGTCAGCCCTCCGAGCGGCGAGCGAAGGAGGCCAGTCATAGCAATTTCATCATGCGGGTGGTCCAAAACACGCAGGAGATTGACGAAATCAATCACTTCTTGGCGGCGGTAGAAATGCTTCTCACCTTCGATCACATAGGGAATCTCGTGCCGTCGCAATGCATCGAGGTACGCATCGGCCTGCGTCAGTTTCCTGAACAGCAGCGCGACGTGACCCGGTTTCACCATGGATCGACTGAACACCTCCTCAACCAACCAGCGAGCCAGCACTTCGCTTTCAGCTCGTGTTGCGCCCGCTGCATCGAACGGTTCATCCTCGTCATCCGGCCTCGTCACGCAGAGATGGACACCCGGCTCGATCAAAGTTGGCTTCCGCTGAGGACGTACCTCCAACCGTACGTTGGCCGGCTGGACCAGTGGACGTCGCTCAAAGAGCCGATCGAACGTTTCATTGACCGGTCCTAAAACCTCGCCATCACTGCGGAAGTTCGTCGTCAAGGCCTGCGCGATGCCGCCCTCAGACAGGACTTTGTCCACGACTCGATCGAAGGCTTCTATGTCAGCTCGCCGAAAGGCATAGATCGACTGTTTTGGATCTCCCACAATGAACAGCTTCCCCGGTTCGAGGACCATCTCTTGCCATCGGGCCGCTTGTGCTCCATGACGCTCGGAAACCGCCAAGATAATCTCATACTGCGTCGGGTCCGTGTCCTGAAACTCATCGATCAACAAGGCACGATATTCTCGTTTGATCCGCTCACGGAGGGTCGGGTATTCAAGGAGCAACCTCCTCGCCCTCGCCAACAACCCATCAAAAGAAAGCCAGCCCTGTCGAACAAATGTTTCTCGGATGTTCCGCACCAGTGGAATAAGGAGTTGCAGGAGGTCATTCAGAAAAGTGTGGTCGACCGTGAAAAGTTGTTGCGCGATCTCGATCAGGGCACCCGCCTCTCTGAAATCATGCTTCTCCCATCCAGCCACTGCACTCCCAAGATCTTTGTCGAGCCATGCTCGTTCTTCGATGGTCACATCTTGCCGGGCCGCCAACCCCTTGCTTGCCACAAGGTTCAGCACAGAAGCTGCAGCAGCCAGCATCTGCTCGACCTTACGGCGCTTCGGCCTGTCATGTTCGTTCAACAGCTGCTCGGCCCGTGCTCCCATGAGCTGCATCCAATCCGACAGAGCCGGCGATATCGCGGTTGAAGCAAGTTGTTGCTGCATCGCATCGAGATCAATCGATTCACTGCACAAGGACCGGGCCAACGACCTGACTGCATCGAGCGTGGCCGATGACAAGATCGATCGCCAGACCGGATGGTGTTGGCCGTTGCGGCTCAATTCCTGATCGAGCCAGCAATCCCATGCCGCCGTGAACTGCTCTTCAAATCGCAGACCATCATCTTCCTTAAAATCAGGGTCGACGCCGCTTTCCAGCGGATGAAGTCGTAACAGGTGTGCCGCGAAACTATGGAGGGTACCGATCTGCGCCTTTTCCAATTCGCGCAAGGCGGCCTTGGCACGCACAGCGATCGTCTCACCGGTCAGTCCATACCGATCTTGGAGATCGCGCTTCGAAACAGCCCCTCCGTCGGCTGCTCGCAGCGTATCGGATTGTGGGTGGGCGAGGACGGTCAGCCGTTCTCGCAACCGCACCTTCATCTCGGTTGCCGCCTTGTTGGTGAATGTCAGTGCCACCACCTGCGTCATCGACACCGGGGCCGGTGCCTTCATGAGCAGATGGACGAGACGATTGACGAGCAGGGTTGTCTTCCCGGTCCCTGCGCCCGCCACGACCACCACGTTTCGATCGAAGGTCGTCTCGGCCGACTCTCGGGCTGCACGATCCGGTATGAGCAAATCGTTATGCATCGTTGATCTTCTGGGTACGCAGCCTCTTCAACTCTTTCGGCTCGGTTGCTCGATACGCTCTCCACCATGTCGGTGCATGCTCTCGCCGGCAGATCACACGAAACTCACAATGGTCGCAATAGCCGTCCGGGAGAATAAAAAAGCGCCCAGTCCGGACCCCGTCGATCACGGTCTTGATCGACTGGTGGATCAACCTCCCGGTCTCTGAGGCCCACGATGGTGGATCAAACGACGAACAATCAATCGGCTTCGGCCACGTGGGTGCAAGAAACAGGAACTGGACATGACGAGCCGTGGACTGTCCAGAACCGGCAAGACAACTATAGAACGGTGGCTGCATCCGAATCCCACGGACCGCAGACTGGATCAGATTGCGATCTTCCGATTTCATGGCCGACCCAAGTTTGAACTTGTAGTCAACCACGCGCAGTGCACCGGAGTGTCGGTGCCGATCAAGTCGATCGATTCGCCCCCGGACCTTCAACGAATCCCCGTCTATAATATCGGGGATCACTCCCTCCCCATCCACTTCAAAGGCAATCGGTTGGTACGGATGCGCTGTCTGATCCGCTTCGTCTGCCTCCACAGCCGCCGTGATAAGCATCACGATCTGTTCTTTCTGCAGCTCCCACAAGAGATAGTGACCGGTTCGATGTTCCGCTTCGAGCTCTGCGGCTGCTTGTTCAACCGATATGCAGATCGCTTGCTTCTTCATATCGTCCGTGGCTTGTACAACCGGCCATCCAGACTGCACAAGTTGTTCGTAGCACCGACGTAAGGCGGCGTGGCAGAACGTCCCTACCAGCGCCACATCAGGCTGTTGCAACATCGAACGGCGGCTCGGCTCGAGTCGCAGCACATCTGAAGCAAAGTATTGGAAGGGACAGCGCGCATACCGTTCGATCGGCGTTGGAGCCACACCCCGATCCATGAGCCGAGCCCAATGGGACTCGACCGCTCCGACCATCCCATCGAACGAATTCAGCTTACTACCTTCCTCTTCGATGCGATCCAGCGCCGCGTAGGCATGTTGGAAGGAGGCGACGTCGCGCCCGAGCGCTTGGACCAGTTCGACAGGGTCTTGCCCGTTCAAAGCCATCCATTGAGTCAGTTCGGGAGGTGGTAAGAACCTCGTAATCATCGGCCGTTGCGTCACTCGATCAGTCACACGGCGAGGTACCACATCGATCGGTTGTTCGTGAGCGCTGAACCGCCGGCGAGCGTCTTCGACATAGGAAGAGGTCGCCAGCATCCGTCCCGTTTCATCCGCCCGTTGAGAGGAGAGATAGAGCCTCTGACTGGCGGCCTGACAGAGCAGGCGGAAGAGCAGCATCTCCTCCTCATAGGCTGTTAATTTCTCGTCGATCTTGAATCCAAGTGTGGCCTCGAGAACACGCCGATGGCGATCCCTCAGAAAGGCATCTTCCCGAATATAGCGCGGAAACACTTTCTCGTTCAGGCCGAGGATGAATAGCGCCTTAAATGGGATTCCGCGAGCTGCCATCACGTCGAGCACCATCACCCCATGCGAAGAGCTATCGCGAAGAGGAATTCTCGTTCGTTCGAAGGTGTGCGTCAGCAGTTCCACGAATTCCGCCCAGGTCATCTCTTCGGTGAGCGGCTCCAATTCCAAAAGGATGCCCCAGACATGATCGATGGCATCCCACAGCCCAGGCCGGTGAACAATCTGAGCACGCTCGGCAGATAATTCTGCGACATCCGGCCGCTGTAGACGCCGCTCGACCAGAGTCCGGCAAGCCGTGACCAGCTGGCCGATCGTGCCTCGCAACGGTAGGTTCGTGCAGTCGTCCATGAGTTGTGAGACCACCTGCCAGAGGAGATCGATCACTCCCGTCGAAATTGCAAGGGAGCCGATTGGGCTCTCATCTTCTTCAACGATTAATGCAGCATGACTGGCCCGTTCCAACCACCTCCACTCCTCAACCCCGCGAGTGATATGAAGGGCTTGAACCAGCACTTTCCATTGGTCGGGGCGATACGACTCCGACAGGTCGTCGAAGAGATCAGTTTTATAGAGCGGGGATGTCACCACATCGAGGACGGCCCCGCGATAGAAATCACGTAACGGGAGGGAAGCTAGTTGCAGTACGAGCTTGCAGATCGGTTCGTGAATCAATGGTCTCGATGCGGTCGTCTGGAAGGGAATCCGATGGCGATCGAAGATCGACTGAAGAACCGGGCTGTAGGGGTCGAGAGTCCTAGCAGCGATGCCGATCTCATCGAACCGATAGCCGTTGGTTTCAACCAGATCGAGAATCGTGCGGCAGGTGGCTGCCAATTCTTCTTCCACGCCGATCACACTTCTGAGGGTAAGCTGGACAGAATGCTCCGTGACATGAGCAGAGTCCTGCTTCAATCGGATCGCTGCCTTGTCCGGCACTGCCAACGGTTGGATGTACCGATCGAAAAAGCGCCGAGCGAATGCATAGGCCGGATCATCCTCCAGTGGGAAAAACAAGGTTGTGTCCTTGATCCGGCTGACGGCTCCAAAGAAAGACAGCTGTACCTGTGTGAGATCATAGAACCCGTAATAGAACACGTGCTTCAACGACTGGAGGTACGAAGCGGTCGGGATGAAAGGAAGAAGCGCCTCCGCCAAATCATCTTGCGTTCCAGCCTCTAGGGTTCTGCCGGCCTCCTTCACGGCCGCGTAGAGCGAGATGAGGGCTCCGAGCCACTCCCGGTCGTCCTCCTCAAAATACCCTTCTCCGAGGCTTTGCCATACCTGCTTCGGATCGACATCGGCATCCCGCACGTCACGAATCGTCGCCCAGAGCGCCCCCCAAGTTCCAGAAGATTGCCCAATGCGTTGTAGCGGAACCTGGCTGGAGAGCTTGCTGCGAACGATGTGACGGACCAATCGCTCAAAGAACAACTCATCCACTAGACGCGGCAATGGGCAACGACCCGAGACTTCTCCGGCCAGCCGCAGAGCGAGTTGGTGAAAGGTCTGTATATGAAGATTCAGAAAAGACAACCCCTGTTCGACAGACAGGAGCGTGCGCAGACGATCAGCGAGTGGTGTGGAGGGAACGAAGATGCCGATCGGTGCAAGAGGATCGGTAACCTTGGCGCGCGTGAGATGATCGACAAGCGCGGTTTCGAGAACAGGGTGAAAGCGACCGGTGATGACCCGCAACATGGTCGGTCATTGTACGCTACCCGGTCTCCGGTCCCAAGAGCTCGCCGTTACAATCGACGCACGCCCAGTCGCCGTCGATAAACGACATGGGATCGCCACAGATCGGGCAATCCGGCGGAGGTCCCTTGGCAATGAGTGGAAGAAGATCTGGAAGCTCGTTATCGTCTTCGTCCATCACTTCCTAGCCTTCCCGTTGTTTAATCTTGAGTTGAAGGGCCTTTTCTGCGCTCTCCCGACTCGGAACGCCGACGAACGTCAGCTTTCCGTCGAGAATTGTCGCAGGCACGGCCCGGACAGAATGGCGGTCCGCCAACTCCTGACCATCCTTCGTGGTGATATCCACTTCCCGATAGGAAAAGCTGTATTTCACACGCAACTGTTTCCACAGGCTCTTCGCCGACGGACAAGCTCCGCAGCTGGGCGAGACAAGCAAGGTAACATTCGGCATAACGCTTCCAGAATAAGTCCAAAAATATTCAACTGAAGTGATCTTAGCATCCGCGGAAAACGGCACGCAAGGACGGGAGAGGGCTCGTTCCAAATTTCAGTAGCCACTAGGTACAGCTGGCAGTGGAAAGGTTTCTCACAAAGGCGTAAGGTGTGTGCATCGCATATGAGAAGACATATCGGGTACATCTCCCTCTGGCTCGTCGTCACAGTATTACTCTTCAATTCTGCGGCTATTGCTGAGGACAACAAACAAGATTCGTCCGCGCTGCGTGTCCTGACTTACAACCTACTCCATGACGGACCCTGGTCGGGATTCTTCGAGAACGGCACCCACCTCGAAGAGCGACTGGACATGACCATTCAGGAACTGCAGCGGCTGCAACCTGACGTGATCGCGCTTCAGGAAGCATCGGACAGCCGAAAGCATGGCAACGTCCCACAACGGATTGCCGATGCGCTTGGGTATCAGATGGTGTTCGAGCCTGCGACCCAACACATTTCCGGGCTCCGCTTCCTAGATCGGCTGATCACCTCAGCCATCGGCTTCAAAGAAGGACCGGCGATCTTAAGCCGCTATCCAATCGTGGCCTGGGAAGTCTACGACCTGCCTCGCTGTGAACGACGCATGGATCCCCGCATTCTTCTGCGCGCTGCCATCGACGCCCCAGACGGACCGGTCCAAGTCTTTTCAACTCATACGTCGAAAGGAGACGACTGCCAACTCGAACGAGTCGGAGAGGTGTTTCGTGAATATCGAGGGACGGGACGAGCGATTCTGATGGGCGACTTGAACACCGGTGATCAGTCTGCTGTTCTTGCTGAATGGCAAAAAGAGCCCGGATTCATCGATGTCTTTCGAGTTGCGAATCCAGGAATATCCGGCGGTACCGTTTGGCAGAACATCCACGTCGAATGGCCCACCGCCGATCGCCGCGTCGATTTTATTTTTTTGGCGGATGGGACAAACGGGAAGGATCCAGTCGTGCGCGCCAGCCGCCTGGCGTTTGATCAACCCGGTCTCCTCCCCAACGGCGATGCACTTTGGCCATCAGACCATCGTGGTGTGCTGGCCGATATAGAGTTAGCGCCGGTCGAGAGCCCTCGAATGAGCCGGCTTTCTAAGATGAAGAGTCGGTAACAGTCCATGAGTAATTGTGTTTAAGCCACCTAATTCAGATGGTGTTTTCATACGCTGGCAGGCTCCGGTCTGGGGTTATGCCAACCTCCGTCTGCGCTAATGAGCATATCAGCCTCTTGAGGCCCCCAACTGCCTTCCTTGTACGGATGGGCCTGGTGATGAGTCGTCAGCACAGGGTCGACTACCGCCCAAGCAGCCTCCACCGCCTCTTCACGGGTGAAGAGCGCGCCGTTACCTGCCATGGCATCGCCTAAGAGTCGCTCATAAGGCGTTTCTTCTCCCGATCGTTCTTCAAGCAGATAGAGCTCCCGTTGATCGCCAATAAACTCTTTCCCCGCGCGTTTGACGCGAGCAGCAAGAGCGACGGCTGAGCTGGGGGAAAGACGAAAACGCAGATAATTGGCTCGCCCGGCTATCGGTCTTGAATCGTCAAACAGCCGTTGCGGAGGAGGCTTCAGTTGCACGAGGACCTCAGCAGCCGTTGCGGCCAGACATTTACCCGAACGCAGATACCACGGTACTCCCTCCCAGCGCCATGAGTCGATAAAGAGCCGCAACGCACAAAATGTCTCGACATCGGATCCTTTGGCTACCCCAGGCTCTTGTCGGTAGCCGGTGTATTGGCCACGCACCACATCGTCTGGTCGCAGAGGGCGCATAGCATGAAAGACCTTGCCTTTCTCACTATGGACGGCACCATATCCCTGATAGGCTGGCGGCTCCATTGCCAGCAGCGCGACGATCTGGAACAGATGGTTCTGGATGACGTCGCGCAAACAACCAGCGGTTTCATAAAACTTGCCACGACCTCTAACACTGAAATTTTCAGCGAGTGTGATTTGAACACTGGCCACACAATTGCGGTTCCAAATCGGCTCAAGGAACGAATTGGCAAACCTGAAATAGAGGATATTCATGATCGCCTCCTTGCCGAGGAAGTGATCGATGCGGAAGATCGAGTCTTCAGGGAACACGGACTGAGAGATGCGGTTAAGTTCCCGCGCAGAAGCCAGATCACGTCCGAACGGTTTTTCGATGATCACACGCGCACCCTTTGCCAAACCCGCAGCACCGAGCCCTTGGATGACCGGTATGAATAGCGAGGGGGGGATAGCGAGATAATGCGCCGGGCATTCGGCATCGCCCAGTGCCTGTTTGAGCGCCTGGAACGTACTAGCGTCGTTGTAATCACCGCTCACGTACCGCAGAAGAGCGAGCAGGTGGTCGATAGCATCCCGATCATCGCACATGCCAGCCTGCTTAATACTGTCCGTCGTGTGGTTGCGTAGTTGCGCCAGGCTCCACTTCGGAGCCGCGATTCCCACCACAGGCACCTTAAGAACACCCTGCTTGGCCATTACGTAAAGTGCCGGTAAAATCATCTTGTGGGCCAGATCCCCCGTGACGCCAAAGAGCACCAGGGCATCGGACCGTTTGGCACTGCCATCAGTCTCACTCATTCACCACGTCCTTTCCTGAAGGTCTTCTGTCGTGAGCGCCATTTCCCCTCATCTTCTGCCTTTGATTCCCGATCTACGAGGATAGCATGTAGGTTTAGGTTCTCCCTACCTATGTGTTCCCGACAATGCGCTCCTTCATGGACAAGAGGCATTGCACTGGACAACCTGTCCTGCACCGGACAGTTCGTCCAGGTCGGTCGATTAAGCAGTCTCATGATCCAGTTACATGCCCCCATTATTCCGGTAGATCACTTTCCCGGAACAGAAAGAGCGATGATCGGCACCCCTGAAACTCGGATCATGAGACTCGAGCAAAATAAATGCCGTCGGAAGGAGCTGATATGCACTAGCGCAAATAGGGCCATCGCACGAATGAAGATCCTCGTATTCTTTGTTGCAAGGTTCAGCTTGGACGAAATAGTGGGTCATTATGTCACATTGGATCAAAATGACACGTATCTGACCATTGAAATTATTGGTCAAAAGCTTTTCCAGCAGCTGTGCTCATCGGCATACCATTGGGCGTTGTTTTTACCATAAAACGCACACTTCCCTAATCTCATCAATCTCTTCCATAGAACGCCTGAGACAGCTCGTCGCTCGGCATACACATTGCTGAAGCTGTAGTGTACGTCGTGCATTCCATCCAACAGAGAAGAGCGATGTCATGCCTCGACGAGAGTCCATAAAGACCCGTACGGCAGCAGGCGCTTCGGCTAAATTTGTCTAGAACACAGGGTGGGAAGCGTGATCGCCAGTCTGGAAGAGAGAACCGGTGAAGAACTCATCCGCCAACTTCTTGCCTCCATTGCTCATATCGATTGAGGAAGTGAGGCCATAATCGTTATGTAAGGATTTCTGTTGCACGCATGAAACAGATCGTTCTCATCGCCCTGCGCAGACCATATACCTTCGTCGTGATGTCCATTTTGCTCCTCCTGTTGGGAGGCCGGACGATCATTCGCATGCCCACCGATGTCTTTCCGAACATCACGATTCCGGTTACCTCCGTGGTCTGGGTCTACACCGGCATGCTGCCCCAAAAGGTCGAAGGGCGCATCACCTATCTATTCGAACGCTTCCTCACTTCCACAGTGGAAGGTATCAAATATATCCATAGTCACTCTTACTATGGCTTCAGCATCACGAATATCTTCCTCCAAGACACTGTCGATGTGGCCAGAGCCGAAGCGGATATCGTGGGCATTGCGCAAACCGTCGTCAAGGCACTGCCTCCCGATATCTCTCCGCCTATGATCATGCGTCTCGCCCCATCCTCCATCCCCGTGGCCATGTTGGAGATCAGTTCCGACGACATGACCCCTGCAGAACTCTTCAATCTCGCCTATATGCGGATCCGTCCTCTCCTCGTGACGGTGCCCGGGATTGTCCTGCCGCATCCGTACGGCGGACAGGACATGCAGGTCATGGTCAATCTCGACCAGCAGAAGCTGCTGGCTCGCAATCTCACCCCGGCTGATATTCATGATGTCCTTATGAAGCAATATCGTGTTCAGCCGACCGGCGATGTCAAGATCCTAACGACCGACTGGATCGTCCAGACGAATGCGTCGCCGCCGAAAATCGAGGATTTCGCTAACATTCCTGTGAAGCGGGATGGCAATGCATTCATCTACCTGCGCGATGTCGCCACAGTGCAACTCATGGGCCGTGTCCAGCAGAACGCGGTCCTGGTGAACGGGAAACAACGGGTCATCATCGTCGCGATGAAAAGCACCGAGGCGTCAACTCTGGACGTGGTCGATGGAATAAAACAAATGATTCCACGGACTGAGGAAATTTCTCCGAAGGGCGTGAAAATCAGACTTCTCAACGACGCGTCGACGTTCGTCAAGGATTCGATTTCAGATGTATTGCATGAAATGACGATAGCTGTCGCGCTTGTCGGCGTCATCGTGTTGTTGCTGCTTGGTTCATGGAGGGCCACCGTCATTGTGTGGATCTCGATCCCGCTGTCCATCCTCGCCGCGATTATCGGACTGCATTGGCTCGATGAGACGATTAATGTCATGACCCTGGGGGGATTAGCGCTCGCCGTCGGTATTCTGGTCGATAACGCGACCGTTATGATTGAGAATATCGATCGTCATAAAAAAATGGACAAACCGATCGACGACGCCATCATTGATGCGGCTGATCAGATTATCGTGCCGACGCTCGTCTCCACCCTCTGCATCGCGGTCGTCTGGTTCCCGCTCTTTGGGCTGAGCGGTGTCGCTGGCTATCTGTTTGCGCCCATGGCGGAAGCGGTCATGATCGCGATGTTGGCCTCCTTCCTCCTCTCCTATACGCTCGTGCCGACGATGGCCAAGTATATGCTCAAGGATGAGCCATCCGCCGAGTCCCCGCCCATCACCCCGCAGGCCAGCGAGCATGATACGCAAGGCATGGCCGCATCATCGTGGAACGTCTTCATTCGGTTTCAACAATGGTTCGAACGACAGTTCAATCGGTTCCGCGAGCGCTATGGTGGGCTGCTCACGCAGGCGATCACTCATCGTGGTCTTTTCGTCACCGTCTCTCTGGCGCTGGCCGTCGCCTCCTTCGGCCTATTCTTTTTCCTCGGGCGAGACTACTTCCCTGAAATTAGATCGGGTGTCATACAGATGCATATGCGGGCGCCTCTGGGAACACGTATCGAAACAAGCGGACGCCTGGCCACGCTGGTGTCGGACAGCATCGAGATGCTACTGCCCGATGAGGTCGATAACATCGTTAGTAATTGCGGGCTGCCCGTCGGACCGCATAATCTCGCCTTCATCCCGACGCCGACGATCGGTTCTCAGGATTGTGATCTGACGATTCTCTTGAAGAATGAGAAATCGCCGGTGTGGGACTTCCGGCGCATTCTCCGCCAGGGATTGAATGAACGCTATCCAGGTATCGAATTTACGTTTCAGCCGTCCGACTTAACCGCCAAGATTCTCAACTTCGGCGCACCCGCGCCGATCGACGTGCAGGTCAACGGTCCGGACATTTACCCCAATTACGAGTTCGCCAGAAAATTGGCGTTCAAATATCGTGAAATACCCGGCGCCAGGGACGTCGTGGTTCAGCAAACGATGCGCACACCGACTCTCACGGTCGAGGGCGACCGCACGTTCAGCTTTGGAGTCAACAGAACCATCAGTGACGTCGCCGACAACCTACTCATGACGACCGCAGGAAGCCAACAGGTGGACCAAATCTATTGGCTCGATCCTTCGACGGGCATGTCGTACATGATTAACGTGTACACTCCACAGCCACAGATCAATAGCATCAAGAGTCTCAAGACCATCCCGGTTGATTCTTCGACCAATTCTACACATGATCAAGGTATCCAGTTGCTCGGTAATTTGGCTTCCATCACAACGGAAGGAACGCCGGGTGTCATCACGCACGGAAATATTATGCCGCTCTTCGACGTCTATGTGTCCGCTGAAGGGCGGGATCTCGGGGGGGTATTGGCCGATGTCGAGAAGGTGACCCATAGTATGGAACAGGAAAAACCCAGCGGCGCTGCGATTGAGATTCATGGCCAGGCGTCTCTGATGTATGACGCCTATACCGAGTTGATCGTGGGACTGCTTGCTGCGATCGCGCTCGTTTATCTACTGATCGTCGTCAATTTCCAATCCTGGCTCGATCCCATTGTCATCATTTCGGCGCTGCCGGGCGCACTAGCCGGAATCGCCTGGGCCTTGTTCTTGTCCGAGACACGGCTGTCTGAACCAGCGCTGACAGGAGCCATCATGACCATGGGAACCGGAACCGCCAATTCGATCCTCGTCGTGTCCTATGCACGCCAACGGTTCGAGGAGCATGCAGACGCCTTGCGGGCCGCGATCGAAGCCGGGAAGACTCGCTTTCGGCCGGTCCTGATGACGGCCTCGGCCATGATCGCAGGAATGGTTCCCATGGCGACAGGGTATTCGCAGAATGCGCCACTGGGTCGAGCCGTCATCGGTGGCTTGCTCATTGCCACGCTCTTTACCCTCTTCGTCGTGCCGTGTGTGTACGCCATCATTTATAGTCGGCGCGCCGCCACTCAAAAGGCCTGAGTTTGATGAAGATCGTGCGTGGAAAATTCGTTGCCATGGCGTTGATCATGGTGGGTCTGTTGTACATCGGATTTCGGATCTATTCGAGCAGGCTGGACGAGGCTACAATGCGTGAGCAAACGCACAAAGACGCCATCCCCACCGTGGCTGTCGTCAATCCAAAACCCGTGACCGCGAGCGAGACGATTACGCTTCCCGGCAACCTCGTCGGGTGGTACGAGGCTCCCATCTATGCTCGTGTCACCGGCTATGTCGAAGCATGGTACAAGGACTATGGGGCTCAAATCAGGAAAGACGATATCCTTGCCGAAATCAACACGCCGGATCTCGATGCCGAATATCGACAGGCAAAAGCGGATCTTAAGGCCGAACGAATCAAGTATGAACTCGCCGAGGTGACGGCCAAACGTTGGCTGGCACAGCGTAAGAACCAGGCGGTGTCCGAGCAGTCCATCACGGTCCATGTCAAAAACATGAAAGCCCAGGCGGCAATCGTCCTCGCGGCCGAACAAAAGGTCAAGAACATCGAAGCCTTCATTGGGTTCAAACAAATCGTTGCCCCGTTTGATGGCGTGGTGGTCCAACGCAACATCAATGTCGGGGATTTGGTCAGTAAGGAAGGCATGCTCAGTACGCCGAATGCGGTGACCAGCCTCTTCAGGGTGGCGGTCGTCGATAAACTGCGCCTCTTTGTCAATGTGCCCGAGCAGTTTGGACCCTTCCTTCATCCGGGCATGACAGCCGACGTGACGGTGCCACAAATCCCGCATCGGCATTTCACAGCCGATTTCCTCACTGTCTCCCGCGGGTTTGATATCCGCACTCGTACGGCGGTCACCGTCTTCACAATTGACAATACCGATCGGGCCTTGTGGCCCGGTTCGTACGCCAAGGTCGAGCTCACGGCGCCGGTAGATCGGCAGGCATTCACCATTCCGTCCACCGCGTTGGTGTTTCAAGAACATGGTACACAAGTGGCTGTGGTGACGGACGACACCCATGTACACTTGAAATCCATCACGGTGAGTAAACTGATGGACAAAGCCATCGAAGTTGAAGAAGGGCTTTCGGCAAATGATCGCGTGATCAACAATCCAAGCGCCGCGTTGCATGAAGGCGCCACCGTGCGTGTCGTCACGCCGGAGCCGGGGTATGATCTTCTCAACGTCTCGGATCCGAAGTCGTCGCTTCAGTCCGAACAATCGTCTCCACATTGAAAGAGACTAATCACCACCGAATCCAGGATCATGATTTCCTAAGACGCTCCAGATTGAATGGGCGCGGAATAGTCCAAAATGGCCCGCATGAAATCACAGAGACCTATGCGATCGATCAAGCCCCATCATTGAGAAGCGTGCCCGTCAGCGTGGGAAAAAGATCATTCTCCGGTCGTTGCATCACGATCGAGCCGCGACAGGGGCTGCAGAAGAAACTAGATCGATCAAGGTATTGTCTTCGAATGGTTTTCGAATCCATGCGAATGGGCGCACCCTCATGTCCACAGGGGGAATATTCGTCACCATCCCAGACAGTAAAATAATCGGTGTTTCCAGCCTGTGCGCATGAATATGATTCAGCAACTCCATTCCACAGATGGACAACATCGGATAATCGGCAATCACGACATCGAAGCGACGTTTGTTTAATTCTATGAGCGCATGCGCTCCGTCGTCTACCTGCAGCACATTGTAACCGATCTCATCCAGGACCCGCGACACAACCAAGCCTGCATCCGCATCATCGTTCACCACAAGGACTCGTTTGCCATTGCCATTCATGGCGCCTCCTCTTCATACAACTGTGTGTCTTCGTTATGTGTCCTACCGTGGATCGTGAAGGTCTCCGGGTAAATCGGCCCAGCGATACACGCGTTCCAAAATGTCAGGGTGCCACCTGAAACGCCCAGATCGGTTCTCATGGAGATTTATCAGGCAGCACAAATAATCATCCGATCTTTTCCCTCGCATTTCACCTTCGGAGCCTCGAAATTATGTAGGAAAAGCGACCGTCCTGCCCACCTCTCTTAGAACTGATAGGTGTTCGTTTCGGCAGTATGTACGACCTCGAAAGGAAACAGCGAGACGGTCGCTCAGTTTTCCAACCAGTAACATAACAGGATAAAACCGATATAACGGACCAGACGCATCGGTCACTCTCCTTTCTCTGTTAACTTGAGCAAGGAAGAAGATCTCTTCTCGCTCACTTGAACAGGTCCATCATGGCACTGATATCGAGCAAGCGCGGGAGTCTCAGTCCGGCGCGTCGCCGGGGCCCGAGGTGTTCTGACCGAAACCGATGGTGTCAGACCGAGCGCCCTAGCATCGTTGAATATGCGCTCCTTAGTCCCCCAATCGCTCCAGTGTATATTTTCTACTAGAAGCACCAACGATCTCGCATCTCGCCCCGCCAAGATAGAAGTCGAAAAATTTACGCTAGGAAGCGTGTGATACACCGCCTTGATAAGGTCTTGCTCTCTCCGACTTCCAAAAAATCGTTGCAAGAGGGCAAAACGCGCAGCAACGTCCGGCACCTGCCTCCACATTAGATCCATCATTGCTGTGGCGCGCATGATGATGACCATCGTATTCCAGAGCCATCCCTCGCCCAACAATTGTTCCGCTCGGTCATAACGAGGCTTCTCGACAAAACGGGCAATTTGCCGAATGGTGTGGCGGCCGTCGTGTTCCACGAGATTTCCAGGTTTGATCCAGCCGTACTCCGATTCTGGCCGGTCAGGTTGCACTGCCAAAAGTACAGGAGAGTCGACATTCTGGTCCGCCACGAAATGCCGCGCAGCCGCTATGGCTCGCATAAAGCGCCGACCGGGTACGATGAAGTGATCGGCCGGTAGAATCGCCACCACTGCCTCCGGGTCCTTGCGCAGAACATGAATCAGCGGTAACAGAATGCCGGGCGCCGTATCGCGGTTTTCCGGTTGGAGCAATACCGTACGGGGTGGTGAAGGCCCTAGGTTTCGAACCATGTATGAGTCGTGATGAGCCATTCCGCTGACAACGAGTCGTTCAGACGGTATCAGGAGTCGTGCCCGATTGATGGTACGTTCCAACATCGACTGACGACCGACAAAGGTGCAAAACTGCTTCGGTATGGCTGATCCGACTTGCTCGCGAATGTACCCTTTCAGCCGCTCTCCTTCCCCCCCTGCTAAGATAATTCCCCATAGCGACGTCTTCCCCAGACTCATGACCACCTCCAGGCAAGAATCTCCATGGTGGTGCAAGTCGCTATTGACGTTCGACATTCCCCAAATGACGATCGCCTGTGCCGTGTGTTGTCCCGAACCGGCGATTCCACCACGACATAGCTGGGTTCGTCCACGATAAGCGTCTCTTGCAAAGTCCCCACGTCATCGTCCTTGCTCGTTCCAGAACAGGCTGCCAGACCCTCGAATCACCTACTCTTATCCAACATGCGCGTTGAACGGGGTGGGTCATCGGCCAAGGCCGACTCCCTCATGCGACGGAGCCCTTGCATGATCAGCCTCGGGGTTGAGGATCACCGGCACATTCATTTTGTCCGGCAACAGCACGAACTTGGAGGCGGCACTGTCGTAGAGTTTGAACCGGAGATATTCCGCCGTCAGGGTCTTGGCGATGGTCTCTTGGGCCTTGGCCTGCCCGGCCGCCCGAATCTTCATCCCTTCCGCCTCTCCTTCAGACCTGATCCGGACCGAATCGCCTTCCCCACTGGCTCGCCTGCGCATAATTTCCGCGTCCTTCGACGCAATGATCAGTTCGAACTCTTTTTGTTCCTTCTCCTGCTCCTTGGCCTGTTTGCGTTCCACCGCGTCCAACACAACCTTGGCCAAATCGATATCGGCCAGGGCGATGCTCGACACTTCCAGATGCCGTCCCTTAAGTTTCTCCACTACCACGGCCTGGATTTTGCTGGCGATTTCCGCACTATTTTCCGGCACGGTGACCATCGGATAGTTGGACACTACACTCCGGACAGCCGCCAGGAGTTCCGGTTTCACAACGCGGATATAGAAATCCGGCCCGATTTCCTGGGCAAGGAAATAGACCTCGTCTGGAATCGGGCGCATGATGATGGCGGCGTGCAGGATGACCAGGAGGTCATCGGAGCTTAAGGCATCCACGGTTTCCGTATAACTGCGCCACTTCACGTCGTACAGGTAGACCTGGTTCCAGGGGGCGCGCCAATAGAACCCACTCTTCAAGGGTTGGGTCGTCAGGCCTTGGGTTAAGGGATACCACCGTAATCCGCGTTCACCAGGCTGGACGCTGGTCCCGCAGGCCTGCAGTGACAGCATCATCAGGACTAGCAGGATCGCTTTTGATACACACTGCATAGTCTCCTCCCTTCTCAGCGATACACGCGATGCCAATCGGCCTAACGAGATTCCAATCCTACCCCAGTCGGCCGAGGCGACTCGTGGATACGCTCCATCTGTTCATGCGCCTTCCGTTCATACTCCTGCGCGGCCTCCTCATAGGATTGGGCCAACAGCCGGGTTCCCGCCACCCAATCGGAAGTTGGGCCGAACAGGCGTTCGTACACGGCGATGCGCACAGATAAGTCCTCGGATGCCTGTCGTAGTTTCGCCGCCTCATGACGATAGTAGGTCGCAATCTTCCGGTGGTCCCGGGTTGATCCAGCGGCTGATAACTCCAATTCGCCTGTGGCAGCCGTGGTCGTACAGCCGTTCACCGCCAGTCCCAACGCGACCGTGAGTCCCATGGTAAGGAATACCTGTTTCATTCGTGTCTACCTGAATGCCGCGCTGCTTACCTAGAACCAACAGCAAGCATGATGCCATTGAAGGGAGCGAACGGCGGATTTTTACAGGAGTGCGTTCTAGCGATTTCGCCACTGGATGGGAACGACTCGGCAGGAAATCGGAGACGACTGCGTGACAGTCTGGCACCGTGTGACACGAAGACACAGGCTCGGACTGAAATTGATGTACGGAGCTGAAGCCAGCGTCCCATCGTGAGAAACATGTGCCGCCCATGCAAAAATGAACTTTGTCCTAAATGTTTTTCGACACATGCAGAGGCCGGTGAGTGATATGGCGCGTTCCTTTTCCACCTGGATTGCCGAGGAGCTCAAATGGTTGCTTCAGCATTGCACGATACCTGAAGCGATCGCCGAATCCTGGCACGTTGCTTGATACATCAGTGGACGATATCATTTACCTAATCATACTAGGAGGCATTGGGTATCACTGGTTGCGATCGGTAAATGCATGTCGGTCAGCGTGAACATATATACGCTGATGATATCCGTGACGCACAGACAAACTGTGAGTTTTCCCTTGTTGACTCATGCGGTGGGCCGAATTGGATTGCCCATGTCAACCACGGAACTGGTTACTCAGCACAACCGCCATGTGAAAAGGAAGTAAATCGGTGAATCTCATGAGAATAACGCGATCTGTCTTAGTTGTAGTTCTCTGCGGGATCCTCGGATGTACCGCTGTGCCGCGCAAATATGTGCGTGAATCCGTTCCGCATCTGACATTTCCGACACTGGCTGCCAACCCGCAGCTCTATCAAAATCGACTTGTGATTTTAGGAGCCGCCATCGTGAAGGAGGAACGGCGGGATGGGAACCTCTGGTTGCACGTGAAGAATCGCCCGCTCAGTAAGGAGTACCGTCCTCAACTGCCGTCTAGCCCGTACGATCCCGACGCTGGATGGTATTGGATCGTCGTCGAAACCCCTCAGACCCTTCCCGATTCTTATCACCAATGGGCCGAGCTGACGGTCGTTGGCCGTGTCACTGGCTTCGGACCCGGCAAGGAGCCGCTGCTCAAAATGGTCTACGTACGGGGGTGGGGCCTCACTTCCGCCCATCACGGCGTGTGGGAGCACGCGGAGGATCTGAACTATATTGAGCCGATACCACGTGCGATCCGTGGTGAACTAGGTCAACAATAGGATCCGCAGCGGACCCTATGCGGTTGGCGCGACAGAAGATTCCATCTTCCGGGGGCCAATAGCCCATGTTACCTTCCCACGCAATATCGGGCATTTTGGCTTCCTGGGTTTTCCAGATGTGAAGACATTGCGCGATGAGGTGTGGCAGCATTTGCGGAATGCCGTCGATCATTTCTGTGGTGGGTCTGTCCGTCGTGCCAATCACCGCAAATTCATTCCCCGCCTCCAACATGCTGGGCTCGAGAGAGCCTGTGAAGACAATCCCGAAGGTGGATGGGTATTCCCGTTTGACACACTCCGGGCAATAGCCAGCATATTTCTCGATGGCCTGCTCTTCGGCCAGAATGATGACCCCGTCCAGTGTTCGAACCACGTTCAAGATTCGTCCGCCCAACTCGACGTGGTGAGGGGACATGGAGTCTGTAGTAGGGTGATTAGCTTCCTCCTTCCACGCCTTGAAATTGAACGTGTCCGTTTCAACGTCCTTCATCATCCCAGGCGGAAAGATCGGGGGAGTTGTACAGGCGGCCAGCCAGAGACACATCACCAACAAGACAATGAAACGCATGGGCGCCCTCTCCTTTCTTTCCTATGACACAGATACAGAGGAGGTCTCTCTGCCTCTGAATGATAAGAGGCTGAGAAAATGAGTTGCGGCGTAGGCATGGTCTCGCTACCTTCTTGCGAGCATCACACCTGTCACAGCCTGCATCAGTTACTCAACAACCCAAATGGCAAACCCTTGTCCCTTTCGAATGAGATCCTCTCCGACATTCATAGATCGCATTTTCCTGATCCACGAACGAGCATGTCGGCCAACGACCAGTGTCCCACAGTTCCACTCCTGGGCCACCCTCAGGATCTCTTGAGCGACATCAGGACGATGAATGGGCAAAGAAAAGCTTGTGCTGATGTCGTATGGGGACACTCCGCTCTGGATGAGGATGGCCCGAGCTTTGTCGAGCGACACTTGGGCCTGACGCTTCGCCGTTTCAATCCACCGGGCTTGGTCTTGCCGAAGCTCGCCGCTCAGTCGCTGTTCTAGCTCAGGATGTTCCGCTCCTCCGAATTCCAAGAACACCGGAGGAATGGAAGGAAGCACATGCAGGAGACGAACATGGACATCCGTGCGTCCCCGCAGGATCTGACTGACATAGGAGACCGCCTTGAGCGAGGGTGCAGACTCCTCTACCGCAATCAGAAATTTATTGGTTCGATTCATAAGGACCGACGCCCCCTGCTGTGTCACTCCCTGCGTCACCCATTCCTTCGCCATCGAGACTTCGTCGAGCCGAAACACTCGTGCTGCACAGGGAATCACCCAGCTGAAGGCTTTGAACGTTTGTCGAATCCACTCCACATCGGTGACGACAGCGATGCGGTCCCAGCGAAACAGGTACGTCATCCCTAGCTTGAGGTCCTCCCATAAGGCACTCGGTTCCACTCCGGCAAAATTGGGGTCGATCCAAAAATACAGGCGGACTTTCTGGTAATCTGCCAGGGCCTGACCGACTGCAGGGGTCAGAACATGCCCGTAATCCTCTTTCGTCACATGACTTTTACACGCAAACCCCATGACTGTAGGTGGAAATCCATTCAAAACCTCAATCATACGTCCCTCCTCTGAGACCGGCCTATTCATCTCGCACGTACCGGACCGCTCCATTTCCAGAACTTCATAATCGGTACGTCACATACCGGCAACGCTCGGTTTATGAAACCAACTTATGCGGAGACCCCATTGACAGCATATCGGTCAATCCTTTTCGCACCCGACGTAGATGGATCCTCTCATCCCGAAGCCTCTGGATTTCCACCTCAATGTCCGCCAACATACAATCAATTCCCATCATCCTGTGTATCAGACCGACCTGCCTCCCGCGAACAGGCTGCCGAGTGTGCCCAACTGATATGTCGATCGGCCATGTCTTAACTCCACCGGTCTTGTTGTCCAAAGGCTTCATCTTTGATCCTCTTGATTTCTGATGGATGTTTGGCGTTCCCCACACGCCTTGTCAGCATTGTTCGGGCTCCACATTCCTTCGACCTCATCGTCACAACATGCGCTCCATGGTGCACCACCCGATCCAGTATATTTTCTCCACTTGAACCACCAAGGATCTTATGTCCCGCCCAGAACAATTGAGTGCGAAAAGCTAATGTTAGGAATCACGTCATATACACCTTGATGAAGTGGCCCGACGATAGGATCGCTGCCACTGCATGCGGATCCTTTCACATAATGTAAATCAGCGGCAGCGTTTGAGACGCAATTGCCGCAACTTCCCTTGCAACACTTCGAATGACTCCCCAGACACTTGATGTTTGGGTTCGGCCTTAACCTGACCACGCCATATCCCTTGATCCGGATCAAATAGGTATTCCAGCAATTCCATACCGCATTGTTTCTCTGAAGAAGGGTTCTCACTCTCCATTTCATTCAAGAACGTGTTGCTTGCCGTTGTCGCATGATGTGGTCTTGATTCAAACCTGATTCCTACTGATGGCAACCTGCACGGGACCTTGAGCTCCTGATACGAACAACAACGATAAAAAGCAAAGGTGATGCCATCAAGGAGAGCGCATTGGGGTCTCATACTGATGAATGTTTCCCATGACTCCGTCTCTGTCTAGAGCCAACTGGGCAGAAGAATCAGCAACATTTCGTGACACGCTGACACTGCTTGCCATAAAGGCACAGTACAGGCTAGAGCAGGAATGGGATTTAAATCATGAACTCATGGGATCGGAAGCGTCGGTCTCGGTGGCAGCCTGAGGTTTCCCAAGACCGTATCGGTCGATCAGCCGATAGAGCGTTCGCCGGCTGATCCCGAGCAACCGCGCCGCCCGCTCCTTATTGCCGCGAGTTGCCTCCAGCATTTTGACCACCTGTTCCCGTTGTAACGCTTTAAGGGTACCAGGAAGAATGGGACTGTGATTCGGAGTACGTTTGCCTTTTTGAAGGACTTCGGGCGGGAGATCATCGATGGAAAGGATCGCATGGGTGGCCAGCGCCACCGCTCGTTCCACGACATGTTCGAGTTCGCGCACATTCCCTGGCCAGGAATATTCTCCCAGCGCTTGCATGGCGGACGAAGAGAAGGACGTGACAGGCACCTCCTTTTGGTCGCCATACCGTGCCAGGAAAAATTCGGCGAGTAGAGGAAGATCTTCCGGTCGTTCTCGAAGCGGCGGAAGCACAATCGTGACCGTATTCAGGCGGTAGAGCAAATCTTCTCGAAATCGACCGGCCCCCGTCAGCTCAGCAAGGTTACGACGCGAGGCCGCGATAATCCGCAAATCAACCCGTACCGACTCATTGCTGCCGAGCCTTCTGATTTCCCCTTCTTGAAGGACACGGAGGAGTTTGGCCTGTCCAGCTGGAGTCAGATCACCGATCTCATCAAGGAAAAATGTGCCCCCGTTGGCTTCCTCAAGTAAGCCGTGCCTCATGCTGTGCGCGCCGGTAAACGAACCCTTGGTATGGCCGAACAGCTCGCTTTCGAGCAATGAGTCTGGTATCGCACTGCAATTGACGGCGACGAACCGGTGTATCGAACGCGGGCTATTGTCGTGAATCGCCCGGGCAATCAATTCCTTGCCGGTCCCGCTTTCTCCCTGAATCAAGACGGCTGTCCGGCTGTGAGCCACCTTTCCGATGAGTTTGAAGACCTCGACCATCTTTTTGCTTTGCCCCATCAGCGAAGCAGCCCGTGGCCGATCACTGAATGCACGGTTGAGCGTGCGATTGTTCTCGATCAGACGCCGATGGTCGACGGCCCGCTTCATCGTGACCACGAGATCATCGAGGTTCACCGGTTTAGCGATGTAATCGAACGCCCCTTGTTTCATCGCTTGAATTGCCGTGTCGACGGAGCCGAAGGCGGTCAAGAGCACGATCGGCATTTCGGGCATGGTCTTGCGAAAAGAATCCAGCAGATCCAAACCAGAGTAGGGAGTCATGTGGATGTCACTCAATACAGCGTCATACGGAATCACATCGGCCTTGCTCATGGCTTCCACACCGTCACGGGCGGTGTCAACTTCAAAGCCGGCCTGATTCAAGGCCTCCGCCATCATCTCTCGATTCCTCTGGTCGTCGTCCACGACGAGGATCGAAGGCGAATCATTCATTACTCTCTCCGTATGTCCCGCTCTGGGTTCCAAATGGGAAGATCAATGGTGAACTCAGTTCCATACCCCACGTGGCTCCTCACGGCCAGCCGGCCGCCGCTGTCGGTCACCACGCGGTGACAGATCGCCAGTCCAAGGCCGGTCCCTCCCTGGTCATGCCGGGTCGTAAAAAATGGGTCAAAAATCCTGGGTAGATGCTCCGAAGGGATCCCGGCGCCCGTGTCCCCGATCGTCAGACGAACAGTCGGATCTTCGATCGGAGCACCTTCGCCCACCATGACGATTCCAGGAGGTCTGTCGCCCCACGAGACTCTGGTTTGGACAGTCAACTCTCCGCCAAGCGGCATCGCCTGAACGGCGTTGTTGACCAGATTGAAGAGCAACCCATGCAGCGCACGGGCGTCGCCGGCGACCGGTGGAAGATCGGCTTGCAAGTCGGTCTTCAGGGTGATGTGCTGCCTCGGTAGACTAGGTGAGAGTAAAATCGTCACCTCATTGATGGTTGTATTGAGGCTCACGCAAGTTGATCGGAACTGCATACGAGTCTGATCCAACAGTTGTTTGATGATACTCACCATGCGGCTGACCTCCGATCCAATGATGGCAAGGTGGCGCTGACGGCTTACGGAGTCCGTCGTGCCTGTGAGCATTTGCAGGTGACCGGAGAGTGCGTTCAAGGGATTCCCCAATTCATGGGCCACGGTCGCGGAAAATTCTCCCAGAGCAGCTAACCGCTGGCTTCGTTCGGCAGCAAGCCTCGCTTCCACGAGTTCGAGATTCGCTCGCTGCAGTTCCTCGGTTGTCTCCGAGATCCGAATCCGAAGCGTTTCGTTGAAATGGCGGACTTCCTCAAGGAGACGGTTCTTTTCTCTCCCGGCTTCTCGCATGCGATCAAGCATCCTATTAAATTGAGTCGCCACCTCCTGGATTTCCGAAGGACCTTGGATCGTCGCATGACCGGATAGGTCTTCCGCTTCGACACTTCGTATGGTCTGCAACAGTCGGTGAACTGGCCGATGGACCTTGACCCGGATCAAGAGCCAAAAGATTATCGATGTGACGACCACAACACCGATACCGATGGACTTGGCCAGCTCAGTTTCTTGCTTGATGATGTCGTCGTACTCCTTTACAGAAAACAGTCCGCGTAATGCCCCGACGACTTGGTCGTCTATCACAATCGGAGCTGTCATGCGCAAGGCCCGTTCTCCTGACGCCTCATCGAGTTGCATAACGGACTCCCCCGATTCCACCTTAACCCGTTCCTGTGAATCCAATATTTTTGGCACTGCCTGCGGCTCGGTGCTCACAATAAGTGAACTGAATTGATGTGAGATTTCATACACCGAGAGCCGCAAAATTCCTGGCCGGATCTCCTGGATCTCATGGATCAAATTTTCCAACGCCTTCACGTCGTGAATTCCGCCTGCCTGGCTGATCATGGCGCTGACCGACTGGGAAAGGAGCAAAAACGCAACCTCCCGGTTGTGCGCTCCCGCACGATCGATGATCTGGCCTTCGAGAAAAGCAATAAAAAGAATCGAAAGCGCAACCAGCATCATTCCGGTGATAGTGACCCATACCATGATGCCTTGGAGCTTGAATGGCTTCATGCATATCTCCAAGACATTGAATCAATGCATAAAGTCCGTGTCAGTCGGAATGACCGAGAGCCATAGGCTCCCCTGTCTTCACTCCCTTCATCACCATAGGACTCTCTAGTGTCCATTAGACATGTTTAATATGTTGCGCTGAAAGACGGTCCAATACCTCGTCCCATGGTATGACCTTCATAAAAGATGCCGCGGTGGTTCGCTCCTTGTTTATCACCCCTATTCCCTATGTATTCCCTATGCATCTCGTGCCGTATTAGGTGTCCCTCAGACATTCCTCCGCCTCGCCCCACGAGGAATATTGCCCTGAGAAAATTCTATCCATGAAGGAATGAACACACGTTTACCATCCCGTATGTGATGGTGAGATGTGGCACAAATCCGTGTGTGCCTAGTGAATAGATTTGGCATTTGTGTTTCGTTATGGCACACCGTCTTCTCTTTTGAGTCACTCCGAGCGCATCGAATTGCCACAGAATCTCATGACACAGATCCTTTGCCTGTCCAGGCAAACTCCTTGCTCATAGTCGTCGTACATGGGTTTGAAAGCGTGTCGGCAGTGGTCCAATCTTAAAGACCGGTGGACCAATTGAACGCCCAAATCAGGTGGGAGGTCACCACGAAGGTGGTCGCATTTAAGGTGATGCTCGTCTTCATGAAACAACTTCCCCCAGTCGCTGAGAGGTCTCTCGCATGAATAAACTCGTCCAGATAGCTCTACGTAAGCCGTATACCTTTGTCGTGCTCGCCGTCCTCATCGTGGTGTTCGGGGCGCTGGCGGTGACGGAAGCGCCAACTGACGTCTTTCCCGTCATCCAAATTCCGGTCAGTTCCATCGTCTGGATCTACGACAACCTGATGCCGGCGGATGTCGAGGGCCGTATCACCTATGTATTCGAACGCTTTCTCACCCAGACCGTGGAGGGCATCAAATATATATGGAGTAACTCGTTATTCGGCAATGCCATCATCAATGTCTATCTTCAAGACGGGGTCGACCTTGGTGGCAGCGAAGCCGATATCGCGGCGATTTCTCAAACGACGGTCAAGGCGCTGCCGCCGGATATCAACGCACCCATGGTCATGCGGCTGTTCCCCTCACAGGTCCCGGTCGCCACCCTGCAAATCACGTCAGAGACGCTGACCCCGGCGGAACTCTATAACCTTTCCATCATGAGAATTCGCCCTCTCCTCGTCACGATCCCAGGCGCGATCTTGCCACACCCCTACGGGGGCCAAGACATGCAGGTCATGATCAATCTCGATCAGCAGAAACTCCTCGCCCGTCACCTCACCCCGGCTGATATTCACGAGGCCGTGTCGAGACAGAATCTGGTGTTGCCGGGAGGGGATATCAAGCTCAAGGCGACCGATTGGCTCGTCCTGACGAATGCGTCTGCATTGAAGATCGAGGATTTCGACGAAATCCCGATCAAGCGAGACGGCAATGCCTTCATTCATTTGCGTGACGTGGCCGTCACGCGCCTTGCCGGCCGAGTGCAAACGAACGCCGTCATCGTTGAGGGCCAGCAGGCCGTCATCGTCGTCGTGATGAAAAGCAGTGAAGCCTCCACCTTAGAGGTCGTGCACGGAATCAAGGAAATTATTCCGCGTATCCAGGATGTCCTCCCGAAAGATGTCAAAGTCAAACTGCTCATCGATGCGTCACAGTTCGTCAAGGATGCCATCGCGGACGTGGTGCACGAAATGCTGACCGCCGCCGCGCTGGTTGGGATCATTGTGCTGCTACTCTTGGGCTCCTGGCGCCCCACGCTCATCGTCCTCACTTCACTGCCACTCTCTATCTTGAGCGCACTCATTATCCTGCATATTCAAGAAGAGTCGATCAACGTCATGACCCTGGGCGGCTTAGCACTGGCCGTTGGCATTCTCGTCGATAATGCTGCGGTCATGATCGAAAATGTCGACACCCACCTCGCCTCGGGTAAGCCGTTGGAGACCGCGATCATCGATGCCGCCAACCAGATCCTCCTGCCCACATTCGTCGCCACGCTCGCCATTACGATTGTCTGGGTCCCACTCTTTCATCTGAGCGGGCTCTCCGGCTGGGTGTTCCCACCCATGGCCAAAGCGGTCATCTATTCGATGCTTGCCTCCTTTATCCTGACGTACACACTGGTGCCGACCATGGCGAAATATATCTTGAAGCCTCACCATGGCCCGCACGCGCCTGGACATGGGGACCCTCACCTTGCGGTCCAATCGGGGAATCTCTTCGTCCGCTTCCAACAGTGGTTCCAAGACAGCTTTGAGCGCTTCCGAGACGGGTACAGTGCTCGACTCCAACTGGTCATGGGGCATCGCGTCATGTTTGTCACGGTCTCGTTCGTCCTCTCGGTGAGTTCCCTCGTGCTCTTTTACTTCAACGGCACGGAGTTCTTCCCCGAGATTAAGTCCGGGATCATGCAGATGCACATGCGCGCCCCGCTCGGCACGCGCATCGAGGTGGCCGCTCGGCTGACCTCTCTGGTCTCGAATGACATCAAAGAACTGTTGCCAGGCCAGGTGGAATCCATCGTAAGCAATTGCGGCATTCCTGTTGGAGCGCACAACCTCGCCTTCATCCCCACCCCGACTGTTGGCACACAGGACTGTGACCTCACCATTTCGTTAACGAACGGGCAGTCGCCCGTGTGGGACTATCGCCGCATCCTCCGGAAAGGGCTGAATGCCCGCTATCCGGGCACCGAATTCACCTTCCAACCGGCGGATCTCACCGCGAGAATCCTCAACTTCGGCTCCCTCGCACCGATCGATGTGCAGATCAACGGTCCTGATATCTATGCCAATCATGAGTTTGCCAGAAAATTGGCCGGGAGATTGCGGCATATCCCTGGATCGACGGACGTAGTGGTTCAGCAACCGATGGGTATGCCGACGCTGCTCGCCGAAGCCGATAGACGGTTTGCCCTTGGGATGAACCTGGACCAGACAGACTTCGGAAACAACATGCTCGTCACGACCGCCGGCAGTCAACAGGTCGATCAGAAGTATTGGCTTGATCGGGCGACAGGCATGTCCTATCGGATCAATGTGTACACCCCGCAACCGCAGCTCACGAGCCTCAGAGACCTCATGACCGTCCCCGTCGCAAAGGAGGGTCGTGAGTCCACATCGGAAGGAGGAGTCGTCAATTCACAGCTGCTGGGAAACCTGGCCAATCTCAAACCAATCGGCACGCCAGGAGCGGTCACGCACGGGAATATTATGCCGCTGATCGACGTCTATGTGGCCGCAGAAGGACGATCGCTCGGCGAGGTGCTGGCAGATGTGCAGCAGATCACCCATGAGATGGAAGGGGAGATGCCCACCGGTGCGGTGATTGAAATCAAAGGCCAGGCCGAGGTGATGCACGAAGCCCTGACGGAAATGCTCTTCGGATTGCTGGCGGCCGTCGTATTGGTGTACCTCCTGATCGTCGTCAACTTCCAGTCCTGGCTCGATCCCTTCATTATCATTACGGCGTTGCCCGGAGCGTTGGCCGGGATCGCCTGGGCCTTATTCGTGACGCACACGAATATTTCGGTGCCGGCGCTGATGGGCGCCATCATGACCATGGGCACGGCAACGGCCAATTCGATCCTCCTGGTGTCCTATGCCCGCGAGCGGATCGCCCTTCATGGCGACGCCGTGTTGGCTGCCGTCGAGGCCGGTACCGCTCGCATTCGGCCGGTCCTCATGACCGCCGCCGCCATGATCTTCGGAATGCTTCCGATGGCGACAGCCAACTCACAAAATGCACCGCTCGGTCGCGCCGTCATGGGAGGGTTATTTGTGGCGACCCTGTTTACTCTGTTTTTTGTGCCCTGTGTCTACGCCATGATCTATCATCGACGAACCGCAGTGCAAAAGGAGGCGGCCTGATATGAATGCCTGGAGTGGGAAAATCATCGTGACGTTCGCCGTCATCTTCGTTCCTCTATTTCTCGTGTACCGATATGTCGAAGGCCAACACGAGAGTCAAGCCCTGGAGGTGGCGACCCTTGAAGCCGCCACACCGTCCGTGGCCCTCATCCAAGCCCAACTGTCGCCGGCCACCGATTCGATTACCCTTCCTGGCACGATTGAAGGGTGGTATGAGGCCCCTATTTATGCACGTGTCGAAGGCTACGTGAAGGCCTGGTACAAGGACTATGGCAGCCTGGTGAAGAAAGGGGACATCCTCGCTGAAATCAATACACCGGATCTTGATGCCGAATATCGACAGGCCCATGCCGATCTGGAATCCGAGCGTGCCAAGAACGCCCTCGCCCAACTGACCGCCCAGCGCTACCTGGCCATGCGAGAACACCAAGCGCTCTCCGAGCAAGCCATCTCCGTCCAGCTGGCTGAGGCGAAAGCCGAGGCGGCAAAGCTCGCGGCAGCCGAGCAAAAGGTCAAGAATATTGAGGCCTTCATTGGGTTTAAACAGATCGTCGCGCCGTTCGACGGAGTGGTCATACAGCGGAACATTAATGTCGGTGACTTAGTCTCCAAGGAGGGTAGCATCAGCACCACCAATGCCAAAAACAACCTGTTTACGGTCGCCGTGGTGGAGAAGCTACGACTGTTTGTGAGTGTCCCGGCAAATTTTGGTCCCTTCCTGAATCCCGGCTTAACGGCCGAAGTCACCGTTCCGCAACTGCCCCATCGACATTTCACCTTCGACTTCTTGACGGTGGCGCAGGGGTTCGATGTGAACACCCGCACGGCCGTCACCGTCTTTACCATCGACAACAAGGATCGGAAGCTTTGGCCCGGTTCCTATGCCACGGTCCGGTTAACCGCGCCGGTTGAATCAGGAGTGATGACCATCCCGACGAGCGCGATGGTGTTTCAAGAGCACGGCGCGCAGGTAGCGGTCCTGACAGAAGACGACACGATTCACTACAAGCCGATTGTCGTGGCCAAAATGCTTGACAGCACGGTTGAGGTCCAAGAGGGGATTTCCGAAGGCGACCGTATCGTGAATAACCCGAGTAGCGCGCTGCTCGAAGGAGACAAGGTGCACATCGTGAAGCCAGCCCGCGGGTACGACCTGGTCACGGAGGAGGGAATGGTACACAAAGCCAGCACACCAAAGGAACCACTCCCGAACGCTCTATGAGATCCCAGCTGCTCATGGTCTGACCCGTCCAAGCGGTATCCGACCGTTCTCGTCACACCTCCATGCCGAGGGCGCGTTGAGCAGCATACAGGCACACGATGGCGGATCTGTTCCAGCTCGAGACGAAACGAGGGTCCTCAACATTAGACCCAACATCCCAGTTCGGGTGGGACCATCATGATTCGGAGCCGGAAGTTGATAGGTGCGTGTCGCTCTGTCATCCGGCACGTTTGGGTGCGTGAAAAAGGATGGTTGCGCTTATGAAAAATTTGATCATTGTAGCTCGGCACTCAATGGTAAGCGACTTGGAAGCGCTTCTGCATAAAAATGGAGTCACGGCATACTCCATCCTGAACAACGTTATGGGGAAGGGAGGGGCTGGCCGAGTCCATGGGACGTTCCTCAGCCCCGACATCAATGCCATTATTTTTGCCGTGCTCCCCTCCGACCAAGCGGACAGGGCTGTCACCGCGCTAAAAACACTTCACACCGAACGAACCGAGGCTGTTCCCGATGACACACCCGTCCCACTCAAGGTATTTTCTTCACCTTGCGAAGAACATCTGTAGGCCGTGTGACGTGGCCCACCCTTCACCCTCGTCATCGGGGTCAGCATTTCGTTTCCCGTTTGAGAACAGCGCCAACCACCGTCTATCACGCATGGTGCCATCTCATAGGCGTGTCGGAGCTGGCACGCTCGTTTGGGAAGGCTCTATGACTGACCGAACACCACCCGGATCGCAAGACCGGAACATTACACACTCCTACCGCGCAACACGCACTGCGCGAAGGAAAGCTGGCGGTGCGGAATATTTTGGCCCCCCTCGTCCACTTCCGTACGACGCGTCCCCCTTCCCCACCCTCGACAGAAGAAAGGTTTGAGAAGTTGGTCTAACAGCGTCACGATTCGTGACAGAAGGAAAATGCTGTGAAGGCTACGAACTGGGATCGAGAAGCCGTGACGTGACGGGTCCGTGCACTCGTGCGCCCTGTCGAGCCGATAACATAGAGGCATAGGATGATGGCATGGCTTGCAATACGAAAGAGTCGCACGGCTGATCTGTCGCCTTCGGTAACAGTAGAGATATCCTCCCTGTTGCAACTTTGTTTTGCGCTTGTCCCCTCCTCTGACCCGCTCTTCTATAATTCGTGAATCTCCCGCAGCTCCCGCACCCACCGATCGGTCTCTGCACAAGAGGCATGCCTCCATAAGGAATCCCCGCTGAAGAAGGACGATTTTGAGGCGGACTCTTTACGTACATCCCTTGCTGATACAGAAAATGCAGATCCCACTTCCTTCTGTTTTCGGACCATCGTTATCTCGTGAAAGGGGTTCCGGCGAGTTTATTGGCGACTTTCGGTAACTCCTTTTCCGCATCGACTCCCTGAAAACCAAAGGTCAACACAAACCCCGAACATCGCGTATACCCCGCTCCACCCGGACCGCTCTTGTTTTTGAAATCGCCGACCACCATGTCACCGCCTGTACAGACTGGGAAGGTTCTTTGCTTAAAGGCTGGGTTCTTTAAGTTGGTCTCCATCACCTGTTTCATCGACGCCACTGCTTCGTCTTGCTGCTCGATATGTACATACATGGATAGCGCTTGACCGTTTGGCCATTGCCAGGCGCAGCCCTGGCCACTTCCCATCGTGGCCTGAACGGAAACCAGGGAAGGATCAGCCAGCTGGTTGCACACTTGTGCGGCCATGGGCCCCGCTGCATAACTAGGCGACGCAAGAAACAATCCGCAGATGGCGATGAGATATCTAGCCTTCACGCTATGCCTCCTCGAAGAGCAGAAACCGGTGCAATGATGAGTTGCCTTCCGCATACTGATACGCATCGCGCCAATCGTCTAGTACCCGTGCTCAGCTGAATGAACAGGTGTTTAATTCTAGTTCTTGTCGTCTTTCTGTTCAATGGTCGATTGTTCAGCCTGTAACCGGCTTTTGAGAGAAAACGGGTGCAGATTCCAGATTTTTCAGTGCAAAAAAAAGGGGAGGTCGTGGCCGGCACATTCGTCGACGGCTTCACAAATAACAGCGAAAAGCGACTGCCATTTACTCTCCTGTACCAATAAACTCAGGATATCAGCCCAACACTCCTCGTTGACACTGGCCCATACCGTCCCAGACAATACACACCTGCTTAGGCTCGAACCAGCTGCATTGGGCATCAGCGCAAAAGAAGATGGTTATCAATGAACCAGATCCGACGATTTAGAATGACCGCCTTGGCCGAGGGCAGTTCATTTCTTGTGTTACTGTTCATCGCGATGCCGATGAAGTATTTGATGGGAATGCCGAGAGTCGTGACGGCCGTGGGAGCAATTCATGGGATATTGTTCCTGCTCTACGTCGCCCAATTGGCCAAGCTCCGAACCACATATCAATGGGATAACCGATTTTCCCTCTATGCCTTCCTGGCGTCTCTTTTCCCGTTCGGACCATTCGTGTTCGACAAGTACCTGCGCGAGAAAGAAGTGGCCACCAGCTGATCGACTTCCACCCACTTACCGTTTTCCGTCATACCCTCGCTCTTTCCACCGCTCCAGCAGTTGAATCCGTTTCTTGAGCTGTTCAACCGTTGCTTGATCGACACGGCTCCCGGTGCGGGCGATCAATTCCGCGTTGAGTCGTCGATGGTCAATCCCACTGCTCCTAGAAACGGCACTGACAAGCAACCGATGAAGATCCCGTAGCTCGTACTTCTGCTGGTGGAGTGACACTGCCGGTTCTGGAACGACAGTCGTATCACCTTCTCCGCGTGTCTCGTCTTCCCCGATCAGGCTATCCATCCTCGCCACGGCCATGAGCGGCATGTATTCATTGGTCGAGACTGTGGCACGGCCGAAGAGGTCTCGTTGCCCAGGCGGCATGATATCTTCCAGCACATGGTCGCGTTCCGCCTTGATCTGCTTGGCATAGTGCACCAGGATGGGATCTTTCGGCAGATACAACCACGCCCGTTGCGGTTTTGGAAAACCATCTTGCATGCGGACAAACCGCCCGACGACCTGCCGGAAATACATTTCTGTGATGACGTTCGTCCCATAGACCCCGACTCGGAGTCGCGGAATATCGACGCCTTCGCTCACCATATTGACCGCCACCAGCCACTGCTGCTTTTTATGCCCGGCAAACTCTTCGATTGTACGCGAGGCAGCAGGGTCATCCGACACGGCAACGGCGGCTTTCGTGCCGACGATGCGACCGACAAGATCCGCCACCCAGCGAGCGTGTTCTTGGTCCATACAGACGATCAGACCCCCGGCATCCGGCTGTTCCTGCTGGCGAAGACGCGTGAGTTGCGCATGAGCATCGGTGATCACTGGCCCTAGCCAGGTTTCCTGGAGCAGTGCGGTTTTCAGCCGTTCCCGTTGCCGGTTGAACGTCAACCCATCCTCAAACGTCGCCTGATGCTCACGGCCTTCGGACAGCCAGCTCAGCTCACCCTCATAGCTCGGAAAGACAATCGGTCGACAGACGTTGTCCCGGATTGCATCGGTATAGCCATAGGCAAAATCCGCCCGGCTTTCTCCATGCTCATATCGAATAAACGGGATCGGATTGTTGTCCGAGCGAAAGGGTGTCCCGGACAGGATCAGCCGAAAGACCGCTGGGTCGAATGCCGAGCGCAGGGCCTTTCCCCAGTTTTTTCCATCACCGGCATGATGCAACTCATCGAAGATAAGCAGCGTCTTCTTGCTCTTGCAGACACGCTGAAAAATTTCCGGAGCCAGACAGACTTGCTGATAGGTGACGACGGCACCGTGATAATCAGATGCTTCGGATGTCTGCTCATTGGTGAGCGTCGGATCGAGCTGCAATCCCATCTTCCCCGCAGCTTCAGACCACTGCGTGCGAAGGTGGTTGGTCGGGCAGACCACCAGCACCCTGACCGCAGCCTGCTTGGTCATAAATTCGTGGGCGACACGCAAGGCGAAGCGGGTCTTTCCCGCGGCCGGTGTGGCCATCGCCAGAAAATCCTTGACCTCGTGGCCACAGACCGCGGCCAAGGCACGGCGCTGCCAGTCACGAAGGGGCGCCGTCCAGGCGGGCAATGTCTTCATAGCCGATACGTCGCGTGATCAGTTCCCGGGAAAGAGACTAGTCGAGCCAATCCCGTTCCTGAAGTTTCTTCGGCAGGTATTTCTTGGTGAGATACTGGAAGTCTTTATTGGCCAACGCATCCAGTTCGTACTTCAAACCGCTGGCCAACATCCGCTTAATCTCTGCTTGCCAGGCTGGTTTCTGGAACCACTGATAGTTCAATAATTCCTTGGCCCGCGCGATGTCCTTGTCATTGAGTTTGATCCCAACATTGCGAGGCAGTTCATAGTTCTCTGGATCAGCACTCGATAGACCGACGAACTTGGCTTTGGGAATGGCCATGCGCTGGCTTTCAAATGCGAGGTTGATGGAACCCTGTTTGACGACAGAGTAGATGTAGTATCCCCATGGATCGTTATCGACCAATACATAGACCGGCAGTCGATGTTCCTCATGCAGCCGACAAGCCAACCGCCGCACGCCACGAGGAGGCTGGCCGTTCCCGGTGAGTAAGATACAGTTGTACCGTCGCCAGAACTTGTCCTCAGAGAGCCGATTCCACTGCGTTCCCTTTTCGATGAGCAGGACAAAGTCCGCGGTGCAACGACGGATCTCCAAATACTCAGGCTCCACGATCGACGGGACCGAATACCCACCCTTTCCGAGCTTGGAACAGTCGACGCGATCACCGTCATCACCGAAAATGACAGGCCCGACGATACTGCCTCTGTTTTCGGCACTGACATGGAGTTCTTCTCGAAGGGCAGCAAGCGACACCTCGAGATCCTCGATCACGGGATCGGATTCATCCTGCGCATCAAAGGTATTCTCGTGGGAACCCTTAATCGTGTGTTTCGTGCGGTAGTAAATTTCGCGAAGCGAGGTGGTCAGATCGGCTCGTTGCAACTCAGAGAGCGCATCGGCTACCAGCACCGTCTGCATAAACCTCTTCGCCATCCCGACGTTGAAGAACGAGCGCTCCTGCTTTTTACTACCCATCTCGATCAAGCCCTTACGCTCGTTGAACGAGACGTTTGAGAGCGCGCGAATCGGGATCTGAAACGTAGGATCTTTTGATCGTTCAGCCGATTGGATCACGATATCCGCCAGACCGATCAACTTTTTTTCGACCAGCGTGGTTTTCTTAGTTTTGGTCGCCATGGTGTCCTATTTGTGTTTCTTCAAAGCCGCAGTCTTAGCCGACTTGGACGGATGCTTGGCCTTGGACGCACCGGCACGGGTCACGATCTGACCGGATTTCGCAGCCGCCTTCTTCGGGAGATGTTTGGCTCGACTCGCCTGGCTGACGGCGTCCTTCTTCGAAGAAGGTGCATCGGCAGAGGGTGTGCTACCGAGGAGTTCCGGCCCTTCAGTTCGAGCCACAAGCCCCTGATCCGACTCGACCTGTGTCGCCAATGCCGTCTCTCCCTCGATGCCCTCGGCTGTAACGATGATGGAATGAGGCAAGCCTGCAGGCCCGGCTCCCGTCTTCCCTAAGGCTTCGTCGGTTTTTTGACCGCCGGTTCTGGTCGAGGCAATCTTTTGAAGCTGTTCTTTCAATTTTTCTTTCGGCAGCTTCCCCCCCTTGAGCCGATTGCATGCCTCCACGACTTCTTCGATATACAATTCAAAAATGTTTCGCCGCCGAAATTCACTGGCTGCCCGTTCACGCCGCCGCACGAAGAGGCCCAATCGTCTCCCGCACTCGCGAAGAGCCAAGGTGATTTCCTTCTGAATTTCATCGTAATCCGCGATCGCTTCCTTGGACTCACTGGTAAAGGGCACCCACACCGACGCCATGTGGACGAAGATCACCATCGGTCCACCCGGCAGGGCGCCACGAGACTGGGTCAAGCCGTAGTTTTTCCATCCCGTGCTCAGCACGGCTTTGAAGGTAGAGCATGCAGACTGTTGGTACAGGAGCGGAACCCGATTGGCGTACCGGATCACTCGTGCGAGTTCCGAATCTTCCTCCTCGTGCTCCCCTTCCGCCTTCGGCATCGTCGGTTGCTGCGGCTTGTCTTGGTCTTGCGGTCTGTTTCCATATGCCAGGCCTGCTTCAATGATGAATGGGTTGCCGCGATAGACCGCCGGTGGCCGACTGACTGCCGTATAAAATTCCCCTTTGATCTGCTTGTATAGGCCGGAGAGAATGGCCTTTTCGCCGATCGGAGAAATACAGTTGGTCGGCGGGGCCATGATCTTCGTCTCTTGCAGCGTCTTGTAGAGCGTCTCTGCGACCGGTCCCTTCAGCTCACGAGGCTTGTCCTCAGGGGAGATCTTCGCCGTTTTGCATATCTCTTCGGCCAACTGATCAGACACCCGACAAAAATCGCTTGCGAGAAAACCGGAGACGGTATGGCTCTTGGTGTCCTGCAACATCTTGAGGAGCATGCCGAACTCGATCCCGTAGGGATGCGGCTTGATCTCGCGCGGCTGAGGCGGCAATTCGTGATAGGTCCGAGGGTACTCCTTCGTCTCCCCTTCAGGAGTCTTGTAGATCAATTTGACATGGGGGTTGGCGATGGAGGTCTGCTCCAACCACTCATCGACCGACGCACGACCTTTTTGATACTTACCCTCGACCTCCAATGTGACTTGAGTGCCCCGTGGCTGCTCCCAGTCGATCTGTTTGTTTTCATGAACCAACGGCTCATTCTTCTTGGTGTCGATCTGCACTTCGAAGAAATGAGCGGCGGCTTTCGGCCCGATACGCGAAATAATTTTCACCGGCTTGCCGGTCGTCAGCTGTCCGTACATGCCGGCAGCCGAAATGCCGATCCCCTGCTGGCCACGGCTCATCCGCAGTCGATGAAACTTTGAGCCATAGAGCAGCTTGGCGAAAATTCTCGGGATCTGCTGACGCACAATGCCCGGTCCGTTGTCGGTGACCGTGACGCGAAACCGATTTGCCTGGCTCGGCGCCACTGGCGCCCCATTCGACACGACCTCGAGATTGACCGTGACATCCGGAAGGATCCCAGCTTCTTCACAGGCATCGAGCGCGTTGTCGACCGCCTCTTTGACGCAAGTCAGCAGT
>JAHBWR010000050.1 GCA_019636875.1 Nitrospira sp.
TGGACCCACTGACAGATATCCGTATCGGAGTGTTCATGACCATCCGAGTCAGCCGCTGCCAACTCGTGGTGGACATCCTGAGCCACGGCAAACGGTGCCAAGCTGAGCATGGCAGAGATGACACCACTCACCACTCCCAAGCGGATCCATGAAGCCATAAGTTTAGAATCGGTTCTGAACGACCACATAGCGCTAGGATAAGAATCCATGTGTAAAATTGCAAGAACCCTCTACCTTCATATCAAATTCCTCCTGATTAACCATGGAGTTAGATGGCCTGGACTTTTCTGCTATGATTCGTTACATTATCTCCCCCTTCGGGCCGGTTCATTGTAGAACCATCCGTTGCGTGATCGTTCATGAATAGACCGATTGACAATCAACACGTCATTGAGATTAAGGCGCTCCCCTCACCTCGCGCCATTAAGACGAAACTGCCTATCACTGATCAGGCCGGTGCCCTCGTCGTTGAAACCAGAGAAGCGATTCGCCGGATCCTTCACGGACAAGACCGAGACCGGCTGCTGGTGATCGTCGGCCCTTGCTCTATCCATGACCCTGAGGCCGCCTATGAATATGCTGCTAAGCTGAAACCTGTCGCCGATGCCCTGCGTGAACGTCTTCTGATCGTGATGCGGACCTACTTTGAAAAGCCGAGAACGACTGTGGGGTGGAAGGGGCTGATCAACGATCCTCACCTTGATGGAACCTGTGATATCGCGACCGGCGTCGAGCTCGCTCGGGCAATTCTCCTCAAGATCAATCAATTGGGACTTCCCTGTGGAACGGAGTTGCTGGATCCCATCAGTCCCCAATACGTCGCCGACCTCATCAGTTGGGTGGCAATCGGTGCCAGGACAACCGAAAGTCAAACGCATCGAGAAATGGCCAGCGGTGTCTCCATGCCCGTCGGGTTCAAGAATGGGACCGAAGGCAGCTTTCAGGTGGCCGTCAATGCCATGATTTCTGCCCGTGCTCCCCATCACTTTGTCGGCATCAACGCCGACGGCCAGACCGCGATCATCAAGACCATGGGTAATCCAGATCGCCATATTGTGCTTCGCGGCGGCGGCGGGAGAACCAATTACGAAGCCGAACACGTGGCTCGAGCGGAAGCCGCCGTTGCCGGTGAAGGCATCGCACGGCCGATCATGATCGACTGTTCGCACGACAACTCCAACAAAGATCATACCCGCCAACGCTTGGTGGCTCATGAGGTTCTCCGGCAATTCCGCGAAGGTCGTCAGACCATTATGGGATTGATGCTTGAAAGCAACTTGAACCCCGGCAAGCAAGCGTGGAAAGAAGGAGTCGCACTACTCCATGGTGTGTCCATTACCGACGCCTGTCTAGGTTGGAACGAGACTGAACAGTTGCTGCATGACCTCGCCGCCGCGATCACTCCAAAGCCCGTCTCGTAATCCAAACCTTTCTGCTCCAAGTCTCGCAAACAAAGAATCCAGTTCCTGGCAATACTCATCTTCTGTGGTCCATGTGCTCGCTTCAATGTGGCAAGATGGTCAGAGTTCCAATCGTCACCATCCCCACAATCATCATCACGAATTGCCAAACTCCTTTGGCTGCGCCAACTCGCCCATGCAGACCTGGGACCATATCGGCTAACCCGATATAGAGGAAACTAGCCGCAGCAATACTGAGGGCGTAGGGTACAATGGGTTCTGCATAAGCTAACCATCCGTACGCCCCTACGACTCCTACCAGAGTTCCCAATCCCGATAGTGTGTTCCACAGAAGTGCCTTGGCACGAGAGAAGCCGCTCGAAATCAATATGGTGAAATCACTCAGCTCCTGGGGAACCTCATGGCCCAAGACCGCGAGAGTCGTTACCAAGCCAAGTCCGGGTGAGGCCACACAAGCTGTACCAATAGCAATCCCATCGGCGCAGTTATGCACCGCATCTCCAATCAAAATGAGCATGCCGGTTTTCTTTTCCATCGGATGGTTTTGTATCGACGGATCACCGTGTTCATCATCCATTCCATGAGCATGCCTCCAGACGATCGTCCACTCCAATATAAAGAACAGGACAAGTCCACAGAGTAATGAAATCCCTACCTCGTCAATGGAGATTCGTTCCAAAGCTTCTGGAATGAGTCCTATAACCGCTGTCGCCAGCATGGCTCCGGTCGCATAACTGAGGAGATATGGCATTGCGCGCTGTCTCCAGCCATCTGGGATGAACAACACCAGGCACGCCGGCAGGAGAGCACCGAGGCTGCCCAGCAGGCCCATCAAAATAGCAAACCACCAGGTCGACTCTCCCGGCAAGCTCACTGTGCTTCACTCTGGCCACGCTGCCCCTCATAAATACGTTTACGACTCGGCATCGGTTCTTTCACACCTTCCAGAGCTCATGACTCCTCATCCGATCAGCTCATGCTCTGACAATTCGATCACCCACGTCTTCACCAGTCCTCGCTCACCGAATGAGACGCGCCGACGCCAGGGAAGCCACACGCCGTTGACATCGGTATATTCATTGACATAGCTCTCCATTCCGATCACGGCCTGCCCATCGAGCGAAAAATAGGTCATCACGTAATGACTGGAGTATTGTTTCCCATCCGGCGCATGGTCACAGCGCTCGATCGTATTGACTCGCCGCTCCGTCATCGGGGTAATCCGCCCGATCTGGGTGTATTGCCCATCCTTAATGCGGTACCACGAATCGAGTCGCCCCCCGGTCAGCAGCACGCGGCGGCCTCGTGGGTGCGGCACAGCAGGATCATCGTGGGGATCGAAAGACAGCACATACTTGCCGTCTCCCTCCTCGAACGTGGAAAACGCCAAGTGCATCCCCTGGGTCCAAAGCCGTTCCCGGACCCACTCTTGGAGCGCGGCATCGGCCCCGTCCAACGCAACCGTCGTCTCCTTCCTTGGCACCAGACTGACCCGTCCGGTATAGACACGCCCCTCATCGTTCAGTGAGAGTCTCGCTCGATAGCCTCCAAAGCCAGCCGGCCACCGATACATACGACCATGGGCATCCTGAACCAGCCGACGCGCCGCCGGGTCATCGGTAGGCATTGCCGCCTGGGCTTCCATCGGTTTCACAGTCCCACTTCCTTGCGTCATGACGTTCTCCTTGTCCCGCCGCTCCATCGTGTCGTTTGGCGTTTCTTTTGGCGATTCGTCCGGCGGACCGGCTTCATAAGACAGGTCTCCAGGCCTTCAAGAAATCGTTGCCACGGCACACGCCGTCCGATGACCACGAGTCTGGCTTGTGATTGCCTGACCCCTCTGTAGGGAGTCAGTGCCAACGATCCCATGATCCATTGAAGTTCTTGATACCCGATTCGCCCCTGCACTTTCACAAAGCCCTTCATGCGGATCACGGATCGTTCGAACCGTTTCAACCAGGCTTCGAGACGAACGGGATCAAACGGTTTTAGAATCTTGAAACTCCCACTCTGATACCCGGTCGCTGAATCCTTGACCGTCTCCTGTTCAATCGATGGCGTCTTCATTGTCGCCACTCCAGTGAACAGTCGGCCCACTTCGACTTCGGCATGCACGGCCCGAATGATTGTGGCCGTCGGATTCGCAACCTTGATACGCCGTTCCACGAGGTCGGCCTGACGGCCGTTGATCTGATCCAGCTTGTTCAACACCACCACATCTGCCTGCTTGAGATGATCTTCCGATGCAGGCCAATAGGCCTCGAGCTTCAAAAACCGAGGCCCATCGACCATCACGATCACCGAAGTCAAGGTCCCTCTGGTTCTTGCATTCGACTGGGTCAGAGCCTTCTCCACTCCCAGCACGACTTGGCCGGTATCCGCCAACCCCGTCGTCTCAATGAAGAGCGGCGCCCCCTTCGTCTCCTTCACCAGATGTCCAACTTTTTCACTGAACTCTCCCGACAGATCGCAGCAGATACAGCCACTCAGGAGGGCCTGAAGTTCAATGTCGTTCGAGCGAGGATGATCATGGAGTAAGGCCCCATCCACATCGACTTCCCCGAACTCATTCATCAGCACAGCCGGCTTCACGCCTCTGTCCAATTCATGCGCCAGCGCCCGCTTGAGCAGAGTGGTTTTTCCGCTCCCCAGAAATCCAGCGATTACATAGATCGGCGTCATCTTGTTGCGGCGGCGGGCACGATCAGTGCTGGCCATGATGTAACTCCTCTTTGACGGCCACCCCTTCGATATCGGATAGCCCGACCTCAATCGCTGTCTTATGAATCTTGTATTGCTGTGTCTCGCCCGGTCCTTTGAGTACGGCAATCACGGTTTCAATCGGCGGACAGCCTGGTTCGCGACATTCTAATTCCGTAACCATGACCGTCGTCGCGTCGCTCAGATGAAACACCGTTCGAGTCCAGGCTTTAATGCGTTCGGTCTGATCCGCCGGAATCATCCGTTTCCCGCCGAATAGGTTCATGCCCGATCCCCAATGCCATGTACGGAAAAAATCGACACGACGCCGTCACTGGCGCCGGTCGCCAACCAAGAATCAGTAGCACTCCAGGCCACGCAGGACAGTCCGCCGGTCTTGTTCACCTCTTGGCTCAACAGTGGTTTGGTCGTTTGCGGTTCCCAGATGCAGAGCAGCCCGTCTTCTCCGACCGTCGCCACGAGCGATCGGGTATGATGGCAGGCAATTTCCTGAATCCATCCCAGGTGTCCCTTGAAGAGTCGACCGCCGGTGCCTTCGAATTTCTTCATGTTCCAAGCGACGAGGGCCGGACCAGACGCGGTGTACATGTTGAGCCCCTTCTGGTCAAAGCGCACCGACGTGACCTTCACAGGGTAGCCGGACATGTGCCAGTTCTGCTCACTGTCCGTGCGGAACAAATGGACTGACCCGTCGAGGTTTCCCGAGGCCAGGTATTCCCCGCTTGGACTCACCGCGATCGTTAACAGGGCTCCATCGTACGGAAATGGGCGAACCGGCTTTTCCTGTCCGATCTTCCACAGCCAAGCTCCCCCATAGGCAGAGGCCACAACACCGCCTCCACGCGGCATCCAGGTTACGGCTGATATCGTCGTCTTGTACGCCGGAACTTCTGCGGCAAGTTGAGGGGTTGAGGCAGGGTCGATACTCCAGATACGAAGCATTTTCCCTGCCGACGCGGCCAGAAACTGGCCGTCCGGCGACCACGCAAGATGCTCCACCCACGAACCTTGCCCACCGACGGGAAGTGCTGCTCGTTCTTCCCCTAGACCCACATTCCAGATTCGGACGACTCCATCTTGCCCCCCTGTCGCCAGATCCTGCCGCGTTGGATGCCAGGCCAGCGTGAGAGCTGACTGCTGATGACCTTTCAGTTCACAGACAGGACTGAGAGATGCAGCTTCCCAGGCGGCCACCTGCCCCGACGCAGAGCATGCCGCGAGCCTGGTACCACCAGGAGCAAAGGCCACACGATGGACGTAGTCACCGAGCATCGCTCGCCCGATCGGACTGAGCGTGACACCCGTCTGCCGCTTGGCTAGACGAGGCATGATCGGAACCCCTTCGCCAGCGCCTCTCGATCCAAATCTTTCCCGATAAACACCAGTTGGTTGTTGCGGACTTCACCGGATTTCCACGGGCGATCGGCCTTCCCGTCGAACAACATGTGGACTCCCTGAAACACGAACCGCTGGTCGCGTCCTTCCACGTTCAGAATGCCCTTCATCCGGTAGATCTTCGTCCCCATCGTGGAGAGCACCTCGCGGAACCAGTCGTTGACCTTCCCTTCATCGATCATTCCCTCTTCAACCAGCGCCACAGAGAAGACACTCGGATCATGTTCATGAGCGTCTTCGCCCAGAAAATTCGGATCGATTTCCAGTTTCCGGCTCAGATCGAACGCGCCGATGTTCAACAATCGAGCGATCTCGATACTGGCGTCTTTCGTTCGATGAATCTTGGCCATCACATTGATTGCCCGGATGCGTGCCTCCAACTTGTCGACATCTTCAGACGGCACCAGATCGATCTTGTTGAGCAGGATCACATCGGCAAAGGCGATCTGCTCCTTGGCTTCCGGACTCTTGTCGAGGTGTTCCCAAATATGTTTCGAGTCGACGACGGTGACGATCCCGTCGAGCGACAACCGCCGCTTCATCTCCTCGTCCACGAAGAAGGTCTGGGCCACCGGCGCGGGATCGGCCAACCCTGTCGTCTCGATCACCATGTAATCGAACCGGTCTTTTCGCTTGAGGAGATTACCGATGATGCGGATCAAATCACCCCGCACCGTGCAGCAGATGCAGCCGTTGTTCATCTCAAAAATTTCTTCGTCGGCGCCGATGACGAGTTGATTGTCGATCCCCACTTCGCCGAACTCATTCACGATGACCGCCACACGCTTGCCGTGCTCGGTCGTCAAAATTCGATTCAGCAAGGTCGTCTTTCCTGCCCCAAGAAATCCCGTCAGAACCGTCACGGGAACGGGCGTCATCTCAGTAGTCGTTGCCACCACACACCTCCTCGTGACACAAAGTGAGAAACTCCTCCAACACCCTCTACAGGAGAAGATCGGGTACCGTTCTTCTGGGCACGTGAAGAACGGCCACCCCCATGAGCGTCGGGTTCCGGAAGGCAGAACGCGACAGCTACCCGATCCTCCCCGCACAGGGTGCAGGGCTACACCATCGAGAGCGCAATACTGCAGATTGAATGACTACAGAGAGGACGGAGGAGGCCCACGGACGGTATCAGATGAGCGGGAAACTGACCCAAAGATGAAATCTGGCGGAGATGCTGTAGCGACAAGAACAGGAACAAGGACTGGCGGCGGCGTGACGGAATGCAACCCGGCGCTGGCCGCATGATCCAGCCAGGCACAGACATCCTGGTCCGAATGTTCGTGGGCAGTCCCGGCCGCAAAGGTATGTTCGAGCAACAACGGCTGAAGGGTCCACACCAACACCACATAGCCCAGGAGAAGCACCCAGTGGGTAGCCTTCTTGTCGAGTGAGGTCATCGGCATTGCGGGCACCAACCAAAAAACTCTAAGGCATGACCATCGACAGCAAACTTGGTTTGCTCTTCGATGAGCTTCGTCAACTTCTTCAAGGGGCACAGCATCAAATCAATGATTTTTCCACAGCCTCGGCATTGAATATGGTGATGATGCGCCCGTCCATGAACCACCTCATAACGCATCTGCCCTTCATGGAACCCGACAGCATTCACCAAACCCAACTCTTGGAGCATCGCGAGATTGCGATAGACCGTCACAAGATCGACATTCGTTCTGGCCTTGACCAAATCCTCGTGCACTTCGGCTGCGGTAATCGGGAGTGCGTTCTGTTCAAGAACGGCAAGAATGGCCTTTCTGGCCTTCGTGAGCTTCTTCCCCCCGGACTTGAGACTTTCAACTATAGAAGTGGCCATCACGCTCCTAATTGCAACTAGATTGCATTTACCATTTTTAAAGATGCGATGTCAACGCCCGTCAGTGCTGCCTCCCATGAGGGGCTTACCCCGTGAACAGACGCTTAAAAACAGCTAGAGACTTCCCCCCTGCACGATGTAGGATGCCGCCCATGTTGATTGACACGCATACCCATCTCGACGACGCCCGCTACAACGAGGACCGAGAAGCGGTCATCATCCGTGCCAGGGAGGCTGGAGTCGAAGCGTTCCTCACGATCGGCTGTGATTTGACGACCAGTCGGGCAGCCGTCGCACTCGCTGATCACTACCCGTTTGTCTACGCCTCAGTCGGTGTCCATCCGCACGAGGTCAAACACATCCAGGACGACTGGTATGATGAGCTCCGCCGCCTTGCGAAACATGGCAAAGTCGTGGCCTTCGGAGAGATCGGGCTTGATTATCACTACAATCATTCGTCACCGAAAGAACAGCGGGATCGCTTCCGCGAACAGCTCCAGCTCGCTCGCGAGCTCGGGCTACCCGTGGTTATTCACACAAGAGAGGCCCAGGAGGATACGGTTACGATTTTAAAAGAGGAGAGAGCCGCAGAAGTCGGAGGGGTGTTTCACTGCTTTTCTGGAGACGCCTGGCTTGCTGAGCAAGCATTGGACTTAGGATTCTATCTCTCGTTTTCTGGAATCGTGACGTTTCAGAATGCAACCGCGCTACGAGAGATCGCCAAAGCGACGCCATTGGATCGTATGCTCATCGAGACTGATTGCCCTTATCTCACCCCGGTCCCCTACCGCGGGAAACGCAATGAACCGGCCTATGTATCTCAGGTTGCTCACCAATTGGCCTCTCTCCATAGCGACACACTCTCCGTCGATCAAATTGCCAGGCAGACAAGCGGCAACGCGAAAAGGTTGTTTAAAATCCCCTGAACCGACGATCGCGTTGTCTCTGAGACTTCGGAAGCTTTTTAGGATTTCCCTTTTTCTCCCGTGCAGCTCTTGAGCGGACATCATCTCCAGGATCCAATTCCTTGTGTGGAATCGTTCTGGATGGAGCCGAGGGTCCTCGGAGCTTCTGGGCAAACTCCTGAGCCCCGATGATAAATGCTCCATGAACCCTGGCGACGTTCATGATTTCATGGTCGGAACTGACGACCGCACAGTCCTCCCCGTACTCCCGTGCCAAACGCTGGATGACCTGATCCGCCCGCTCACCCCGTTTTGAATAGATCACCTGAACTCCGGCACGATGCTCCCGCTGTTCTGTCGATCGACCCAGCTGCCACCCATCAAACACCACTGTAATGGCATGCCCTGTGCGATGCCGATAACCTGCCAAATCATGTAGTAATCGTTCACGGTCAGAGTCGCTGTATCCCCTGCGAATTCCACCGCTTCCGAGAAGATTATACCCGTCGATGATCACATGTGTCGGCATCCCCGACGCTACCGTGGCATGACCTGGGTAGTCAATACGAATACCGCGCTCTGCAAGCGGCGTAATTCTTGACAAGCTGCGGGACATCTGAGAATAGTTTCAGGATATCTATTTCCTGAATAAAACCATGCGAAGTCAAGATTGCCGACCGATATCGTCCCAGCCCCTCGCCATTCTATTGGCTTGTGCCGCGCTTTTCTTCTTGGTGGATGTGGTGGTCATTCAATCGGTTTGGTCCGGCACCAAGGACAGTCGTCACCCCAAGGTCTCATCCTCGTCAAAGAAAGCTCACGTGAAGGGCACACCGGCCTCCCTTGCCCCCGTCACGGTCATGGATCTGCGTGGTGCAAGCAGCCCAAGCAAATCCCGGCTTGTGCTGGATTTAGATCGCGAGCCCGATGTCTCTGAGAAGCGAGTGAATAATCCGAGTCGTGTGGTGATCTCTCTTCCGAACGCCTCTCTCAGCCAAACCGCACGGGCGAAGGTGGAGGACGGCACGGTTCCAGCTCCATTCATCGTCACGCAAGCGACTCCCCACGCCGTCGCGATATCGCTTCCAACCGCATCCTACGGATCATACAGCCAGTTCACCCTGTCCGATCCACCACGACTAGTTATCGATGTGACGCCTCCCCTGGAACAAGACGCTCCTCCGACCGAAGAGACGCAGACCTCTCCTCCGGCCGAAGAAAGCCCAAGCTCACCCTCGCTCGTGACCGCTCCGGTCATCCAACAGTCTCCGCCTCGTACGAAGGACTATACAACGATTGTGATCGATCCCGGCCACGGGGGGAAAGACCCTGGAGCACTCGGCGTTCGACGGACTGCAGAAAAGGATATCACCCTCAAAGTCGCACTCCATCTCAAAGAACTCCTCCGTAAACGATCCGACGTACGTGTGTTGATGACTCGAGATCGTGATGTGTATGTTGAGCTCGAAGAACGAGCCAAGTTTGCCAACAGCCACGGTGCCGACTTGTTCGTATCCATCCATGTCAATTCACATCCATCTCGTGTAGTCAAAGGTATTGAAATCTATCATTTTGGTGAAGCGAAGGATCAGCGAGCCCTGGAGGTGGCAGCGCGGGAGAACGGGACGCCCATCAGCAACACCGGGGTGGGATGGGAGTATCTGGTCGCAGATCTCCTGACGACGAAGAAAATCGAGGCCTCGCTGGAGCTCGCGTGGAATGCGAAGGAGGCAATGGTCACTCAGATGAATGGGGCATACGATGTCATCGACCACGGTGTCAAAACAGCCCCGTTTTACGTGTTGAGATTTACGAGCATGCCCAGCATTTTGGCGGAGGTTGCGTATATTTCGAACCCTGACGAAGAGGCCCTCCTTCGAAGACCAACATTCATCAAGAGCGTCGCGCAATCGCTCTACCAAGGAATTCTCTCGTTCCTTGCCAATAATAAGTAAGGCCCACGATAGTTCCCTCGGTGGTCAGCGTCCCAATTATTCCATGCCTACCATCAAACTCGTCCTTGAATATGACGGCACAACCTATGTTGGTTGGCAACGCCAGCCCGACCGGCCGACGGTTCAAGAGGCCATTGAAGTTGCTATTTTCGGTGTCACTCAGACTCGCGTACCGGTCATTGGAGCCGGGCGTACTGATGCGGGGGTTCATGCGCTCGGACAGGTCGCGAGTTTCCGTACCGGGCGTGACATGACGCCGCGTGAATGGACGAGAGCGTTGAATGCGCATCTCCCTGCCAGCATCGTGGTCCGCTCAGCCGCGCTCATGCCGGACTCATTCCACGCGAGACACTCGGCGAAGGGCAAACTGTACGAATACCGAATTCTGAATCGTCCAGAGCGTCCAGCCATCCTACGTGATTACTGCTGGCATATCCATCAGACACTCGACGACGACGCGATGAATACGGCGGCCTCTCACCTCATTGGCACGCATGATTTTTCTTCATTCCAAACTCAGCCGACTGAAAATGAGGACCCTATCTGCAACCTGCAGCAACTTGTTGTCGCCCGAGAGGGAGACCGATTGCGGATCGAGGCCTATGCCGATCGATTCCTGAAACAGATGGTGCGTTCACTCGTAGGAACACTCGTGGAAGTCGGCTTGAAGAAGCGCCAACCAGAAAGCCTAACGACAATCCTCACGGCACGGAACCGTTCGGCTGCCGGCAAAACGGCCCCACCGCAAGGACTCTTTTTAATTCGCGTGGACTACCAGTAACCAAGATTGCAGGGAGAAGGTCAAAACACTCCTGCTTGAACCACATCGTCCAGACTGTTGATATCCAACCAGTGGCCAACCGTATACAGGACTCGAATGGCGTGCTGACGTTTCAGCAGTTCCTGCAACAGCTGCGGGATTCCTGCGTTGCGGTGAGCCGGATCGGCCATCATGATTCCAAGGATCGCCTGAAGGTGATTTTCTCCAGCCGGAGACACCTTCAGAAACCCCATCCATACACCATGGATATGCTCCCTTGGGACTCTATCCCCTAACTGTTTGAGATAGATCTTCGCATTGAAGGCTTTCTTAGAGTTCGGCAATGAGCATTCGGCAAAGCCCCCCAGTCGAGCGTAACTGCTTTGGTTCTGCCAATCGCTATCGACAAAGATTACGAAATCTTCTTTCTCCTGACACAAGGCCTGGGGGATGTACTTGTTGAACAGCACATCACCGTACGAAATGATCAAATCTTTGGCTCCGCCCTTCCGTGCATGCAAGGCCTTGTCCAAGGAATACAGCTCGCCGGTTTCCGCAAACTCGTCGTTATCGAGATACGTCAGGTTAGGCAGCGTTACCGCCTCCTTCTTGTAGCCACGGACGACCGTGATGTCCTTAATGCCCACGGCATTATAGCCGTCTACAATGTGAGCGAGGATCGGCGCGCCTTGAATCTTCACCATCGTCTTGGGTTGGTGCTCAGTCAACTCTCGTAGTTCCTCACCACGAGAGGCCGCCAGCACAATGGCACTGGTATTCTCAGCACCTCGTGGAAGATAACGATCTTCGGCATCTTGGAGTTCTGCAGCGTTTTGCAGCCGGAAGATTTCGGACACCGGCGCGACCTTATCTTCGATGGAAAGAAGATGCTCTTGCTCTTTCAATGTCCGTGCTGTCTTCTGCATAGCCGCTACGGCGGCCCTCAACATGTGATTGGCCCAAATGACCATCGAAATCCCATGCTGCCGAAATACTTCGGTAGGCGTGGCATAGTATTTGGTGGGAACAATGACCACGGGGCATCGAGTTCCCCATTCCTGTTTAAAGGCCAGAATCTCGTCCGGCACCGCCAGGGCACTATGAATGAGAATGCCGTCGGCGCCGGCCTGACGATACGCCTCGGCCCGGCGCAGGGCCTCGGCTAATCCCCAACCACAGATAAAGGCTTCCACCCTGGCAATAATGCAAAAGTCCGGATCGATCTGAGCGTCCTTGCCTGCCTTGATCTTACCGCAGAACTCCTGCATGTCCGCCATCGGCTGGGCGTCCCCTTTGATGAAGCTATTCGTCTTGGGGAAGAGTTTGTCTTCGATGCAAACGGCTGCAATGTGGCGTTGCTCCAGTTTGCGAACAAGCCGCTGCATATTATTGAAGTTGCCGTATCCTGTATCGCCGTCGAGCAAAATCGGGATCGTGGTCGCATCGGACATAAATTCCAGATCTTCGAGAACTTGTGTCCAGCTGGCTTCATTATTATCACGTACCCCGAATTGAGCCGAAATAGAAAGACCGCTGGCCCAAATGCCTTTGAATCCTGCTTCCTGGACGATTTTCGCGCTCAGGCCGTTATGAGCTTCACAGATAAATTCCAGATAATCCGACGTGAGCAGCTTGCGAAATTGACGTGATCGCGTGATACCAGGTGTTGAGCTCATGAGTCCCTTCCCTTACTGTCGAGCAAAATAATCTTTAGCATGCCGTCCTTGGAGCATCCAGCTCCTTCAACGGGCAAGGATACTCTTTCTCCAAAAATAAATCATTCCATCTGTGGCAGACAGTCCGCCTTGGTTTAGCCTACAGACACTTACGTATTTCTCTGTTATGATGCCACTCACATGTGCATCTCACCCCTTACCATAAAGGAGATTCAGTATGTGGACAGCCTTGCGTACGCTCACTCTTGGGTTATTTGTGCTCAGCCTTGGCGGAACTCCATACGTTATGGGTGCACCTGCCCAACAGAACAAGATGAAAGCTTGTAATGATCAGGCAACTGCAAAGGGGTTAGGAGAGGGAAAAGGTGAGGAGCGGAGGGCCTTTATGAAGGAATGTCTCTCGGCTAAGTCGGCGAAAGGTGGAGGAGGTAAAGAGACTCAGCAGAATAAGATGAAGACGTGTAATAAAGAAGCGGGCGAGAAGGAGCTGAAGGGTGATGCGAGGAAAAAGTTCATGAGCGACTGTCTTTCGGCCTAAACTTCTTTTCCGGCGCGGCATATGCCGCGCCGGAACGCTGCTGCTCAGCACGAGCCCCTTGCACCTGCCGTACTATGGGTGACGTCACCCACTCATCACCCTGCGATTCAGACCATCACTTTAGAGGCGAGAATATCGATCTGCTCAATCATGGGCGGCTCAACGAATAGTGCAGAGCCTTTTGCTTTTACCGCTTTGGCGAGTTCTCCTTCCAAGTGTGCTGTGCGGCCAGCCTCATCAGGAAATGCATTGAAGATTCCAAAAACCGACGGTTCCAGCCGGAGCGCAAACCAAATTGGCATGGCTGATTCCCCGTTTGCGATCTCTTGTGCACCTTCGAGCAATCGAGCAACCTCCATCTCTTTTCCTGGTTTCACTTTCAGTCTCACCAGTAATCCAACTTGTACCATGATGACCATCCTTTCCAGAAATTAGTGTGAGGCCTAACGGTACGTCGTACGGATGCCCGCACACTAGTGGCAAGACTGCCAATTGTGGTACCATTCTTGCCATGCGCATTTACTTGCTCGTACTTCAAGACGTGTTTGATACCGGCCTCGCGGCGTTACTTGATACATTCAGTATCGCGAATGTGCTCGCCAAATCCACAGGAATTTCGTCGGTTCCATTCACAGTTAGAACAGTGGCCGTTCGAACCCGTGTCACCACAGGACATGGGCTCGTGATCCCGACCCAACACGCAACACGACTCGCACCACCTGATGTCGTGATCGTACCAGCGATCAGCGCCATGTCACCTCAGACCTTACAGATCGCGCTCGAGAGGCGAGATATAGCTGATGCTCAAGCGATCCTGCTTCGCTGGTCTCAGAAGGGAACACTGGTTGGAGCGGCCTGTACAGGAACGTTAGTGCTTGCAGGCACTTCCCTGCTTAAGGGGCGACCTGCGACGACAACTTGGTGGCTGTCTCCGTTCTTCAGGGCTCGATACCCCGATGTTGTCCTGGACGAGTCAAGAATGATTGTAAGCTCCCCAGGGATCGTCACTGGGGGTGCAGCACTGGCTCACTTCGATCTCGCGTTATGGCTCGTGCGCCGTACGAGTCCGGCTTTGGCATCGCTCACGGCCCGTTACTTGGTGGTGGAGCCGCGGCCATCTCAAGCAGCCTTCATCATTCCGGACCAACTCGCCCATACAGACCCTCTTGTCGAACGGTTCGAGCAATGGGCACGTAGCCGCTTGGATAAGGGCTTCTCTCTCAGAGAAGCTGCCCACGAGACAGGAACCAGTGCACGAACGTTAGCGCGGCGGCTGCACTCTGTGGTCGGCAGATCTCCACTAGGCTACTTCCAAGACCTTCGTATCGAACGCGCCGTCCATCTGCTACAAACTAGTGATTCAAGCCTAGAGCAGATCGCAGCGGAAGTCGGATATGAAAACGGAGTTTCGCTACGTGCACTTATCCGACGAAAGATTGGATGTGGTGTACGGGAAATCCGAACACGCCACTGCCAATGATGTTGGATCACCCCTCTCATCCAACCTAACCACCATGGTTTTTAGGCAATGAGCGGTCGAAGCCGTCTACCACCTCACAGCCGTCATCACAGGCGTTAGAAATTTGGCAAGATACGAATTCAGATTGAGATATCGCCTAGGCAGGTAAAACAGGTAGCTAGATGGGAACGTCGAGGAATGGTGCTGAAGGTTAGACGTTGCGGTCGTCGACTTTTTTTCGGAGCTCAATCAACTCTTGTTCGAGCGCGATGAAGCGGTCACTGATAGGATCAGGCAAATCGACTTGATCCATCGTGGCATCCGGCAGGCGCTCACCCTGGGATTTGATGACGCGGCCTGGAACACCGATCACGGTTGAATTGGGAGCAACATTTTTAAGCACGACGGAATTGGCCCCGATCTTGACGTTATCCCCGATGGTGATTCCACCGAGGATTTTAGCCCCGGCACCCACCACCACGTGATTCCCGAGTGTCGGATGCCGTTTACCTCGTTCCTTGCCAGTTCCACCCAAGGTCACGCCTTGAAAAAGTGTCACATAATCGCCGATCTCGGCCGTTTCGCCGATTACGACCCCCATCCCATGATCGATAAAGAAACCCGTTCCAATCTTGGCTGAAGGATGGATCTCCACGCCGGTCAACCAGCGAGCGAGCTGGGAGAGTACGCGTGGCAAGATGGGAACATCGTGTCCCTTCAGCCAGTGGGAAATCCGATAGGCCAACAGTGCATGAAACCCCGCATAAGTGAGAATCACTTCCAGTTTACTGGTCGCGGCAGGATCTCGGTCAAAGACCGCTTGGAGATCTTGTTTGATCTGACTCAACATGTACAGAATATCTTACGACGTCAGATTGATTCGATCAAACAAACGGCGTGCGCGATCATTCCCTCTTCATGCCCGACCGCATCCAATCCTTCTCCGCTTTTTACTTTCACATTGACCAAATCGGGATCAATCTTTGCCACCTCCGCAATTTTCTTTTGCATCGCCAGAAGATGCGGTCCGAGGCGAGGCGCCTGAGCCACGATGACCGTGTCGATGTTTCCCACCTGATAGCCCTTGGCCGTGAGCTTCGACATGACGTCTTCCAACAACTTCAAACTTGAAATCCCCTTATACTTGGGATCGGAACTGGGATAGTGCCGACCGAGATCGCCTTCTCCCATCGCGCCCAAGAGGGCGTCGCAGATCGCATGGACAAGGACATCGGAATCGGAGTGGCCCAGCAATCCCTTGGTGTGTGAAATGTCGACTCCGCCCAAAATCAATTGTCGGTCCGGTCCAAGCGGATGCACGTCATAGCCATACCCTACTCGACAGCCCTTTTTCATGCTCACCCTTTCATGGCATGGGTTTGTCGCGAGGCCAAGATTGCTTCACCGATAACCAGATCTTCCGGCCTAGTGACTTTGATATTTTCCCCGCTTCCTTCAACGACTGAGACGGAGTACCCACACCATTCCATCAAATACGCATCATCCGTGGCTCGGACCCCTTCCCCATGCGCTTTTCGATGGGCTGACAACAGCCAATCTCGTCGAAATGCTTGCGGGGTCTGAGCAAGCCACAATCCTGCACGATCAACCGTGCGTTCGATGACATAGTCTGCGCCGACCTGCTTCACCGTATCCTTCATCGGCAAGGCAATAATCGCTGCCCCCTTCGCACGGGCCATCGATACCACCTCCTCGACCATTCGCTCGGTCAGGAACGGCCTGACCGCATCATGGACGAGCACCACCTCGACTTCGTCCTGTACCGCCTCAAGCGCGTGTCGGACTGAATCTTGTCGCTCCGCTCCTCCAGGCACCACCTTGGTTACTTTCGTGAAGTGATGTTTGGCCACGATTTCCTTGAGGCAATAGTCCATATCACCGTGGGGAACGGCCAGAATAATCTCCTGAATAACGGGAGACGCTTGAAGGACACGGAGAGAATGCAGAATGAGAGGCTGGTGACCCAGCGAGAGAAACTGTTTGGGCACTGACCCGCCCATACGGAGCCCCCGCCCCGCGGCAGGAACGAGGGCCACTGTGCGATTACTCACAGATTACATCCAGACGTCATGGCTGCTGACGAAACCCTCGAGAGGCGTCTCCATAACCCCACACTTCCTTTTCTTCCAGACTCTACTGTCTTCTCTGCACATTATGGACGGAGTGTGAGAAAAATGGTCCGATCCTGTCTCTTCAATAACAGCAACACGGCTTGGTCGTCGGGCAATTTTCCAGCAATCCGCTCGAAGACCTTCGCCGATGGTACGGCTTGTCGATTCACCTCGACCACGATATCGCCTTCACGAACACCCGCTTCTTCGATCGGACTTCCAGGCTTGACTCGGACGACCACCACACCTCGTTCTCGCGATTTGAGCCCATACCGATTGGCCAAGTCTTCGTTCAAGTCTCGGACTTCAAGGCTCGAGAGCACACCCGTCGGAGTGGCAGATTCACCACCATCCTCTTCCCCGTTTTGCGTCATCGATTTGGGCTGCTCGACGATCGTGAGGTCCAAGCTTCTCGTCTTCTTATCCCGAATAAACTTGATGGTCACCTTCTTACCAACCGGTGTCTGGGCGACGGCGTTCCGGAGATGTGTCGGCGAATCCATGGATTTCCCGTCATACTCGATGATGACATCGGCCCGTTCGAACCCGGCCTTTTTGGCGGGACTATCATCCATCACGTCACTGACCAATACACCTTTTGTGTCACCCACGCCGAATTGGGACGCCAATTCCGGTGTCAGTTCTTGAATCGATACGCCGAGCCAACCTCGAACGACTTTTCCTGTTTGGACCAGCTGTCCCATGATCGACTGAGCCATATTGCTCGGGACGGCAAACCCAATCCCCATATTACCGCCGCTCTGACTAAATATCGCCGTATTAATCCCCACCAACTCTCCACGGACGTTCACCAGTGCTCCGCCGGAGTTGCCAGGGTTGATGGCCGCGTCTGTCTGGATAAAATCCTCGTACTCCGCGATGCCGGCCGCCCGCCCCAATGCACTGACAATCCCCAAGGTCACGGTCTGCGTCAATCCGAACGGGTTACCGACGGCCAGGACAAACTCCCCGACTTCCAACTTATCGGAATCAGCCCAAGCCACGGTGGGAAGTCCCGTCGCCTCGATTTTCACGACAGCCACGTCAGTTTTCGGGTCGGTGCCGATGAGTTTCGCTTTGAATTCACGCTTATCCGAGAGCGTGACCCGAATCTCATCAGCCTTGCCTACGACATGGTTGTTGGTAATGATCACGCCGTTCGACTCAACGATGACACCGGATCCAAGGCCCCGTTCTTTTCGTTCCTTCGGGTGCTCGAACTTCCTGAAAAATTCGTCGCCGAAAAACTTTCGAAACAACGGGTCATCGAACGGGGTCATTCCCGATCCACCGCTGCGCCCGCTCTTGGTCGCATAGATATTCACCACCGCCGGCTTCACGGACTTGGCAATTTCCACGAAGGTTTGACTGCCGCCGGCTAACATCGGCTGCGGGGCAGTTGAAACTGGTCTGGCAACCGTGGGAGACGGAGCAACGGAAGTTGAGTCCGGTACCGCGTGCCCCGTTGGAAGCCAACCGAGATCCGACGCAACCACAAAACCGATAATCATTCCCGCCGTCAACAGAGTGGCGGCCACGATCCAGCTTCTGGCTCCCCGTGCAGGTTTTTTATCGAACTCCAGCTGACTCATACACTCAATGTATCTTTCTGAAAAACAGGGTGCTCACTGCATCTCTCCGGCATAAATTCCCATGATCGTGTGGAGGAACTTCACCGCCTCTGGTTTTGGTCGCTGGAACGAATTCCGCCCGATGATACTCCCGAATCCTCCCCCATCTCTAATGGCCCGGGCTTCGTCGAACACGTTTTTATCCTCGCTTTTCGCCCCCCCGGAAAAGATCACAATCCGTCGCCCATCGAATGCGCTCTGGACCACATGCCTAACCCGTTCAGCCAAGGTCTTGATCGGAATCTTTTCAGCTTCGTAAACTTTTTTAGCTGCTGCCTGCTCAAGATGGGCACTTGGGAGCTTGACCTTAATCACATGAGCGCCGAGTTGAGCCGCGATCTGGGCAGCATAGGCCACCACATCAATCGCCGTCTCACCTTCTTTGCTCAGGGCTGACCCACGCGGATAGGACCAGACCACGACGGCAAGGCCGGAGGACTTCGCTTCCTCGGCAATCGACCGCAACTGTTCATACATCGCGTTGCAATGGGATGAACCTGGATAGATCGTGAAGCCCACGGCGGAACAGCCCAATCGAAGGGCGTCCTTGACACTCCCTGTCACCGATGGGAGCGGATCTTTCTCATCATGCAACACATCATGATTGTTCAACTTCAAGATAAGGGGAATCTGCCCGGCGAAGTGGTCCGCGCCGGCTTCCAGGAACCCGAGAGGAGCTGCGTACGCATTGCATCCCGCATCGATGGCAAGCTGAAAATGGTAGTGGGGATTGTACCCTGGCGCGTTCGGTGCGAAGCTCCGTGCTGGACCATGCTCAAACCCCTGATCGACCGGCAGAATCACCAATCTACCGGTTCCCGCAAGTTTTCCTGATCGGAGTAACCGCGCAATATTGGTCCTTGTCCCGGCATTGTCACTCCCGTACCAGCTTAAAATTTCTTGTACCCGGTCTCCCATAGTTTCCTCCCGACGACATTACCGTACCATATAAAATAAAAGAACTACGCGCTTAGGCTCTGCCCTGAATATACGTCTCCGCCTGTTCAACATCGTGGCGGCTACCAATGAACAAGGGCACGCGCTGATGGAGCTTCTTGGCTTCAACCTCCAGAATTCTTGAGGTCCCTGCTGAGGCTTTGCCACCGGCCTGCTCGACAATCCACGCCATCGGATTTGCCTCGTAGAGCAACCGCAGCTTCCCTTCAGGTTTATCCACTTCTCCTGGATAGAGATAGATCCCACCACCGAGCAACAGACGGTGCACATCGGCCACCAAGCAGCCAGAATAGCGGCCACTATAGGGGCGGCCGGTCGCCTTATCGTTGACCTTCAGTGAATCAAGATACTTTTTTGTCCCCTCCGACCACTTGGAATAGTTCCCTTCGTTCGTAGCATACACTTTCCCTTTATCAGGAATCTTGATCCGCTCGTGCGACAGCAGATATTCCCCAATGCCGGGCTCGAGCGTAAATCCGTACACACCCTGCCCGACGGTATACACTAACATGGTACTCGATCCATACAGCAGATATCCGGCGGCTACTTGTTCGGTGCCTCGGCGTATCAGGTCCGCTTCCGTCGGCAAGCGATCGGTTCGATCGTACTTAAGGACGGAAAAAATTGCGCCGAGCGGCATATTGTTATCTGTGTTGGAGGAGCCATCGAGAGGATCGAAGAGCAACATATACTTACCACGTGGCCAATTCCCCGGCAAAAAGACAGGCTTTTCCATTTCCTCCGAGGCTAGGGCACAGACATATCCACTTGATTGAAAGACCCTCACGAAGTCGTCATTGGCAATCATGTCGAGCTTCTTGACGGTCTCCCCCTGGACGTTCGTGTCGCCGGTCGCTCCTAAAATATTAATCAAGCCGGCGCGCCGGAGATCCTGCGCAATGAGCTTACCGACTAGGCCGATTTGGGTGAGAAGACTTGAAAACTCTCCCGTTGCCCCTGGATAGGCGGCCTGACTTTGAATGATAAACTGGCTTAGCGTAAGGGGGAATTCTCTCATGGTCTCTTCACTAGGGCCCAGTATAGCCGGTTTAGTTTGTGTGAACAACAATCCACATTCAGACTATTCCTTTTCCCTCCGGCTACCCTCCCTCCAGGCCATCCACCAAATTTGCAACGACCGAGCCGAGCGTCACTTTTGCTTTCATCCGTAGAGGAGTTCTCCGTTTATCCGTCGTCACCCACACGCGAATGTTGCCTTGATTCATAAACAAACCATGAAACGGCATGATGACGAGCACACGGATAGTCTCCGCTTTTCCCCAAGCCCCCTCAATGATCTCAACCCCCTCGACACGCACCTCGACCGGTCGATTCTTCTTGTCATGATACACGTTCATCTTGAGAGAAGCGCCAGGCTTTGGTGGTAAGGCCACGCGCGTGTAGTACAAACATGAAAGAATGTCCTGTGTCCCACCTGGAATATGTAGCGACTCGGTGGTGTCCCCTCTAATTGCTGTCACCATGCCATTTTGCTGATGAAAGATGTACTCAATATCTTCTTTCTTCCGTCCTTCTCGCCGCCGAAACGTCATATGCTCCGGAGCAAGGGTATCGAGATCGATGTCTGACTCTACGCGATTATCGACCGGGAAAAATTTGGTGAGGATGGGCGTCGACTGGGCCGTACCCACCAACTTGGCAACGCCGTGACCGGATGAGCCTGAGATCGGTACCACTTCCATCACCGCCGTCACCGCACTCATATTGAGCCAGGACACCGTGTAGGTCAGTCGCTCCCCGACGTGGAACGGGTGTTGGACGTCAGCCCACGGTTTTGATTCGATGGGAAGAGCAGACAGCGGGAGAAGAACGATGACTGTAACAATTGCAACATACCAACGAGGCGTCCCCACTCCCCACAATACGGTAGATTTGGAAGAGTGAGGGACTAGCACCCGAGAGTTCGTCTCGCCTCCATGAGCTCATGCTCAATGAGCGATTGAATGATGCCGAGTTGCGAAGAAGAGACCGCTTCAAACCGTAACACGAGAGCCGGCTGAGTGTTGGACGCCCGAATCAGCCCCCACCCCTCCTCAAATATCGCGCGAACGCCATCGATGGTGATCAGGTCGCGGAGGACAAGTTTCTTAGGCCCGAGGCCTTGCTGTGCGTTCAAGCATTCCACAAACTTCTTTTTCACTCGTTCAACCACGTCGAACTTCACCGTATCCGGCAGATCCACTCGGATCTCCGGAGTGACCGCCGAGGGAGGCAGATCTGAGACTAATGCGGAGAGCGGTTGTTCAGATTTCGCCAGTATCTCCACCAGTCGACATGAGGCATACACCGCATCGTCATATCCAAAATACCGATCTGCGAAAAACATGTGCCCGGACATTTCACCGGCTAACACAGCGGACTCCTCTTTCATCTTCGCCTTGATCAGTGAGTGGCCTGTTTTCCACATCAGACCGCGCCCACCACGCTTCGCGATATCATCGTACAAACTTTGCGAAGCCTTCACTTCAGAAATGATCGTACTCCCGGGTTTCACCGCCAAAATATCACGTGAGTACAGCACCAAAAGACGATCACCCCACAGAATATCGCCCTGCTCATCGACGGCTCCGATTCGATCAGCATCACCGTCATATCCGATGCCCACGTCTGCGTGATGGTCCTTGACCGCCTGAATGAGGTCTGACAGATTCTCTGGAACGGTCGGATCCGGATGATGGTTAGGAAACAGCCCGTCTAGATCGCAGTAGAGCCCTGTCACTTTGCAGCCCAGCAATTCGAGCGCTTGTTTAGCGACGATCGAAGCTGCTCCATTCCCGCTATCGATCACAACGTGCAATCGGTCCGCTTTGACATGCGCAAAATGATTGCCGATATACGCAAGGTAATCAGGAATGATGGGATGTTCTGATAGACGCCCTTCACCAGACACGAATGCGCCCTTTTCCATCACACGCCGAAGTTCCTGAATCTCCGCGCCATGGATAGCGGTCTTGCCGATGCAGATCTTGAATCCATTGTACTCGGCTGCATTATGACTACCTGTAATCATGATGCCACCGCCAACCGGCAGGGTAAATAAGGAGAAGTAGAGCAGCGGAGACGTACAGACTCCGATATCGATGACATTGAGACCACCAGCCAGCAATCCTTTGAGAAGAGCCTTATGGAGGACCGGAGAGCTTAAGCGACCATCCCGTCCGAGACTGATCGTCGTCACCCCACGCGTACTCGCATACGTGGAGTAGGCACGACCTAGCTGCTCGGCCAGATCTTCTGTCAGCTCACTGCCGACGATTCCCCGAAGATCATATTCCCGAAATAACCCCACGACCTCCTCCTTTACTAGACCGATCTTGGAACAGCATCAATGCCACCCCCAGTCAATACTGCACAACCTCATTCCTAATCAGGCATTCGCTACTCGACCGTAGTCGTCATTAAATCTCACGATATCGTCCTCGCCTAGATAAGGCCCGTTCTGCACCTCAATAATATGGACGGTTTCCTGCCCGGGATTCTCCAAACGATGCGTGGTTTTGACCGGAATTCCTGTGCTCTCTCCTACCTTTAAATCAAATACTTCTTGGTCTCTTGTCACACGTACGGTCCCAGCTATCACAACCCAATGTTCGCTGCGTTGATGATGCATTTGCAGCGACAGCCTTCCACCCGGATTGACTGTGACCCGCTTCACTTTGAATCCTGGCCCCTCTTCCAACACCGTATAGGAGCCCCATGGCCGTTGAACCGTGAGGTGTTCCAAGTGTTCGGGAGCCTGTTGCTGCTTGAGAATTTCGACGATCGTTTTCACATCTTGCGCGCGTGATTTTGGGCAGACCAAGGTCGCATCGGGTGTATCCACCACGACCATGTCTTGTAGACCGATCGTTGCCACTACACGCCGATCCGCGTAGACAATCGACTGTTTGCTCTCAAGATCGATGACTCGCCCAG
>JAHBWR010000051.1 GCA_019636875.1 Nitrospira sp.
GCCAAATTTTCCCGCAACGGCGCTTCAACGGGTGCAATGCGGTAGCCCCGTTTGAAGAGCGGCTCGCCGGAAGTGTCCAGATAGAAGGTGATGGTGCTCTGATCGAGAAAGGCGTCCAGCTTGATATGCGGCCGTTCCGTATCGATGCTGGGCCGCCGCTGACGCGTGGCGACGAACTTGTCACACACGGCGTCTTTGATCCGGAGGGTCAGAAAATCCAGACTAGGAAGTGGGCAGCGGCGCGCGCTGACCTTGACTTTGATCGTCTGCGAGGGCGCAAACCAGTCGGGCCAGGGGAGCGCATAGGCCGCGCGATAGACGTCATCCTCGGTTTTGTAGGTGCTGCGGCCGACTTCCCAGAGGACGCGGCTGGCGATGTGGCTCTTGAGATTGACCCAATACATCGTCGCCCAGGGGGCGGTGAACCCGACGCCGCCGTCGGTCCTTGATGTGGCCGGCACACCGAGATCGTGAAGCTCCTGCTCAAGCACCCCCTCCAAACCCCGCGGGCAGGGGGCAAAAAATCGTCGAGCCGTTCCGTCCATCCCTTAGTGGTCCCTTCTCTAAATGGATGACCATGCCCACCCCTCATACGCCATGGCACGATCGGAGTCATCCGCGATGGTATCATCCCGGCCGTCTGTTCAGCACCCCTGTCTCGTGGTGTGAAACGGATAGAGGTGGACGTTTCTAGAGTTGCAGTTGGACGCATGAAGCGCTTGAGAGAGGGTCGAATCTCCTCGATTGAATCTATTGTATCTGCCACGCCGAGGAGGCATTATTTACTTTAGTACATAGACCGCAATGCCTGCATCTCTTCAAGTCTTCATCGCGATCTTCATTCTCGGAGCCTTCCTTCGATCCTGGGCCATGCAGACCAAACGCCACACTGAACGGTTGTCGGCGTTCGTGTTCTCCGTGAGTCTACCAGCGACGATTCTCGTATCCCTGGATCCCGTACCACTTGCATCAACGGCCTGGAAACTCCCGTTAGCCGCCTGTTTTATCACCCTTCCAATGGTGGTCTGCTCTTGGTTCATGGCCTATCTGCTGCAACTTCCCCGTGAAACGAAAGGTGGATTCCTATTGGCTACCGGTTCGATCAATTCCGTGTTCTTTGCGTTTCCCGTTATCCTCGCTACCTTCGGCGACGAAGGCCTGACGTACGCCGTGCTCTTCGACCTCGGCCAGACCACACTGACGATCACCCTCCTTTACGGTTTGGCCGTCTGGTTTGGTACACGCTCCGTCACTGCAACATCGGCGGCAATCCGCTTCCTTTCCTCTCCTCCTCTTTGGGCGCTGGCCTGCATCCTTACGTTGAAATTATCGGGCTCTCACCTGCCTCCCTTGTTGATCACGCTACTCACGCCACTACACCTAACCACCACTCCCCTCGCGAGTTTGATACTTGGACTGACAATCAGTTTTTCTTCCATTCGCCAGACGGCGCCGTTCGCAACACTCGGAGTGGTCATCCGAATGGGCGGAGGTCTCATCCTCGGATGGGCGACAGTGGGCTGGCTGGGTTTGACGGGAATAGAACGAGCGGTCGTGATGCTGGTGGCCGCCATGCCCTCGGCAGTAAGCTCCGTCATCTTTGCCGCAGAAACAGGCCTCGATGAGGAGCTCGTGGCCTCAATCGTTGCGCTGTCCATTTGCCTCGGTCTCGTGATGGTCCCCTGGTTGCCTGATCTGGCTCCTCTTCTGACGGAATGAGTGTCAAGGTGCTCTTATGTCTTCGCGAGAAATCTAGGCCGATCCCTGATAGAGACCATTTTTACCAAGTCTCGTACGGAGAGTACTCCCACGATTTTCCCGCCGTCCGTCACAGCCAAATGACGGACGCTCCGCTCGGCCATCGCTTGACTCGCATCGCGGATGGTGCGGTTGATATCGATACTCAGCAAAGGAGAACTCATCACGGCACTCACGTGAGTGCTGTCCGGATCCTGGCTGTCGGCAAGCCCTTTCCAAACCAAATCGCGTTCGGTCACGATACCGACGATCTCGCCGGCCTCGATCGTCAACAATGAACCGATCCGCTTCTCCCGCATACGCTCAGCCGCTGCACGGAGGGAGGCATCGCTCTGAATGGTCGCGATCGTGGTCGCCATCAAGACGCTCAGCGGACGGTACACCTTATCAAGGTCACGGACTGGACCGCTTTCTGCATCCACAAACGATCGCACGAGATCCCGCACCGACACGATGCCGACAATCTCACCGGCTTCCTCCACACAGAGGTGTCGCACATGATGGGTTTCCATCAACTGACTGGCATCCAACATGGTGCGCCCGCCGGCAATCGTCACAATCGGGCTCACCATGACGTGGTCCACCTTCGTGGCCATTGGATCTAATCCCTCCGCAAACACCTTCCGTACGAGATCCGCCTCCGTCACGATTCCGATCGGTCCTTGCGTGGGATCATTCGATTCCACGAGCAGACAGCCGATTCGCCGAACACTCATTCGCCCGGCCACAGCCGAAACAGTCGAGTGATGAGGAACGACTTCCAGGTAGCGATGCATGAAATCTTTAACGGTTCCACCCCCGTGCTCAGTCATAATCACTCCTTGTTCCACAAACCGATTGATCCCTTATTCGAGACACGACCCAAGTCGCTTCAGCCCAAGATTCATGGCGACCACTATACTCCATTACGATCTGCCACGCACAGGCACCTCTGACTTTGATCCCAATGCGATGGTCGGCATGGGAAGCTGGTAGCCCTTAAACCCTTAACCTCCCCCACCCTTAAGGTTCTAGACCTTCGAGCCAGTGTTTTACCTAGTATCATTATGAAACGCTAATCTCTACACCCTTCACCTCCTACAGATCCATCGGCAGATCCAGCATCCGCACTTCTTATCGTGACCGATGCGACTCCAGACCGTAACTCGTTACAATTACGTATAAACTGGAATACTACGAGCACAAATCACAACGCTTTTCCTGGACGCTTCCCACCATGGCACCCAACTTGCCTTTCCAAATTCTGAATATATTTTCGGGTACCTACGGGGGTGAACCATGGAACGGACAACAGACCCCATCTCCATTCGCATTAATTGGTGCAGACGCCAGATTGCACAGGCTCGTACGGAACCAGAGGTTGACGGGTGGCGAGCCGAAGAAGACGGACTGCGTGATGCCCTGTTGAACCATGACCACACTGAAGACTACCGCTCGTGCCCTCCAGAGATCCGAGATCGGTACCTGCTCGGCTTCCGAGACGGTACGGCGTTGTTGCGCACCGCTCGGATAGAGCGCACGACACAGAATAGCAGAACCCAGAACCCAACCCCTCGGGTTGGACAAGACAATCTATCAGGAGATGAACGATGAACTGCATACGATGTAACGGCCTTGCTGTCCATGACGACAGTTTTGCAATCCAGACCGGTTCTTCGTCCAACTTCCATGGCTGGCGGTGCGTCAACTGTGGAATGATCGTCGACGATGTGATCCAAAATAATAGGCGTGTTCTCCAAAGGCCTCGGAGATCTAGAGACTCTGAACGACGCCGTGAAGCCGCCTGAACGGTACTAGATCACTCCCTGACCAGCCGTTCCCAGGTCTAGACATCCGTGCCTCGGCGTCGAGGCGAGGCTGCGCGCATCGACATCCAGCGAAGAGTCGGTGATGTCACGCGCGCAACATCCTGCTACGCAAGGGGAAGGCGTTCGGTTTCACTCCTCGCTTGATCCGGCTTCCGATCTCCTGAACGCAGGAGCTTATCTCCAAGTCCGACGGCCAAATTTCGATAAATGATGACGCCAATATCGGGACGACGCCGAATGAGTTCCTCCAGATCTCGCCGATGCAGCTCCGCTACCTCGAGGTTATTCATAGCCCTGGCCGTGGCTGAGTGGGGCCTCGCGGAGAGGAGCGACACTTCCCCACAGGTCTCTCCGGTATGGATAGATCCAATGATGTCGGAGGGAGATGCACCGCTGATCGCGAGACGCCCATGAAGCACCAGATAAAGCCGGTCTGCCGGCTCGTGCTTGGCAAAGAGTCGCTCCCCTGCCTCAATGTTCTTCACCGCGCAGACTCCAGCTAATCTCGTCGCCTGTTCCGTGTTCATCCCATGAAACAACGGGACTTCTCTGATTGCCTGTGCCATTCGGGGAGCGAGGACGCACGTGGAAAAACCCCGCATCACCACATCGGCAATGGCCTGGACCGGTTCGGTCAGCCCAAGAGGTCCCAAATCTTGTAACGCGTTCAATCGCACCATCTTCACGATGTCGAGTCGTTCAACCTGGTAGAACACCATGGCGGGCACATAGGCGACCGGAAGAAAATTCAGCTCCAGCAACGTCCGCTGCATACGCGGCGCATAGGCGCTGACATCGATTTCGATGTACTCGATCGCCATCTCCTCTCGACACTTTCGTTCGAGTTCGGCGAGAAGAAAGCGCACGACATCGTCGGCAAGCGCGATCAACTCAAACACGCGAACCGTATGTTCCACCGGATCCATGGTATAGCCGACCGCTCCAACGACTTGACCGCCGGCTCGGGCAAGAAAGTAATTCGTCTGGCGAGACTGCAGTTTGAAAAAACCATAGTCCAGTCGCATCGGTCCGAAAATCTCGCGATTCCTCACTCGGCCTCGTTCGATTCGGAGCAACGCCGGATACCCTTCGGCCTGCATCTGTTCAAGCTGATAGTCGCCGCCTGCTGGATAGGATGCGGAGTCTTCGTCCACGATAAAGTCTGGATTGAGTGCAGGTTGGTTCATCACGAGGTTCGCCAAGGCATGGACCTCTGGGATAATGCGCGGATTATTACGGCGCAAGGTCAGGGCATCCCCGAAATACCGAGCCAGCAGCGCAAAGCTTTCGCGGTGACGAAAGAGGTGCTTGAGCGGCAGAAAGCCCGTCGCAATGAACCCCTGTGCGAGACTGATGCGCTGGGCATAGGGGTGGACCGTCCGAGCCACCACAAGGCCGACGTGAAGGCGGTTTCTGATGGCTTCGAGCCGCCGGTCCATGAGCAACTTTCCGACCTGCATCCGACGATAGTCGGGATGCACGGCAAGACGACCGAACTCTCCGACCAGATCGGAATGGGCTCCGAAGTCGAACAGGACCGAAGCGGTGCCGATCACGCGACCTGAGTCGGTATCCTCCGCCACCAATATGAGCGCGTCATCGGTAAAGACGGAACGTTTCAGCCAGAGTTCGTCATAGAGTTCGCGATGCGGATAATCCGTCCCGTACACCGCGAGAAAAATCTCGCGAATCTGGCCGACGTCTTCTTCCCGAGCTTCCCTGACTCTGATCATCGGTCATCAGGCGGTGATGAATTGGCTCCCACTTGCTGGCTCAGTTGCCGACCTGCGATTTTGGCAACAGCATGGTAATATGCTGCTCCAACGGCCAACGCTTCTTCATCGAAATCGAACTTACTGGAATGCGCCGGATAGCCTTCCCGACCCGGAACTTGGCCGCCGAATCGGACATAGGCGCCCGGAATCTTTTCCAGGTAATAGCTAAAGTCTTCAGCCCCCATATTGGCGGTCTTCAGCGGCAGTACATTCTCTTCCCCAACGGTCTCGGTTGCGGCACGACGCGCAAGGGCTGCCATCTCCGTATGATTGACGAGCGGCGGCGTTCCTTCTGTGACGGTGATCTTGATCTTCGCCCCGTGGAGCTGCGCGATCGATTCCGCAATACGGCGAATCGAGTTCAGTAATTGTCGGCGAACCGTCGGATCTTGAGCTCGTACTGTTCCGTCTAACTTGGCCTGTCCGGCGATCACATTCGGTGCCGTCCCTGCATGAAACTGACCGACCGACACCACCGAGGGACGAGACGGATCAACCTCACGCGAGACGATGGTTTGCAAGGCCATGATCATGAGACTCCCGACTATCACGGCATCGATGCTTTCGTGCGGTCTGGCCCCATGCGCGCCTTGCCCGATGATCTCAACGGTAAAGTTATCGGAGGATGCGTTGACGGCCCCTTCACTCACCACAATGGCGCCGGGCAGGTAATGGCGATCCAGATGGCCTCCGAAAATAAGGCCTGCCCCATCGAGCGCGCCTTCCTTAATCATTGCGAGAGCGCCGGACCCTTTTTCTTCAGCCGGCTGAAAGATCAATCGCACCGGCGCCGGCAGATCTTTCTCCTGCACAAGCAGTGCAGCAGCACCAAGTAACATCGTCGTGTGTCCGTCGTGGCCGCAGGCATGCATGACTCCGTCATGCACCGAGGCGAACTCGAGACCAGTCTCTTCCTGAATCGGCAATGCGTCGGTGTCGGCCCGTAGCACCACGCAAGGAACCCCGGCAGGCCCAGGAATCTCGGCCACCACTCCGTGACCCGCGACATCTGTGCGGCTTTGAACTCCAAGGCTGTGAAGAAACGTGCTGATGACGTTGGCTGTTCGTGACTCCTGCCAGCTCAATTCTGGATATCGATGCAGATCTCTCCGCACCACGACCAAGCGCTCGTAGAGCTCGTGTGGAACTAACGGCACGTCGATGTTCTCCCTGCTCCCATCCCTTCAGACCAAGCCGATTCGACCGGACAGCGGAACTCTACCCTTCCGTTGCTTGGACACCTGGTTGATACAAGGTATACACGTAGATCTGGATGGACAGGTGGCCGAGATGTTTCTCGATCAACGGCTTCACATCCTTCCAGTCGAGGCCACCAACACCCGTTGCCAGACGAGGAAGTGCGACACTCCTGATCTTCTCGTTTTCGATCAGCTTGGCAAGAGCCTTGAGACAGTGATTGACGTTTTCGATTGTGGCTTTTCCCGGTCTGGACCCATGGCTGGGAGCTGGTTCCTGAGTAAACAGACTCACAATTCGTACGCCGCCGGCGCCAGCCCAGGCCCACAACTCACCGGTCTTTGGCGTGAACGTTTGGCAATAGTGCCTGAAATCCTTGTACATGGCAGGCCACTGTTCTCTTAGGGCTAATGCCAGGCCGTTTGCATAGTTGTCGTTCGGAGCAACACCGTGCGCGACCATTTCGGTCTTTGACCGTAAGATATCTCCTGCAACTTCCTTCAGCATGAATCCTCCCTTTACGTCCTCTGATGGAATACAATGGCACCCCCAGGGATGCGCTTTCGTCCCTGTCGGAATGCCGTCAATCATCCTTGCGAATCTTGTTCCCCTCCGTTATGAAGTGCGGGGACCGTCCTTTCCCCAGGAGCTCTGTCGTGGTTCACATCAGACCGGCAACCGAAGACGATTTTCCCGCTCTTCTCCAGGTGCAACAGGCTGCGTTTGGCGAATATGCCGGCATCTACAAACTGAGCGGTTGGACAACGGAGACTGTCGAAAGTCTGAAAGACGATGCGAGAGAGAAGCATATCCTCTTGGCCGAGGCAAACGGAGAGATCGTCGGCTCCGTGCGCTTTTGGACGGTAGCCGGCGTCTGCGTGATTCGGTTGCTCTCCGTGAGTCCCGCGTCCCAATCTCGGGGGGTTGGGAAGGCGTTGATCCGTGAGATTGAGCGAGTGACGACCGATGCCCATAAAATTTACGCCTGCACCATGCTGCGCACGGCCAGAAACATTCAATTCTTTCTCAATCTCGGCTACAAAGCCGAAACCATTCTGCCTGATCATTATGACCACCTCGATTTGATCTGCTTTGCCAAATATCGCTGAGTCGATCCCCAAAGGCCTACCCCGGTCGCTCAGTAATCCAACAGACTCACGTTACGGATTCTTGGCGCAGCGGAACCCATAGCCGAAGTGTCGACCGGACGGTTCTGCATTAAAACGGAACGAGGTGCGTAAAAAATCTGGAACATAGAGCCAGGACCCGCCTCGCACCACTTTCGACTCACCCTTTGTCGGTCCCTGCGGATTCTTCGTTGGGCTCTTCTTGTAATAGTCATGGTCATACCAGTCATTGACCCATTCCCAGGCATTGCCTGCCATGTCATAGATGCCATACGGACTCTTACCCATTTCGAACGACCCGCCCGGAACTAATGCCAGATGGTTGTCCCATTCCTTCTTGCCAAAATTCGCGTGGAGCCGAGTCGGTGCTTCGTCACCCCATGGGTAGATACGCCCATCCGTTCCCCGTGCCGCTTTTTCCCACTCTGCTTCAGTCGGCAAACGCTTACCCGCCCATTTGCAAAACGTGGCAGCATCCGACCAATTGATGTTGACGACTGGGCGTTTGCGATGTTGCGCTTGATTCATGATGTTCCAGTCCGAAGGCTCCTCCATGCCTGTTGCCTGCAGATACTTGGCATACTGTCCTACCGTCACCTCAAACTTGTCCATGTAGAAGGCGTTGAGATAGACGCGATGGACGGGCTTTTCGTCATCTCCCATGGTACTCCCCATGGAAAATTCTCCGGCCGGCACCAGGACCATCGGCGCTTCTCGTGGATCTTCCGGTAGCGCTCCTTGTGTCGACGAGCCGTCAGGCTTCGGACCAACCTTTCGCTGCCCCGGGAGCTTCGTGAGCAAGTATTCGTGAATGGGCCGTTGCTCATCGCTGAAACCCAGTTCGTTGGCCTTGTCCAACGCGTTCTGTGCCGATTTCATCTTCTCTGGAGGAACCTGCCCGCCGACAAGCAGACCTCTCGCTTCCTCCAGTAACCGCCACACCTTCGCGTCATTGTGCAATTGCCAGGCTTTGTGCCGTGGCACTGGCAGGCGAGAGACCGTCGATCCACTCGCTCTAGAGACATCCAGTTCCAGCTCTATCGCGGTCTCGTAATGCTTTTCTGCACAGACCCAGGATTTCATACCTCGACAAGCCTCTGCCAAGTTGAAATGGGCCTGCTTATTCGACGGATCTTTCAATAGACCGGCTTCCAACACAGTCCGCGCCTCTGCATACTGTTTTTGTTTCAGCAGTGCTGCACCTTTCGTCGAAAAGTCCTGGTCTCCGGCGCCGGTTGCATGCACGACCGACCCCGAGACCACAAAGAGGCACAGCAAGATCACTCCCACCAACATCTGTCTCATGGCCCCTCCCTCTCAAATTTTGACCCCTCGCTATGCTCTATCTCAACATCGCCTGTCTAAAAAATTAGGCGACCCCCAACTCGTCCAGCGCATGCACATACCAATACCTACAAGATTGATGCCTGATCGTGGACGGACCTGTTGTTAGATCCTTTCCTTTCCCTGCCCACTCGACGGCATTTTCTCAGACCCATTCCGGCGCCTCCTCTTGGCTCACCTCAGGTCCCCCAAACAGACTATAGAGCACCGGCAGGACAACGAGTGTCAGCGCCGTCGAGGTGAAGAGCCCCCCAATCACGACCGTCGCAAGCGGCCGCTGCACCTCGGCGCCAATCCCTTGCGCCAGCACCAGCGGCAGCAGGCCCAGCAATGTCGTCATCATCGTCATCACAACCGGACGAAGACGCAAACTGCTCCCAGTCAGAATCGCCTCGTCCATCTGCTTGCCTCCCTGGCGCAGCTGGTTGATATAGGAGACAAGGATGATCCCGTTCCCTACTGCAAGTCCAAACAGCTCAATGAATCCAATGGAGGCCGGGACGCTCAAGTACTGCCCGGTCAACCACAAAGAAACCACGCCGCCGATCAATGCGAAGGGGAGATTGACGATAATTAACGTGGCATAGCGTAAGGAATGGAATGCCCAAAACAACAGGAAGAACACGAGTCCCAGCGTGATAGGCACCACGATCATGAGGCGTGCGTTCGCTCGTTCCATGTTCTCGAATGCCCCACCCCACACAACGCTGTATCCCATCGGCAGATGGATCTGCTCTGCCATCCTCTGTCTGCCTTCATCCACGACACTGCCGATGTCCCGGCCGACGACATTGAAGCCGACGAAGATGCGGCGTTTCACCTGTTCGCGGCTGATGCGAGCCGGCCCTTCCCGCATTTCGATGGTTGCGAGGTCGCTCATGGGGATCAAGGCCCCGGAGGCGGCCTTCACCCGAATCTCTCCGACGCTCGCGACACTGTTCCGATACGGCTCCGGAAATCGCAGGATGAGCTGAAACCGCCGCTCACCTTCATAGACCTGCGTCGCCGGCTTCCCACCGATCGCCGTGGTGATGATCTCCTGCACGTCGGCCACGTTGATGCCGAAACGGGCGATCTTCTGTCTGTCGATGTCAATGTTCAGATAAGGCTGTCCGGAAGTCTGTTCGACCTTGATGTCTTTGACTCCCTCAATCTGCTGCAGCAAAGATGCGATCTCCTCCGCCTTGTTCCACAATACGTCGAGATCGTCGCCAAACAACTTGATGGCGCATTCCGTTCTGATACCAGAGATCAACTCATCGACCCGTTCCTGAATCGGCTGGCTCATGAGCACGGAAATACCGGGGATCTCAGCCAATTTTCCCCTAATGGCGTCGGTCAGCCCCGACTGTGTCCTGGCCGTCTTCCATGTGCTTCGGTCGTGCAAGGTCACTACCGGATCGCTCTCGAACGGTTCTTCAGGCGTATACGCGATTTCCGGGCGCCCGATTTTGCTCACGGCCATACGAACCTCCGGGAATTCCAATATCGCCTGATGGGTCTGCTTTTCCATCTCGATGGATTCCGGCAGCGACACGCTCGGCAGACGGACGATTTGAGGGGTGAGCGCCCCTTCCTCCAGTAGGGGTATAAACTGTCGTCCAATGAAGGGCACGAGGGCCAAGCTGGCAAGCACGATAGCCGTCGAGCCGGCCAGGACGACCCTACGATGTTGCAGGGTCCATTGCAGCACCGGCAAGTACCGTTGCTTCATCCACCGAGTCAGGCCCGTTTCCTGCGGATGGTCTCCGCGCAAGAGCAGCGATGTGAGCACCGGTGACAGGGTCAGCGTCACCACGACCGATGCCAAGAGGGCGATCACCAGCGTGTAGGCCAGTGGCGCGAACATCTTGCCCTCCATCCCTTGCAACGTCATGAGCGGCAGGAACACGACGCTGATCACCAAGATCCCGAAGAGAATGGGACGGCCTACCTCTTTGGTTGCTCGCAACACCACCTCGATCTTGTCCTTCGCCTTCAGGCCGTTACTCTGCGCGAGATGGCGATAAACGTTTTCGACCACAACGACCGACCCATCAGCAATCTCGCCGATGGCGATGGCCAATCCGCCCAGCGTCATCAGGTTGGCCGATAGCCCAAACTGTTTCATCACGATAAAGGTCACGAGAGGGGTGACGATCAGCGTGACGGTTACAATGATCGCGCTGCGGACATGGCCCAGGAAGAAAAAGAAGACGAAGACCACCAGTACAATCCCCTCAATCAAGGCATCACGTACCGTGTGAATGGCGGCATGCACCAGCTCAATGCGGTCATAGAAAGGGATCAGGTTTGTACCGGCTGGAAGGATATTGTTCTGCTGGATATCATCCAGCTTCGTCTTAACCGCCTCGACCACCTGACGGGCATTGCCTCCGCGAAGCATGAGCACGATGCCGGCGACGACTTCCCGCTCACCATTGAGCACCACCGCGCCATGACGAACAGCATGGTCGATACGGACCTCCGCAACATCGCGAACGAAGACCGGCGTACCGTCGACTTCCTTCACGATGATGGACTCGATATCATCGACAACCTTGATCAACCCAAGGCCTCGAACGATCGAACGGTTGGCGTGCCGTTCCAACACATTGCCCCCGACATTGGCATTGTTCTTCACCACCGCCTCATGGATTTGATGAAGCGTTAAGTCAAATTTCAGCAGCTTGGCCGGATCGACCAGAACTTGATACTGCTTCACGAACCCGCCCATTCCGTTCACATCGATCACCCCTGGCACGCTCTTGAGCAGCGGGCGCAAAACCCAGTCTTGAATCGTCCGTTGTTCGGTCAACACTGCCTCTGCAAGCTTGGAATCACCCTCCGTGGCATGCGGCCCATCCAGATAATATTGGTAAACCTCTCCCAAACCTGTGGCGATCGGCGCCATCACTGGCTCAATCCCTGCGGGTAACCACTCTTTCGCCGCGATCATCCGTTCCAAGACCAATTGGCGGGCAAAATAGACATCGACTTCGTCCTCAAACACCATCGTGATCTGGGAGAGCGCAAATTTAGACAACGACCGGATTTCCGCTAAACCAGGCAGGCCGGTCATCTGGATTTCGAGCGGATAGGTGATGAATCGTTCTACCTCGACCGGCGAGAGACCCGGCGCGTCGGTTAACACCTGCACCTGTATGTTTGTCACGTCGGGGTAGGCATCGATCGGGATCGATTCAAAGGCAATCACTCCGACGACAGACAACAGACATGCCAAGCCAATGACCAAAATCCGTTGCCGCAGTGAAAATTCCAGAAGCGAGGCAATCATGGCGTGGGCTCGATCTTGTGCCGTTCCATTTGGGATTTGAGGGCGAAAGAGCCCTTGGTGACGACCTGCTCACCAACCTTAACCCCTTCCAGTACCCTGATGACGTCCCCCTCTTCATGCCCTAGCTTGACTGGCCGCGCCTCAAAGACACCGGGCTCCCGTTGAACAAACACCATCTTGTCGTCAGACCCGTCTTGGACAGCCGCGAGGGGTATGCTCAACACATCCTCGCTTGAGGTCCCATACACGCTGACAATGGCGAACATTTCCGGTTTCAACAGGCGATCCGGGTTCGGCACTGTGACTCGTAGGCTCATGGTACGAGTGGCCGGATCAAGCGTATCGCCGATGTACGTGATCGTTCCTGGGAAAATGGCGTGCGGATACGCAGCCAGGATGACGTTGACTTTCCGGTCTTTTCGGATGAATTGCACGTCCTTCTCCGGCACGTTGCCGATGACCCACACATCAGTGAGATTCGCCACGGTAAACAGCTTCTGCTCGGTCTCAACCACTTCCCCCTGCGTGAGGTTGCGTGTAAGAACCCGCCCGGCGAACGGTGCACGCAACGGGACATTGGCCTTAATCGTATGGTCCCGTTCCAATCTATCGATCTCTTCTCTAGGCACACCGAGCAGTTCCAGACGATTCTGGGCCTCACGCACTTCGGTTCGTACAGTCTTCATCACAGCTTCACGGCGCAGCAATTCAGCGAGGCTGATAGCCTTGTTTTCGTACAGTTCTTTGGCCCGAAGATACGCTAACTCCGCCTCATGCAGCCTCGCCCCAGCCTTCAGGTACTCTCCTTCCGCCACGCCTAGATCCACACTGTGGAGCATCGCCAACAACGCCCCATTCTTGACGTCTTGCCCAACATCGACATGGACCTTCACAACACGTCCACGGATCAGGGTCGTGACCTCCGCCAATTCGTTTTGGTTGGCTTGGACGGTTGCAGGAAACTGTCGGTGTAAAAGAAGCTCTCCCTGTGCCACCGGCACAAGTTCCAGCTGCATGCGGGATAACTCTTCTGGCGTCAGGCGCAACAACCTTGACTGTGCGGAACCCTGGTCCTTCTTGACCGGAGTGGTATTGGCTGAGCGATTCTCGCAGCCGAGCCCCCCCGCGATGATTAGACAAACCACCAAACTACGAATCAATTTTTGTATGACATGACTCTCACTACCTTGCTTCATATGATGGCGGTCAGTCATGAATACCTACGCTCGCACCACTCCGTCGTCTTCCGGTTCGGTCCTCCCGTTAATTCTCTCGCACGGGGCATGCCCCTCATAGCCGTTGTTTTCTCCCGAAAAAGTCCGATATTCGTAGCCTATTGCCACGGTAAAGGGATGTCGCTGTGGCAGAATGCAACAGCGACACCTCGTGTCGTCCCACATGATTTGACGGTTGAAGAGAGCCTGTTCTAGAAAGGAGTTGACTCAGTATGACTGTCCAAGCCCAATTCCCAGACGAACAATCGACTGTCGGTGAATTTACACGCCAGGCGGACCTGTTCCGAAATCAGGTGACAGCCGATGGCAGCTCCGGCTACCCATCGGCCGCCGGCCGCTATCACCTGTACGTGTCATGGGCGTGCCCTTGGGCGCATCGGACTATCATTGTTCGCAGACTTAAGAAGCTTGAGGATGTAGTCGGGATGACCGTCGTGGATCCAATCCGTGATGAGCGAGGGTGGGCCTTTCGTGAGGGACCCGGTCATTCCATCGATGCCGTCAACGGGTTTCACTTTCTCAGCGAGGCCTACAGGGCCACAGACCTACACTTTCGCGGTCGCGTGACCGTACCGGTCCTCTGGGATACCGTATCCAAACGCATCGTCTCCAATTCCGACGATGATCTGATGAGAATCTTGAACGGTGAATTCAATCGCTTTACAGAGAGTCCGATTGATTTGTATCCAGAAGACCTTCGGCCGGAGATCGACGAGCTCAATAGGTTCATCTATGAGAACGTCAACGATGGGGTCTACCGAGCAGGTTTCGCCACATCACAAGGCGCCTATGAACGAGCGGCACGTAGCTTGTTCGCAGCGCTCGATCAACTTGACGCAAGACTTGCAGCCCGCCGTTTCTTATTCGGATCAGCGTTCGTTGAGACCGACTGGCGACTCTTCGTCACCTTGGTACGATTCGATGTGGTCTACCATGGCCATTTTAAGTGTAATGTCCGACGAATCAGGGACTACCCTAACCTCTTCGGATACCTCAAAGATCTCTACCAAACCGACGGCATTGGAGAAACCGTACATTTCGACCATATCAAGCAGCACTATTACGTCACCCACGACACCATCAATCCCACCCGTATAATCCCGATCGGACCAGAGCAGGATCTGTCCACACCACATGGGCGGGAGGGTCTTGGCTAGCGTCTAGGCCAAGGTCTTCTCAAGACGTTGTGCTTTCCAACAATTTGTCTAGTCAACTGGACGACTATGGGGACATTCTCCACAATTCCCCGAACTGTGCATACCAGTACTGCTGAAACACACTTATTGTCGCCACCTTATCCTTAGCTTCCTTCTCTTGTGGCTCGCACAGGAGTTGCTACTCCTCGACCTGTAGTCACCATCGTTACTAACCGAAAGGAGCGTTTTATGGACATGTTGTGGATGTTCATGGGAGTGATGGGAATACTCCTCATCGCCGGGCTTGTCGTGTACAAAAAGAGTGCGTAACACGCCATACGACGAGCTACAAGACTCCGTCAAGGAAAGAACCTCTAAAGCTCTTAGGACTCCCTTTCTGCGGAAGCTGAAGACTCTAAGGTGAACGGTTCTTCCTCTGGTTGGTTGTGTTTTTCACCTATTCTTCGTCCCTCCGGTCAGTATGCTGCTTCTCTTGCGGGGCAGAGTGGCAACGCTGATGGTTGTAAGCACATACTGCGCTGGAGGGGCTCCCTTTACCGAACAATGAGGGTCGAGCATGCGCTCTGATGGATCAGTTTTGTTGAGACACTTCCCTGAAGAAAGCGAGCCACCGCACTCCGTCCTTTTGCCCCGGTCACGATCAGGTCAGGCTGCTCAAGGCTCACCACCCGCAAGATTTCTTCAGCCGCCGGTCCTACTCGTGGGATTTGTCTGACCAGATAGCCGACTCGTTCGAGACTGGCCGCCTCACGCGCGAGTAACTTTTCTCCCGCCTCCTTCACGACCGTATACCGCAAGAAGGGCATGACATGAACCAACAGAATCACGATTGGCTCGGCCTTTGGATCAATTTTCAACTGTTTCATCAAAAACTGAATGGCCCTATTGGATGATGCTGACCCGTCTGTCGCCACCAACACTCGCCGAAGGGGTTGCGGTGGTTCCTTAATGATCAGGACGGGAGATGACGCATGCAGCGCAATCGCCGTCGAGACACTTCCCAACATAAACCGGTCGATCGCGTCCAAGCCGCGGCTGCCCACCACGATCAGGGCGGTACCCCCGGCATGCTTCAACAGGGCCTGTGCGATTTGCCCTTTCTCCACACGCACTGACCCATTCAGCCCCAGGTCCTCCAAACTCTGCTTCGTTTCCGTTTCCACCCGCTTAGCGCGAGATTCCAAGAAATGAATGGCCTCGCCCACATCCGGCTCATACCCGGTTACGGTTGGATGTGTGACGAACGGTGCCCGAGCAGAATTGAAATCTATACTATGAATCGCCGTCACCCGAGGTGCGACACGAAAGGGAATCCGCCCCAGCCATCCCAGCGCCCACTCTGAATATTTTGAGCCATCAACTCCGATCACGGCTTTCATCGGCTTCCTCCTTGTCCACTGTCATGAGGTGTTCCGGAGCTTACAGGCGATCCATGCGGATGCCTGGTTCCGGACGCCAGACTCGGCTGCGAACGCGGGCCGTACTGGTGAACGAATGATCAAGCAATCATAATGCCATGACGACACGGGAGCGTATGCGTTCCATATTCTTGTTTGAATAGAGGGTTCAGAAATTAGAGATTGGCGCACGACTCGACTTTTGGTACAGTGCGAGGCCGCACTAGCACTGTGGGTTAATTGATTCCTAGGAGGACGACGGTAAGTATGCGAATACAGACTGGTTGTAGGCCGGCCCGGTCGATGGGGAGTATCGGTGGACTTGTCTTTGGCGGTGTATGTGTGCTGCTTGCTGGTTGTGCAATGCAGACTGGCTCAACGCGTTCCGAGGTACCACACGTCGAAGAAAACTCCTCGGCAGTACTTATCGCCGATGCCTCCTCAACTTCGTCCTCCAGCCTTACAGCCGTTGACAATCAATCCTCGGATGAGCTGTTTGACCCCTTCGCCGAGCCAGGCGAGGGAACCGTTGAGGAGTATGACCCTTGGGAACCTCTCAATACCAAGTTCTTTGAGTTTAACCGGCAGCTCGATCGTTGGGTGCTGAAGCCGGTGGCCAAGGGATACAACGTTGTCGTTCCGGATAGCATCCAGGTGGGGATCAGTAACGTCTTTTATAATAGTCGTGTGACTCCACGATTCCTGAACAATATCTTTCAAGGAAAATTCAAGGGTGCGGGGATAGAAGCCGGGCGATTCGTCATTAATACGACCGTTGGGGTCGGGGGGTTCTTCGATGTGGCGCAGCGCTTCAACCTCACCACACCGGAAGAAGATACGGGACAGACGTTAGGATTTTACGGAGTCCAACCCGGGCCCTATCTAATGGTGCCGCTACTGGGACCCTATACCGTTCGAGATCTTGTCGGATATGCCGGAGACATCGCCCTCAACCCGATTTACTGGTTGATCCTACCGACCATGCATAACATCGATTCGATCCCGACGGTGGTCGATATAGATGAGCGAGCAGCCACCTATGCCATTTCGATCGGTGCGCGTGCGATAGAGATCGTCAATGACCGCTCTCTGAATTTGGAGAAGTTTCAGGGTGTTGAAGAATCGACTCTAGACCTCTACGCTGCGGTCCGCAATGCCTACCTTCAAAAGCGAGCCAAGGCAATCCGAGAATAGCGGATAAGAGACTTCCTCTCTTTGGTGTAGTTCGAGTACCTTCTCGTTGGTATGCTTCGCGACTACACTCGTGTGAGTGTGGCGAGCAGCCGGCGGGGATTCTTGGCCTTGAGATGATAGCCGGAGACTATGCCCCACCCCATCTGCCACAAGTCAGAAAGGTGAAGGGCACACCGATAAATTGACACTCAGCACACCCGATACGTAACCTGCAAAAGGCATCAGGTGTTGGGCCCCATAGAAGATGACGGTACGTGGTAGAGCGAAGCCTAGACGCTCTTCTTGTACACGATGATACCGCCGATGAAGATCACGAGCATCACGACCGCAAACATTATGAAGGTATTATCCATAGCTACTCCTTTCGTCCCGACCCGTCACGGAATGAAGTAGTACACCACAGCACACTTCCCAAGTCTGATACCGATAGACATCCTCCCTGAAACAACCTGTTAAGCCTGACACCACAGCGTCGGATGTCAAACGCCAACCCCGGCCCCAAATTTAATCTGAAGAAGAAGTAGTGTCAACTGGTTTAGACACGGGGTCTAGCATGAGTAGATTAGAATAGGTTAGGTAGCCTGAACAGGATGCTTTTGCCAAAAAGCAACAAGTACTCCCGTGCCGAACCGATATGGACAGAGCCTTGTATGATTGCTAATTGCTAGGCAGGAGTCTGAACCTGACCTTGTCTTGAAGAGACGTGGGGTGGGTCGGCTGTGACCGGGTAGGCCTGAACTGAATATGTTCTATCTGGATCGAGGGTCACACGAACTTTTCCTGTCTTATTCAAATAATCGATGGCCAGATACACCTGATTCCAAGTTAAGTCTGGACAAAGCCCAACAACGTCCTCCATCGAGCAGCTCGCACCAAACTCTTCTAGTGCACGATGGACACGGTCAATAATCGCTGAAACCCGCATAGAACCCTCTCCTGAACTGACAGACTCTTCCTTTTTGCCCATTTCATTCCTTAACTCGAACGAACCGGCTACCGAACTCTCTTGAGTGGAATCTTAGCGAGCACATACGATCTTTGTGAACTAGGGAAATTTCTAGAAAGAAGGGGGTATCTTACTAGTGACGAAGTGAGCTTCGCAATGACCCTACAGACCCGTCTAACCTCCGACCGATGCCTAGGTCGACACGCTCACGAGGCCTTCCGCGATGGCATACTTGATGAGCTCGGCAGTGGAATGCAGATTAAGCTCACCCATGATGCGAAACTTGTGAAATTCCACGGTTTTCACGGAAATATTGAGAATGGAGGCGATCGTCTTGGTTCCCTTTCCCTCGGCAACAAGCTGGAGCACTTCACGTTGCCGCTGGGTCAGAGACGTCACGAGCGGCTTACTCGGTTGCCCATCCGGAGATTGCAGTGTGGCCGCCAACACATCCTTCGTGATCAGCGGAGTCATGTAGTGTTGACCTCGCATCACCGCCTGAATCGCTTGCTTCAGCTCCACCGCCGCTGACCGCTTAATCAGATACCCTGCAGCTCCAGCCTTAAAGGCTTCCGTGGCATAGGTAGGCGTAGCATGCATGGTCAGAAAGATGAGCTTGCTTTCCGGCACCAGCTTGGTCAACTGACGTGCCGCATCCAGCCCATTCAGCAATGGCATTGAGATATCGAGCAAGACGATGTCCGGTCGGAGTTGCTGGGCCATGTCGACCAGCGTACGCCCGTCTTCCACCATCCCAACGACCTCACCCTCGGCTTCAACCAGCTTCCGTAGCCCCGCCAGAACAATGGCGTGATCGTCTGCCATTAAAATACGCGGCCGCTTCATGTGACCTCCACATCTAAGGGTATCCACGCACAGACCTTCGTCCCTTGGGACGGTCTCGATTGAATTCTGAAAGTCCCGTGCAATTGCCGCAATCGCTCCTCCATGCTGCTCAACCCCAGACCTTGTTCATGGGTGCTTAAATCATCCACGTTAAACCCTTTCCCATTGTCTAGGACCGACAGCCCCAGCCCTTTGGAAGACCCACGAAGCCAGACGGTCGCCTGCGTAGCCTGCGCATGTTTGACGATATTCTGAACACTCTCCTGGATCACCCGGAAGAGACAGGTGGCGTGATCGAGAGACACGACGGTCGGAACCCCGGCGATCTTGAGCCGGATCGGCAGGCCCGTGCGCCGAGCAACCTGCTGGACGTGGTCTTCGACAGCCGGGCGCAGCCCAGCATGTTCCAAGAGCGAAGGATGAAGGCGGTAGGCAAGGCTGTGCACATCGTCCGACACCTGCTCTAAGCCTTGCCGCAACGTGATCAACGCTTGCGTCAGTTCAGTCGGTATGATCGAAGAATGGTTCTCGAACGACGCGACTTCCAGGACCAAAGCGGCTAGTCGCTGACTCACATCATCATGTAAATCCCGGGCGATTCGTCGCCGCTCCTGTTCTTGTGCCGTCAGCAGCTTCGAGGTCAGCTCCTCCAGCTGCACTTGCTGCCGATGGAGCGCCTCTTCGGCTTGCTTGCGCTCAGTGATGTCACGATTGGACTCCAGCGCGTACTCCTGGCCACCGTACATGACCCGCACATGTCGACTCTCGACGATCAACCGCCGACCATCCTTGGCGACGTGGGTAATCTCACCGTACCACCGGCCCTCTTGCGCAAGGCGAGCTTCCATCTCTTTGGTTGTCGTCGAAGGGCTCGTGTTGAGCAGCGCGTGACTACTGCGTCCGATCACCTCATCCGATCGCCATCCATAGAGTTCTTCCGCCCCGCGGTTCCAATACACGATGCCTCCACCGATCTTCCATACAAAAATGGCATCGTGGGATTGATTCAGCAAGTCCGCTTGCTGTCTCAGCAGCTCCTCCGCTTGCTGGCGTTCAGTGATATCGACCGCCACACCACCTAATAGGGCAGGGGACCCTTTGTGATCAACGATGGGAAACTTGCTGACGAGGGCATGTCGAACTTCTCCATTCTGGATGAACGGCGCGACCGAGTGCATCGGCATCCGAGTCTCCCACACCTTCTTGTCACTTTTCTCGTACTGCTCGGCGATCTCGTCAGGCCACAATTCACGGGCGGTCTTTTCTTTCCAATCTAACCCTGCGACAAGAGATTCGTGAAAGAGTCGATTGACGTACAGATATTTACCTTGACCGTCTTTGATCCACGCAAAGCCATGCAAGTTATCCATAAACGACGCGAATTGACGCTCGCTGAGCTTCAGCGCCTCCTCAGCTTGTTTGCGCTTCGTAATGTCGATCATCGCACCCAAGGTTCGCGCGGGACGACGGTCAGATCCTTCGTCGTCAAATAGCGTCCATGATCGCAAGCTCAACCAACGGATACTGCCGTCCGGCCGCACCACACGATGCTCCATCAAGTTCAGATCGTCACCGACTGAATGATTCGTCAGCTTCATCGCCGCCACCACCGCTTCTCGATCCTCCGGATGGATGAGTGCGAGATACCCTTCGACAGAAGCCGGCTCGGCAGGACCGACTCCATACATTTCTCTCATGACCGGCGACCAGTAAACGGTCCCGGCACGGTGGTCATGATCAAAAATCCCAAAGTTCGCCAGGCGAATGACCTGATCCGATCGTTCCTCACTCTCGTGAAGGGCACGCTTGGCCTCCACACGGGCCGTCACGTCTTCGGTTGCAATCACGATCCCGCCGACCATATTTCCGCTGTACCACGGACGAACATTCCAGGTGATCCACTGGATGGTGCCATCGGATCGGACGAAGCGGTCTTCATCCGCACTGAGTATTTCTCCCTTCAGACCTCGGCGATGGACTTCCTTCCACCATGACGAAAAATCAGGAATCAGGTCATAGTGGGACCGACCCAAAATATCTCCGTAGAGCCCATAATCCTCCATCCAGCGCCGACTCGCCCCCAAATAACGCATGTCCCGGTCAAACATGGCGATCGCGGCAGGGGCGTGTTCGATGAACAAACGAAACCGCTCTTCGCCTTCACGCAGTGCTTCGTTCGCCCGTTTCTGGTCGGACACGTCGATCTGAAATCCGATGAGCTCGAGCGCTGCACCCGCCTCATCACGAAGCAGGCGGACCTCATCTCGAAGCCAACGATAGGCCCCATCCTTATGCAGGAACCGGTATTCGTGGATATGGCGACCATAGTCAAAGGCCCTCGAAAGACCAGCCAACACATACGCACGATCATCGGGATGGATATGACTCATCCAAAAGTCCGAGTGACTCGTGAAGTCTTTCGGGCTGTGCCCGAGCTGCTCCACCACATTCTCACTGACAAATGTGGCGGCATAATCCCCGTCCGCCTTACAGGCGTAGAGCACCACCGGAGTGGACGTCAGCAGAAGTTGTTGCCTGGCTTGCACCGTCCTCAATGCCGTCGTACGCTCGTCGACACGCTGTTCAAGCGTCTCGTTCAACCGGCGAAGCGCCTCCTCAGCCTGCTTACGTTCTGTGATGTCATTGCCGATCGTGAGGATGCACGCCTTCCCCTTGAGGGTGATCATGTTCGTGGAGATGAGGAACTGTCGGCATTCTCCATTCTTCATCCGCATGGAGACTTCATGATTCCTAACCGCCCCTTCAGCACGAAGCCGATCGATGAGTCTCGCACGGTCGAGAGGGTCGGGCCAGATTCCCAACATCAACGTCGTCTTTCCGATGACTTCGTCTCGACGAAAACCGAAGATCTCGAGACACGCGTCATTGATCTCCAGACAGCGTCCGGTCTCAAGTTCCGTGATACCGATCGGGTGGGGACTCAGGCGAAAGGCTTCGGCAAAGAACTCATCCGTTGCCGATTTGGCCGACCGTTCCTGCCGATCTCCTGGGTGAAGGACCGGGGAAAGTGGCCGTGCCCTTACCCAACGCTTTTTCTTGATGGCCTTGGGTTTCATGGCGAGAGAATTTGATTCTAGTCTTCTTACGTAGGTCCCGCAAGCCCTCGATTCCGATCGAGACCCGCGATGCGTAAAGATAGGTACCGGAAGAATCGATCGTTTGGGATCGTCCCCTCATCCACCACAACGACGAGATCACTCCTTCCCTGCTCAGCTTGTTCATTCCTTCTGGCCTTGTTTAGAATGTTGTATCCGTGAGGTGTGTATGCCTCAAGTTCTCGTGCCCGGCCTTTCTCTCGCGGTTCTCCTCGTGCTGACGTCGTGTGCGGACTCCAGCTACCACGTCCATCAACCCTTGGGCTATGGCGTGATGCCTCCCGGAGAAACCTGGGTGGCCATCGAGAGTGCCTCCCAGTCCCCGGCACGTAACATGGTGTACGTTGATCCGTCGACGATTCGCCGTGATGGAGCCCTTGTCACACTCTGGCAGTTAACCGACTATAAGGTGATGCAAGGGAACGCACCGTTTGGTCCATTCATGATGAGTCCCCACCGGTTTTTCTCGACGAAGTCACACAAGGAATTCGACTGCGCCAACAAACGTGTCCGGTTGTTGGCGTCCTCTGAGCACTCTCAGCATATGGGCAGCGGCATACAGCATGCCGTGGCAGTTGCCCAAGGCTCCGGACTTCCCGTCGAGCCAGGCAGCATCAACGAGGCACTTTGGAACGTGGCCTGTGGCAAATCAGAATGAGGTTCCGATTCTTCCTCAGGGCACTCTCGATGAGCATGCCCAGCCCGTGACTTGTGCCTTCTTGCTACAGGCCCAGGTTGCTCCTTGTAGCAGAGTTCCCCAATTCTCCGAACCCTCATTTTCCGCCTCCGCAATAACTCCCTGAGATCCCGCTTAAATGCCAACCTGCTGGTT
>JAHBWR010000052.1 GCA_019636875.1 Nitrospira sp.
AAGCGCTGTGTCACATCCATCTGGTGATGACGAAGCAGCGCGATCACGCTATCCATGACCTCTCTGGGACTCTTGTATTCTTGAGGATTTAACAGCGGCATCCCAGGGGGAGGGACACGTTTCGATAAGACATTTTGAGTATCTCTATAAGGTTGGTTGTTTTTCGAATCTGCTTCCTGATCCTCTTTGTCCTTAACGTGCGAGAGCAGCAATCCATATATCGTTTTGGGAGAGGTAAATGGTCCGTGCCTCTCCGCTTGTTTGAGGACGTCGGGCCTGGCAGCTTCAATCGTCACTATGGCGGTCTGCAATGTGGCTTCCTTCTGAGGAAGGTCTCCTATCTGTTCTTCCATCCGTGTCTTTTCCGCATCCAACGCGACAATCTCCTGATCGATGCAATCAAGCTCGGTCTTCTTTTCATCGCGTGTCCTTTCGTGCCGAGCAACCCCCTCTACTCGCTTGGTTTCCAATTCATCGATGTGTGAAACGAACTGGTCCAACAGGGCGGGTCGGTCCTCCAGGGATGCCTTATTCTCACGCTTCCGATAGTCTGCAAAGGCTTGCATGGCACCAGAAGACGCGACATGGTTCAAGGCATCAGCCCATCTCTGAACATCTTCCTGTGTGGGAAGAGTGCTGTTGTAGCTTCCTCGAACAACCGCCAGTGCATCCCTTAAGGATGGGCCACCGACGCCTGTTAAAAACTCTCCCTCATCTTTTGGGTTAGATTGGCCTGCTTTCCATTGTGACTTGACCTGTGTGATCACGTCTTTCGTCAGGACAGCCTGAATCGCTTCGAGCATGCTGAGTGACTTTCGATAGTTAGTCAGATTTTTCTCGGCTTGGGATAATGCGTCGGCGGCCTTGTCCTTCTTGTCATGCAATCCCGTTTTAGGATTTGCGGTGGGGTTACCAAGGCGAGTCTCTATTTCCGCCTTTCTGGCTTTAGCATCGGCGAGCGACCTCTGAGCGGCCTGCTTTTCATGCTCCAATTCGGCCAAAAGGTCCGTTATGATCTTCGCTGGGTCCGGCGAGTACACGGATTTCGCCGCAGCTACTTCAGCAAGAACCTTTTTCTGACCTTGCTCACGATAGCGTTCTCGCTCCCTCAGCTCATTGGCAGAAAATAAGATCGAGTTGCCGACAGCCTGCAGGACTCGGATGTATTGTTGTTTTCGATTTTCAGCCAACCCCGAGCCGAAGATGCCGTATAACCCTGCGTCTGTGAGGGAGTCTCCGAATAACCCACGATTGATTTTCTCGGCGCCTCCCAGGATGAGTCCCGACGTTCCCGGTGGTGAAGACAAGCCTTCATGGTTCGCGAGGAACAGCAGTTTTTGTGCAAACTCCACCAAAGCATCGAGAAGCTTCTTTTCTTCGTGCGAATCTCCCATGTCTGTATTCCCGTTATGTGATTTCAAAAACGCTTCTGTGAGCGTATGCAATCCATCCGGCAGTCGGCCTCGCTCAAAACCCTGAGCCACCTTTCGACTCACATCATTTACGAAATCGAAGAGATCCGACGAACCTTCCAACCTACGATCCTCAATGAAACTGCGATTGAGCCCCAATCTGACAATGCGTTGAGGGTTCACCTTGTTGGCTGCTTCAACTAATTTATTAGCGACGCCGTTTTTGAGGGGAGCGTTGCTTTCTAGACTATCCAGGTACAGAAGGTAATGGGCCGTGTCTGCTGGTGAACTGGAAAGATTGCGCCGCAAGACCTCCTCAAAATAACCAATCTGGTCTCTCACATTGATTTCGCTCCAGGCCAGTTTTCCATCCGCCCCAACCTCACAGAAAGAACCACGCATCAGTGGATTTCTCAGTAGCGAACACTGCCCATCACGGTCGAGACGGTCCAATGCCGAGGCGATGTGCCGTACATCAGTCACCTCAACAACTAGCCGGATCACGTTGTTCTTCAGATCGTCATACACTCTTGTACTGGCGGGCCGTAATCGCTCGATATCAATCAACAAAGCCAGGCTCCCTAGCCAAATGTCTCGGACGGCCTTTCTCGACTCCCAGTACTTGTCGGCAAGCTCATTTGTGCGTCTCAAGAGCTCGTCGCAGGCACTGTTTCCCTCGCGACCGTGTGGACACAAATCCCGTGTCACTTCAGCAAGGAATGTATCGGTCACTCCTTCGCCGAGAAACTTCCACACAGCTCTGAACGGTAGACGCCGATCATAGATTTCGTCTCTTTTCCTGTAGACCTCCGTCGCTTCCCATTTGGATAAGAGGTCGGCTTCTAATTGGTTATGTTTCGTTTTGGCATTTGATTTGTCACTCAGCTCCTTGAGGGCGTCCATCAATGGGCCGACCTTGCGACTGATTTCGCTACCAGAAGAGGACACCAGCAATTCTTGATATCCTTGTTTCAAATTCCGCAACTCATCCGTAACTATTAGTTTTGAGGCAATCTTGTCGTAGCTTTTTTGATCTTCTTCAGGTCTAGAAGTGGCTCGCCGCAATTGTTCCACGGCCTGCCTCAATTTACGAGCATGGGGACCGAGATCGGAATCGGCGAGGTCGTCATAAAGACTCAAAACGTTATTCACGGCCCGCGCATAAGGATTCCTGAAATGTGGTCGGCACAGAGGGCCTATGAACCATTCTCGCAATGTCTCCCCAAATGCTTTCCACCAGGGCTTCGGTGCTTCCGCTACCCAACCCTCCGGCGCTGCCACATGGCCCATCTCATACCAGCTACCCGTCCATTGTTTTCCTTCGCAATCATCAGGGGATTGGGTGAGATCGGTGGTAGCGCCTTTCGGGGGCTTGCCTTCCGTTTCTGGCCACTCAAGGTTGTCTCGAAGATGCACGAGCATCGGCTGGGCCGCGATCGTGAGCGCCACCAGCTGATGCAGTTGAACATGTTCTTCATTCACGAGCGCACCTTTGTAAACATCTACATCGACGGTCAAGACGGCACAGCCGACCAGCCCTGCTCCAAGCGCAATTGAGAGTCCCAGCTCCTTCATCCTAGTACCTCTGCGCGACGACTTCATGGCATCACTCCCTGTTCTTCTGGAAATTGTTCCTTCGCCACGTCCAGCTGCGCCTCCACCAATTGCTTTTCCGCTTGCACCTTGGTGAGGGCTTTGAAGAGCAACCCATTCAGCACTTGGCTGTCTTGATCGAGCTTGGCCTGGGAGATTGAGCCCAGGGCCATGTCCATCGCTTTAAAAAAATCCTCAGGGTTGGCGCCCATCATAATGACCAGCCGATGATCCTTCGGTACCTCGCGAAATCCCTCCGGGCCGAATTGCATGAGACGGCGACCGATGGTCAGCTTGGAGATTTGGTCGCTCTCCGCCTTGGTCACGACAATCTTGCCGTCTTCCTTGTTGATCTCGACTGAGCTTCCCAATGAGTCGATCAACTCAGCCGGAACCCATCCCGAACCAAATCGCATCCAGCTGATGATACTGGCTTGTCCCCGCACCCGGATTCGATACAGTGCCGGAGGAACTTGTTCCTGTGGGTCGAAGGAGCCGAGGTAATACACCTGCTCGATGTCATGGCCAGGAATGATGGCCCCCACCCCTGTTCCAATCACCGCGCCGAGCGCTATGTTTTGCGGAACGGAGTTGCAGCCGCTGGTGAAGCTGACAATCAGGGGAAATAACAACCACCACGCGTGAACAGGAAACTTCATATGCATTGAGGACCTCTATAGAGAAAGTTGCACGTTTATGAAAAGCCCATAGGGACAAAGAAATCAGCGGTGCCAGAATCATTTTTGCGTTGAACTGCAATGAACCGCTCGCAGCCCTTCCGCCATTTTCATTCCGGACCGGCTTTTCCTGCTTTTGTATCAGCTCCGGCTCCAGTTGCGGACTTCCCAAACAGGTAACCGGCAATGGCCCCTAAGATTCCAATGGGAGCAGTCAGTTGCTGATCCGTCTTTGCGAGGGTGGCGACCAGCACGGTGGCAAAGATGACGAGGACGAGGCCACTTCCAGCCACGATGTTGTCCGGTGAGGCCCCTCGCTTGTACAGCATTGTCAATACTGCGACGAGGGCTAGGATCGCCGTGCCCATAATGGAAAGTGCTAAGAGACGGCGGTTATCTTCCTCCGCTGCCTTAAGCAACGAATACCGTACATCTGCCTCATCCTCTCGCGCAGCACCTGGCTCAGCAGGTGGTGCTCCCGCAGAAAACTGTTGTGCCAGAGTAGACACCGTTTCTGACTGGACTTGCGCATAAAGAGGGCTAGACAACACTGCGGCAAGCATCAGAACACCGATCGTCAGTCTGTACATGATCATCCCTCACTCAAGCTGGCGTAAGGCTTCGCTGTAGTACTGCACTTGCGCCCAGTTGTTTGCCTTTCCCGCTGACGCAAGACTTTTTCTCAGTACATCTTTCAACTGTTGCTGTTCTGCGACAGAGAGCTTCTTAGCTTGAGCCGAAAGCTCTGCTATACGCGCACGCTCTTCGGAAGAGAGTTCAGGTGTGACGCTTGGTCGCTGCATCATCGACCGTTGCTGCGTTGCCGAGGGAGGAGAGTAGGGAAATAGTTCTGCCGCACATGCCAAGGACCCTATCCCTACGAATGTGCTGACAGCGAGCAGAGAGATTAGAAGATGTCTGGCAAGCGGATGATTCCTGTTACAAGAATACAACCCAGGGGAAGCGATCGTACGCAGCTCCAACAGAGCGGTATCAATCATGTTATTCACTCCAACTAAAATCGGTACTCCACCCATTTGAGGAGCGGGACAATAGCAGGCGGTCCGCAACTACTCGATCCCTCTTTGGAATAAAATCAAACGGCTCTATCAAGCTAGATCTTTAAAGCCCTATTCACGAATGAGCCTTTGTGCTTACGCATGTGATAACGCCCTTCCTGTACTGCATGATCTTCAGCAAAGAACGGACCGAGAGTCTATTGTGCGATCGTGATCAAACCTCAAGGATTGTGCTGCTGTTCGCGAGGCACTTGGCTCAGAAGCTGAATCGTTTTCGATTCAGTGAATCTGAAAAGATTCAGCACGTCTATACGTAAGTGATGGCAGAGGCAATGGGAGAAGCCCCTGCCGACATGGAACTGCTGGCGACTGCAGAAGGCTTGATGTGTGACTACCCCGAAGACTCAACCACGAGAGTACGCCGTTCCTTTTCTTCAAGGGCAACACGAGCGTCGGGCTAGGTTAATTCTCCGTGATTATGCAATGAAGATACTGGTCCAGCAGCGGAGGGTTTCGATGAGTAGACGGAGACGATGTTCTCACTGGGGGGCAGGTCCGAGTTCAGAAGTTACTCACACTTCTGCAACAGCGTGCCGAGACACTTGAGCATCCCTAGTGGGTTCATCAGTGGCTTGCGCAGAACGGAACCAGGAGGTGGGTCGACTGCATGGCGCCCGGCGTTCGACAAGAAATTCTCGACTCCCCTAGTGCTTTTCTTCGTCCCATCGACCAGGGATGTGATGACCCGCCCCAGCCCGAGGTCATGCCCGAACTCAATCCCAGCGACATGCACCTTGATCGCGTCCGGTTTGCCGCACTCCGGAGCGGATGGGATCGTCTCATCTTTTTTGACCAATGCCGTAATCTCTTTGATTCGGTCTTCCGCATCCACGTCGTCACCATCGCTCCAGGAAGCCGACGTCGCAAATTCAGCCCGTACGCCGTTCGCATCAGCGAGGAGCCGCGTCGGTGCGTAGGTGATCGCGGCAAATGGTTTCGGAGCTGTAACCGCGATCCCTTTGATACCCCGAAGCACCTGATCCGCTTTCACCATTTTGGGCAACCCCATCAACGTAGGAATGAGGGTTGGTCTTCCCCCACCGACCACTTGATTGAGCGTCACGCCAACCGCGAGATCTCCATCATCCATGACTGTGATGGGAAACTTTGAACAGTCGAGATGATTTACCGCGACGAGAACAGGCACCCCGCTATAGCTGCGAAGTGCAAACGACAGTGTTCCCGCGACCACAGGAGACGTAGTCCCCTCAAGAGTCGTGCGTTTCCCGATACCCCTTCCAATGAGAGGATCGAAGTGGACATTTAGAATGGTGTTGGCCTCCACTTCAATCGAGGCGGAATAGGTCAGCCCCATCTCACTCCACGACGAGGTGACCTGCTTGAGCGCCACAGTTCCCCATGCCGCATCAGGACCATCCAACTCGACAGACAGCCCGCCATCTCCAAGTCTGTTGTCACGCCATTGCTTCTCATACAGTTTTCCGCGGGAGCGGGTTGACTGGAACGAGAGCGTGCGCTCATCACTTGACCGTTCATTCAACTGAGCCGTAAGCTTCTCAAGCAGCGGCCTCCTGACGATGATGGCTGAGTCGACGTCCGTGAAGTGCAACCCAACCGCGGCGGCACGAATGGCATACGTCAGCCGTCCAATCTCAGATTCCAGTGCTTCCGACGGTACACGAGCAACTGGCTTAGGCACATAGGGAGTCTTGTCACCATACCGCGCGAAAATCCAAAATCCCGAGTCGGTCATGAGAAACTGGGAATATCGCGCGACGATTGGGAGTTCGAATTTCGGACTGCCGTAGCTGAACTTGATCTGGAAGCCCTTCTCCTCATCCTTGAGGACCTCACTTCCCGACAGCCCAAACATCAGCCTGTCCAGCTTTGCCGTGGGAACCTTCACCACAAGACTCTTCTCGACCTGTTCAATCAATCGATACCGGAGGTAGTTGCGCATCGCCGCGATACTTTGGAGCGGCAGGGAATACCAAGAAAGACGTGGATGGAGTTCTCGTATCTTCATCCTGAACGCCAGCTGATCTTCAGCTGTGTCTGTATCCAGCTCAGGCGGCAGGAACAGGAGGTCGCCGGTCATCATGGCCTGAAACTGAAGATGGTTACCTGGACTGACAACGGAAAATTCCAGTTCCAGTTCACTCCGACCCGCCCTACTGATCAGTTGGATGTCCTCGATCTTCACTGACAGATCGTCATACCCCTTCGGTGGCTGGGCCGGAGTGATGACCAGTCCCTTGAGCAGCGATAGGAACTTGCTCATGCCCTGATTCGAGATCCCAATCCCCAGATCAGCCGCAGCGTACCCACCACCATGCTGCTGAAGCGCATCTTGCAACGCCAAACTTTCATACACCGCCCGCTGATGGTCCACAATCAGTTGACGTTCACGGTCGGCACCACACCCGAACAACACCATCACCCACAGCACAATGTGCACGCATCTAATGTCCATTCCCGATGTCCTGATTATCGGCCTACCGCTAGGAGAATCGCCCACTTTCCCATCCATTCGCACACAGACTTCGAACCCCACAGTCACAATCTCCACTAAGATGGCAACCTGTTCTCAATCCAGTATTGTTCCCAATGAATTCGAATCAGAACTATTCGGTGTAGTCAGTTGAGTCGCAATGCCAGGATGTGGTGGACGCACAGCTTACGTTGTTCTATGCGCCTCAATTATTTCCCGACCGGCACGTTCTCCATCCGCTTGACGATCTCGATCGGCTGGAAGACTGGATCTTGTGAGCCTTGGGATGATTCGGCTTCGACTAGCTGGATGAATGAGGCAGGGCCGGTCAGTGGGCCATAATTGAGCGTGACTTCGACATCGAAGGTTTTGGTGTCTTTCGGCGTTGAGAACGTGAAGGTTTCTTCTCTCATCTCCTCTGGTTTCAAGACTGTGTCTTCCTCCACTTTCGTTGCTTCAAAGTCAAAGATGGTGGGCTGTCCCTTGGCATCTAGATAGGTCCGGCCATAGACCCGCTTGTCCGAGAACACGGTTTTGAGATTCTTTCCTTTAATATCAAGGCTCAACACCACCGTCGCCCAGGCCGGATGTGTGGTGGGCAAATTATGCGGCGCCAGACTTTGGACCTTAACTGTCACCGTCGTTTTTTCACCGTCCACCTTGGTCTGCACATCGAGCTTCGCCGCCTCTTGGTGCACCTTGCCTATGCGACCGGGGAAACTATGATTGGCGATCGTCCGTTTCTTTTCACCGTTAGCTGACTCTCCCACCTGCTGAGGCATGTGGCAGGTCTGGCATTCTTTGCTGGACTTGACCGCCTTGTTCTGGTCCCAGTTGCCAAGCAAATCGTTGGCCTTGCCTAAATTCGTTGCCGAAGGGACTGACTGGTGGCAATTCAGACAAAGATCGGACTTCTGAAATAGGTTCGATTCCATCGATTGATGAGCGAGGTTCTGAACAAAATCTTTGTAGGGTCCATAGAGTGTCTTGCTACCGATCTCATACTTCGGTTCCGGAGGATGCTTGGCTCGATCCACTTGCTTGATCAAATGGCATTGGCTGCAAGCGACGCCATCTAGGGACGGATCTCCTGCTTTAGCTTGATCGACAAAGAGCTGCACATGGTCCGGGAATTCTCGGACGTGCGGAGCGTGACAGCGAAAACACAGCGCCGGATCCTTTCCACCTGTCGATTTCAGATACGCATCGAGTGATGCCCGAAAGGCTGGAGAATGAATGGACTTCGCCAAGGGCGACGTTTCCCATTCTTCATAGACCCGTTCGTGACACCGTTTACATTTGTTGGAATGAGGAAACGCCTTCTCGATCACCGCCTGATTCGGAACGGTCTGTGCCAGAACAGACGTGAACATGCCATTAAAAAACAGAGCCGCACACATCGTGACGAGACAGCTAACCCCGACCGCCATCATACTAGGCAACGGCTTCACGATTGTTGGTACTCCCATAGGATGTTAAGAAAGGCCTTCATTCTCACCCGCCCACCCCTGCGCGCCAAGACACGCACTTCACCGACCAGGACCGCAGCGAGCAAAGAAGCGAGGAGGTACATACCGCACTTCGTGTGAACCGTTCACCCATCGGATTGATCCTGGTGAACGGATAAACTCCACCGATGTAATTCCTCTTCACAGTTGAGCTTCTGAGCGATGCGAGAACGCTGCTGGAGGACTTTTTCAACATCCTGCTAGGAAAGTGGTTTGACACGATACGTTAGAAAATGCCGCTGTGAATATTCCCGAATGATCTTTTTGGCCTCTTCTCGTTCGCCGTCTGTCCTTAGGGTTGCAAGATACCTTTCCTGTAACTCCGGTGTCGGCATCGGAATCAGCGAATAGGTCAGCACGGCTTCCACTGATGATGCGATGGCTCCAGCGGGCAGCGTGAGCGCAAAGGGAACCTTCCTTGTGGTACCGCCTTTCACAAACGGATCAGGTACGGGGCCGCGAAGCATTTCGCCGTATGATAATCCAAACTGCTTCGTCTCTTCCGCCAGCGTCTCGCCTTTGGCATCCTTCACTGTTATGGTGAGAAAGAATTGCTTCAAAACGGGATCGCCGTCAGGAAAACTGTGAGGGAGACTCCCCACCTTCACCGCCCCGATTCCTTCCACGACCGAATCGTGTTTCGTTACCCCAATATCGATACGAGGCATCCATTCGGCTTGGACGTTCCGGTTTCTTAGCAACGTGCCGGACCCGACGACCCCGCGAAACCAGTGACGCCCGATCGGTCTGGTCATTGCCCCTCGCCGAGAGGTAGAACTGCCGGTCGACGGCTCCATATGACAATCTTGACACACAGTCCCCTGAAGAATTTCTCCTGGCAGGTCCTTCTGACCCTCATCTTTCACCTTATCAAAATGGCAGGACGCACAAAAACCGACCTCACGAAAGTGATCTGCCTGTTCGGCTTGGTGTACGAGATTCTCTTCCGGATTGGAATACGGACCATACAGAGTCTTGCCTGGCTGTATTCGGAAGCTCGGATGTGTGTGCGAGCTTGTATCCATTCGGTTGATCAAATGGCAAGCTGCACAACCGATCCCCTCGACCTTCGGTTGACCAGCCAGAACGTCCGCGACAATCTTCTCGGCATGTTGTGGGAAAATCGTCACGGAAGGCACATGGCACGACAGGCATGCCTGCTGCTCATCGGGCGTCGGGTTCGACTGTTTCCAGAGACCCAAGACAGTTCGAAAAACAGGGGACTCAAGCGCCGTCCCGTGCAAGAGAGCCGCATCCACACGGCCAAATGTTTTCAGGTCCGGGGTCTGCTCTCTCGCCCCCTTCCACTCTTCATAGTGACGAACATGACACTGTTTACAGTCCTCCGACCTGATAAAAACCTGCTCGATCTCTGCGACCCAACTAAGCGGCGCTGGATGAGAGGCCGCCTGATCCTCCGGCCCTTGAGCCATCGCAGTCTCGACAAATGCCCCACTGAGGCAACTCAACGCGACCAGCGCTCCAACCGTCCATATGAATCGCGCTGTGGTCATGTCGATCAACCTTCGCTCCCTAATCCCGCTTGCAGCCGACGAAATGAAAATTGACGCCCCAGCTCACCGGCTCGCCCGGTTCTGCCGGCTCATAAGTCCCAACGGTAAAGTTGCAGCCTGTCATGGCTTTCTTCAAGGTTCGACCGAAATCCACCATGTTGCGGATCTCTTGTTTGTCGATTTCCTTGATGACGGACCGAACCTTGATCCCCGCATTGTCTGCTCGAGAGTTCCCAATAACCTCGAACACCGCCACACCCTGTGGCCGTTGCAACTTCAGTTCCTTCTGGATTTCTTCATCCACCGGCCCCACCACGATGCCAAACTCCTCTCCAAGAGTCGACGCCTCTTCGTCCGTCATAGAACCATTGTCAGTGGTTGCCAGTGTCGACTCCGGCCCAATACAGATGAGCAGCCACGACAGCAGGATTCCCACCAGGATCCGTACCTTCACAATTCCTCTTCTCCAACTTAGGGAACCACCTCATATCGAGAAACAACTGACTCCCCACATGCTTTGGTTATGTCATGGGGTCGAGGCGAAGGTGAAACCAGGGGGCCACGGCCTTTTGTCCGTTTCGCTCCTTATTTTCCCCGTTCCAGACGGAGAACGAAATGGCTTGCACGCGCCCCGGAACCAGTTTTGCTTCATTCTCTTGTTCTTCGCTCTGCAGTGGCCGACGCATCACGACATGCCAGACCCCGTCCTTCCAGAACGCGTTCCCCTGCACTCGCCCTTGCTTCTCTTTTGTCGTCAAGGTACTGAACCCTCCACCGATCAGATCTTCCACGGAAGACACCCGTCGCGGAATGACTTCGAATGTCCGCACACCACCCTCTTTCCGTTCCGAAGATCGAGCCGCACGCCGATCGATGTCGCTTTGCCAGTCCGCTTTCCAATGCCAGATATTGATGTAGTGATCCAACTGTCCCATACAGAAAAAGGCCGGTGCATCGCCGAGCGGAAGGCCAATCGCCACGCCATCCCGGAAAGTCCCTGGAGTGAGCCGGTCATTCTTCGTGTTGTCTTGCCACTCGAGAAGAAAGGCCACATCGGTCCCGTTGTGGATAGATCGCACGGTCAGCGCGCGGACCGTCGGCTCGGGCCAGACCGGCCTAGTAATGACTTGTCCGCTGAGAGGAATGGTGGTCGGCGCAACGCGTTGCCAAGCGGCATCATCGGCGGTCTTCGGCAGATCTCCTTGGACGAAATACGATCTGATGCTCATCCCCTCGGAACTGACCAGAGGAATCCCGAATGCCCCGAGGACGCTGGCGAGGATGATCAACCCAGAGAGCACACCAAAAAGGTGAGGACGGGAGTTGCAAAGCAAAGCCATAGACAGAACCTGATACTCCGATAACGAATCGGGTTCAGATTACCACAAAATTGCGGCGAGACAAACGTAGCGAGGAGGAGTCCGTGACTACGGAAGCTTGAGGCGGCGGATCTTGTTTTCTCCGCGTTCACAGATATAGAGATGGCCTTGGGAGTCCAACGCCAGGCCAACAGGAGAATTCACGACGGCGTCAATCCCGAGCAGTCCATCGCCGTGCTTCAACATCCCGGCTGATTCTTTGGCGACGAATCGAGCAGCACCACAACCGCCGATATTCTTGTCTTCGTACCCGCTATCCCCGTTTCCCGCCATAGTGGTGATGACACCGGTTTTCCCATCGACCTTCCGGACCCGATGATTCATCGTGTCGGAGATATAGAGATTGTCCTCTCGATCAGCGACCACGGCCTCCGGAGCGTGGAGCATGGCCTTGACCGCCGGTTTGTCGTCGCCGTCATACCCATACCGGCAGATCCCCGCGACAGTCGAGATAATTCCCGTTTGTATATCGATTTTTCGGACACGGTTACTGCCCTTGTCGACGACAAGCAGATTGCCCTTGCTATCCACTGCGAGGCCGACGATGTCGTAGAGACGCGCGTCCATTGCGGACTTTCCATCGTCCAGGTACATCGACATGTCCAACCCATCGGAACAGACCGGCATGAGCCAGCCCTGATCATCGCTGAAATCGATGCCGATGGCATCACCGGACAGCACGACCAGATTTCTGGCCACTAACGGTTGATCGCGTGCTTCATCCTCCGCCGTCCAGGTTCCTGCGATCGTCGAGACCATCCCCGTCTTGGGATCGTAGCGGCGGATTTTATGAGCCTGGGTATCGGCGATGTAGAGGGTATCGTCTTCCCCAAAGGCAATCGCGGCCGGCCAGGTTAGATTAACCTCCAGTGCTGGACCATCCCCGTTGAATCCATGCTGACCGGTCCCAACCACCGTCGTAATGACGCCGGTCTCATGATCGACCTTCCGAATTCGATTGCTTCCCGAATCGCAGATATACAGATTGTTCGATGAATCAAAGGCGACGGCAAGCGGAAGATAGAGACCGGCTTCACCGCTGAGCCCCTCATCACCGCTGTAGCAGGTCTCTCCGATACCGGCGAAATTGTGAAGGGTGCCCTCCTGCAGATGTATGCGGCGGACACGATCGGATCCCGATTCGGCAAAGTATAGCCACTGTTCGCTCTGATCGAGGGCAACGTGGTGCGGGAGTGGAATCCCCGCCTTCACGGCGCGCTTGCCGTCACCCGTGCTTCTCGCCTTGCCGTTTCCAGCAAAGGTCTCGATATATCCTGTCGCCAGCTCGAGTTCAGTATCCATCGCGATGACTACGACTGCTGCGCAGACTGGGCAGGAGATCCAGCCGGCTGAGTCAACGATGCATTCTGCGTCGACGTCACAGCTTGCGGTGACGTGGCTTGCTGAGCGGCTGCTTGGGCTTCCGCCTCAATCGCGTCCGCTTCATGCACGGACTTCTTGAACCCTTTAATCGCCTTGCCGAGTCCTTCCCCTAACTGCGGAAGCTTCCCCGCACCGAAAATGATCAAGACGATCATGAGGATGAGGATAAGTTCTGTAAACCCTAAGCTACCAAACATAATGCCCCCCTTCCTAAAAAAGACTCAGGACCGAGGATTGTCTTTTGCCTTCTTGGCAAACCGTTCTTTCAACCGCTTGCGAGCCTCTTCCGCCTGCTCGAACATCTTACATTTATCGTAGACACTGATAAGATTGTAATAGGCCAGCGGCTCGTCGGGATTGTGCTCGACGGCGCTCTCCATCACCCGAATCGCCAAATCGGTTTTTTTGTGGCTCAGGGCAATTTCCATCAGCTTAAAGCTCGACTCGAGATGCTTCGGATCGAGCTCCAAGGTGCGAAGGTAACACTGAATTCCCATATCGATCGTGTTGTAATCGGAGACTTGCGGGTTATCTAATTCGACATAGACCCCGGCGAGGTTGTACCACGCGATGGGATCATCCGGAGTGATTTCCACCAGACGCTCGTAATAGTTCTTGGCCTCCAAATATTTCTTCTTCTCCGCGTACAGCCTCCCCAAATTGAACAGGGCCAGCACATCGTGCGGGAAAATCTCCAACGCATGTCGGAATTCAGCTTCGGCCTCGTCGCTCATGCTTTTTGTCGCATAAATCGTTCCAAGATTGGCATAGTACATGGCCAACGATCGATTCATCTCCGCACGAAGACCCTCGGCCATCTCGATCGCTTTTTTGACTTCCGCGAGGGCATCATCCAGGCGCCCCTTACTGAAGTACAGCTCACCGAGTCGACAGCGAGCTTGAAAATCGTCCGGCTCACTGGCCAGCAACTGTTCAATCCCGGCAATTTCCTCATCGGGAGAGAGAGGGAGATCTCCTGGGTCAGCCGGAGTATCTACGTGTGATGTCATCTGTCCAGGTGTATCCATAACAACGCTCGTTCTTTGGTTTATACGTGCCCGGTGATCAGCCTCTCCGATGCCGGCATCACAGAGCCTTCCCTTGTCGACACTTCCGCCGTGGCCGCCTTCGCTCGATCAGTTGCGAGCAACATCACTCCAAGAACGACCATCAAAGTCAGATTCGAGAACAATAATGCGTAACCGGCGATGAACATCAGGCCGATGCCATACCCTGCCATTCGACCGGTCATCAGCAACTTCACGACCGTGTACGACCAACAGAGCAGTCCTCCGACATAGATCGCAAAAGGCAAATAGAACGTGTAGCCCATTCCAAATTGGAAGATCCAACCGATACCTTGCGAGGCTTGTCGAAAGGCAGAGGCAAATGCCGGGCTATACAGATCCAACAGATAATCGGCGATAATCAGCGTCGCAAACACGATCATTGTGACTCCCCAAAACCACATAGCTCGGCTCAGTTGCTGTCGATTCTTCGTGCGAAGTGATAGACTTCTGCTCTTCCCGTACGCCACAAACACCAGATAACTGGCCAGCAGCATGAATGCCTCACCCGCACGGTGCGACTCATATGCCAACGGTGGGGCCGCCAGTACCCCCATCCAACTATACAAGCTCGACACGATCTGGTAGTACAACCATCCAGAGACCCCTAGGTAGTACGTGGTAATCAGCACTCGCTGAGCCGACTCGCGATGGGTGATCCAGTACTCTGAGACAAAGGCCGTAACCACGACGAGTGTCAATCCGTTATAGATAACGGCGCCCAGCATCCCCGGCTCGACAACGAGGAAGAGGATGGTCAACAGCACCAACAGGGCCGTCCCGATGACTCCCCCCCTCACCAACCAGCTTGGGTTATGGCCTTTCCATCGGTTGATCATGATCAACGTGAGAGCCAAAAACAACAACACCGCGACGATGTTGATGAGCCAGGTCCCCACTTCGGTCAATGCAGTAAACGTCGGCGTTATCCATGGGTGTTCAGCCGCCATCTTACTCAGGTGCATCCCAAGGCGGGAAAGCAGACGATACAAGATCAGCTCGAGAAAGGAGGTCAACAGGACTAGTTTGGCGGCGTACTCGAACAGCGGGCCAAAGTCCGAAATCCTACCCGTCAACCGTTCACTTCCTCCCGCTACGCTCATGCCTCTACCCGCGATAGTTCATTATTGCAGTGTTCACAACAAATAGGTTCAACGTGCGGCCACCGGGGTCTGTTTCTCACCTTCGCTTGCCCGTGAGATGTACAGCAATCCATCCGCCATCGCATAGTTGAACGGCAATTCGCAGACGACTTCACTGATCCGCTCATACACGTATTGGTAGAGCCGCTCCGCTTCATCGGGAGTCATACCCTCTTGCACTTCGTAGAAGAAACCAAGGCTGAGATCTTCCGCAGACGGTCGCATGATGCGACGAATCCCATAGCCGCCCGGGTCGCTCATGATCGGAGCTTCTTTTTCCAAATCGAACAAGCAGGGCTGGCAAGAAAACCCGTACGACTGATTCAATTTTTTGTTTTCCACGATGAAGCTCATCGTTTCGAGCGCTTCTTCCTCTTTCTCCGTCGGAAATCCGACAATGACATAGCAATGCACAGCGATGCCGAGATCGACGCAATCATTCGTAATCCGCCTGACCCATTCCTGCTTGACCCCCTTCTTCATGAAATCCATGATGCGCTGATTGAAGGATTCCAACCCGAAGACGATCTTCAAGCACCCGGCCTCCCGCATAGAGGCCAACAGCTCACGAGAAAGGTTTTTCTCAAACCGCATCTCGCACGTCCATTTCACGTCGAGTTGTTTCTGGATCATCTGCTGGCACAACCGCCTCGTTGGCGCCAACGCGAAACACTCGTCTGTAAAAAAGAAATGCCGCGCGCCATAGCGGTCCTTGAGCCACTGCAACTCTTCGATGGTCCGACCCGGGTCCTTCTGTCGGAAATTCTGGTGGTCGAGCGTCAAGGCACAGAACGCACAATCCTTATAGTAACACCCCCGAGAAAACTGAACCGGAAGCACAGGCTCCGGTGACAGATAGAGATCCAGTGGAAATCCGTCATAGTTCGGCGCCGGGAGTTGATCGACATTTTCCGAATAGAACGGCTGATTGACTGTGATTTTCCCGTTGTTGCGATAAATCAGGTTCGGAACTTTGCTGTAATCTTTCTTACCGGCCAACTGATTCACCAATTCCAGTAAAGCCGTTTCCCCTTCAAACACCACGATATCATCGGTCAATTCAAACAAACTCGGACAGCGTCGGATGTTGTCGACGAGACGTGTAAAAATGCTGCCTCCGATGGTCACGTGCAGATCGGGAGCAGCTTCTTTGATCAAGCGACAGAGTGTCAGGCCAGGAATGATTTGAGACGTCGCCGTAATTGAGACCCCGATGAGATCGGGTCGGCTGTCGACGATTGACGGAATGAACCGGTTTCGGAAAAGACTCAGAAAAGGATTCTGCTGCTCATCACGAACGACCTTCATCAAATCTTTCGAGGAATAAATCGAATAGTTCCCAAACTGATTGTCGACCACGGTCAGTCGCGTCGGGAAATAGATTGCGGAAACAACTTCCAACCATTTGTCGATCATGAATAGGCTGGCGCGATAGGCATCGGGGTCGTAAAACTCTTCGCTACGCAAGGTCTCCTTCGCCAGCTCGATGCGGTCGACGAGATAGCCAAAGCGATCGAGAGAATCGATGACCTTGGCATAGTGCTCTCGGCTCCCGGCACCGGTCTCTCCGGTTTGCGTTCTCTCGAGGTCACGCTGTTTGGCGACCAAGAGTTGATAGACCTCAGCCGCATACGTTCTGGTCAAGATCGTATCCAGCAACTCAATGCCCAGATCGCGCTGCGATACATCAGAAATCCCACCCTGGTGTAGAAATCCTGTCAACGAAGGCAGACTGAGATAGGGTTGAGATGGATGCCATGTTGGCGGGAAAAGCAGGGAGACTTTCACGGCAAACTAGGTCCTTTTACTCTGAAAAATCAGTGATTTCGATGGATGCTTCTTTTATACCCCCCGCAGTTTGTGAAATGCAATCCCACGCGCTATCTCATCTGCCGACACACGAGAAATATCTAAAAAAAGAGCCTCGAGAGGCTCTCTCACAATTCAAGAGCCAACCCGAGGCTTCTTTTGATCCTCACTACGCTTGCGCACTGTTCCAATGCGCAAGCAGATACGGCACTGACTACAGCTTCAATGTAAACCAGGTCGACAACGACTTCATGCCGTTTCGTTCGATGTTGGCGCCATCCCAGACTGCAAACGCGATCGGCACCGACATGCCCGCCTTAAACTGCACATCGTTGGCATCTCCGGTTTCCAAAGTCCGCTTGACGACAACCCGCCACGTCGGACCGGTATAGCCTCCACCCTTCACGGACCCTGACGGCTCCCACACACCGTTTCCAATCACGTCTTGGTGTGCTTGCGTGGTCAGGGTGCTGAAGCCGTTTGCGCTCAGATCTTCCACTGAACTTACGCGAAGCGTCGGATCGGACATGATATTGCCCGACCAGATGCCGGAATTGAATGGCCCGAGGCTCCGACCGATACGATCCGGATACGTGACACCACCGGCAGGCTCTTCAAAGTAAAAGTCCCAGAAAATGCCGGGGTATTGATCGTCCACATCCCAAATACCGGCACTATCCTTCCCGATATCCTTCTGCCACTCGGCATTCCATCGCCAGATATTGGTCGTTCCACCGGATTGCCCCATGCACTGGAATGGCGGAGCCCCAGCCGTGTTGACGGGGAACATCACGGCCACCTGATCTCGAAAATCCTGTGGGCCGATCGCGGTGTCATTCTTCGTCTGGTCGATCCACTCTAAACGCAACCCAACATCCTTCCCATTGGTCATGGCCTTGACGAACACCGACTTCACAGAAATATTGGGATGCATCGGTGTTGTGATCAACTGACCACTCAACGGAACAACGACACCAGGAACACTCTCCCAAACGGGATTGGCGCCGTCCATGGGAATCGGGCCCTTGACCGTCTTCGCCGGGATCGTCACCGGCTGACTGACGGCTAGTGGTACTCGCCCCATCGTCAGCATGAATCCGACGGTCAGGGCAGAGAGAAGAATGGCAAACACCAATTTCTTGTTGGTCGTCTGCGCTACTCTCATAGTGCTAATTCCTCCTCTCGATGATGGTAAAGGTAACGTTTCTTTCAATGCTCGCAATGCTCGTCGTCGAGTCTGTCACGCATTCCCAGCAGGTCCACCCTGCTCTATATCTGCGTCTTTCTCTTTTTCTTTCACATCCATGTATGATTGCGCACCGACCTCATTCAGCAACATACTCAATTCATTTCCTTGATCTTGCGCACCACACTCGTAGGTCTGACCCTCCGGAGAGCTGAATGTCGCCGGACGATAATCGGTCTCGGTATAGGGTTGAGGCACCACACCGAGAAATGCGGTTTCAAACTCCATCCACTCGGCGGTCAGATCGGCGATCAATTTAAAGGGACCGGAATCCGCCTTTTTCGCCAACATGCGACAGAAGAGGGGCACCCATCGACCGATATGGTTTTTGACGAACTTCTTCTGGGCCTCGACCACAATTTGTGTTTTTTCAAGCCCGTCATGGCAGCGTGAGTATGATTCTTTGTAGGCGAGAAAATGCATGAACTCGAATTCGACGCTCAAATGGTCCAGCCGCTCATGGATATCTTTTGATAACTCAACGCCGAAGGCCTTATAAAATCCTGAAATATCCCCCATCACATGGGATTGGGCAAACACGTGATCATTCCCGAACAGCGTCTCGTACGGGGGACAATCGAGCGTGATGACATTACTGAACACTCGACGATGTTCGGCCTGAAGATCACTGAGTTGCCAATTGGAACATTCCGAAGCTACCAGGTTTTCGATCAAGGCGATCTGCTTCCTCAGCGCGCCCAATTTCCCCTTCGCTCGCTCATTAGCGTCCGAGCCAAGGGCAACTTCCAAGGCATCCAGCGCGGCTCTGCCATCTTCCACGAACTCCCCACACCGGAGGTAGTCGAGAAATTCTTCATCTTCCGGGTACAGCAGACTCCACGAGATCAACAGATAGATTTTGCTGCGCCCAAGCGCACGTTCGACGGCTGGAGAATCCTTGAGAGCAGAAGGGGTTGGCAATGTGGCAGTTGCTACGGGGGACAACCCTTTTGTTGGCTGCTGGCTCGTCACAAACATCGCCTCCTAGCCACTTCTCTTACAACGCGCTTCCTCACGGTTGGGCGAAAAACAAAGCCATGTATGTATATGAAAAGGTATGCACGAAGTCAAGGGCCAATTGGCGTCTCCCTGATCGACAAAGATTTCTGTCAACCAGTTGCATCGTCGGAAGAGCGGCATCATCAGTCATTCTCGGTGAGATGCCTCGCAGGCACCACCCTGATCGCCACATGATCGTTGACTGTTTTGCAAACCATCTCGCACATCCCACACCCCACACAGGCTTCTGTCGCTACCAACAGACGTAACGACTCAAAATCCATAGCAAGCGCATCAGTAGGACATCGCGACACACAGGCGTGGCATCCCTGGCCTGCCGTGCACAGCCGCTGCGAGATCACCGCCATTCCCATTCTGACCTGGTGGCCGTGCTCAACTGGAACAAGTGCCTCGGTCCCGCAGGCTCTCACGCAGGGAAAGTCTTCACACAGGAGACAGGGTGATTGGTCGGCATAGAGCACCGGCGTGCCGTCCGTCGGGTGGACGGCAATGGCCTGAGGCGGGCAGGCCGTCACGCAGTCAGAGCATTTCGTACATCTCTCAAGGAACAGTGCCTCTTCCACCGCACCCGGAGGACGCAACCAATCCAACCGAACCTGCACCGAGACTGGCTTCTCGCGAGGACCATCTGCTTCTTTGACGAACTCTTGCGCAGCCTTAACCGTGGAGAAAACGGAATCTTTTAGAAAGTCTCGCCGACCGTATGAAGGGTTGGTGGCCATTGATGATGCACCGAGAGTTGCCGGATGGTCACACGAGAGGTTGAGGTCGGTCGCAGCAAGCAAACGACCAAGGCATGCGTTTCATGTCCATTGAGGCCTTACATGAGAAAAATAAAAACCGGCGGCTATGTTCACCATAGCCATTACGTCACTCCATCCGCTCGCAATTTATAGACTTCTACGCAGCGATCGCAGGCCCCGAATTCAATATCCCACCCCGGATGATTCTCCCGGATGAAGTCGAGCACATATGGCTCTAGTTTCGTGCCCATATCCTCGACCCATGAATAGGTTGGAAACCGACAGAGCGGGCACGGGAACCCCGGCATAAGCATGATCTTGTTTTCAGTCTCCGGCACCTCGCCGCCTTCCACATCCACGGCTCGATCCATGACGCGCAGCGTATCGGAGGCCATTTCGATCAGCTCTGAATGAGTGAAGTACGAGGTTTGCCACAGACCTTCGAATACCGACTTCAGTTGAGGCGGCGGAATTTTTCGGTACCACGATCGAAACTCCTTGAACCGGTCGTCCTTGCTCAACATGGGTTCCTTGCCCGTGGCCACCAACCGGCTGTCCACGCTCAGGCTCCAGAGCACGCGGTAGCGCTGTAAGATCAACGTCTCTTCACCGGGGTTGAGTCCCATCTTGGTATCCGGATCGTAACCGAACTGCGGGTCGATCATATCCGAAATATGCATCAACTCATGGCGGCAATAGCGGGTCAACGCGGGATCGTAAAATCGACGGGGGATCAACTTAATCCCGACGCCTTTCAGGCCTTTTTCTTCAAACTCTTTGGCCAGATCCTTTTCGACCGACCCCCATTTCCTCAAAATGTCGACGCCTTCCTGATCTTCCTTCAACACACCTTTCACCAGCACGATGCCGACCTTTTGCTTCAGGAGCGGATATTCGTTGAATGAGTCGCGCACGATATCCGAGAATCCCCAGATGCCAAAGAGATACTGATAGAGTTTCTTAAACTCTGCCTCCCGATCTTCGAGGATAAACTTCTCGTAAATCGGGTCAGCATGTTCATGAAATTCCTTGTAGTAGGTCGGATCCCCCTCCCTTTCGGTCTTCTCGACGAACGAGTCGATCACTTCCTGAAGCAACGCTGGTTGGAATCTGATTTCCATTGAAAGAACGCTCCGCGGCTAGAGAAATTACTTTAAACGATCCTGCATGCTTTCCGGGCCGACATGGCCACCGGAGTCAACTTGACGCTTCGACACTGTCTTGAAGGCGGAACAGGCTCAGCGTCAACCTTGAGCCTGCTTCTCTCACCCTAGTGATGGAGGTCGAAGGGTTGACTTGTCTGCGAGGCATCTCTTACGATCCGTCACGAACACTATGATTATACTGGCCGGGCCGTTGACCAATCAAGCAAGCAGGAACCGAACAGCTGAGGAAACACACGACACATGACGTCCCATTCGCTCCCGACCGCATCTCTAGAAACAACCCCGGCCTCATCGTCTCCTCTCGACTTTTTGGAGTATTGGAGTGCCGACTGCCGTGAGGCAAAAACGTTTCGTGGCCATTCTCATGGCATCTGGGCCGTCGCGTTTTCACCGGACGGAACCACACTCGCGAGCGGTGGGGCTGAACGCCTCGTCCGCATGTGGGACGTTGAAACCGGTCGGTTGCTGCGCTCCCTTCGCGGCCACACCCATGACATTCGCGCCATCGTCTTCACCCCGGACGGACAGACCTTAGCGACCGCGAGTGAAGACCGCACCATCCGCCTCTGGAACGGAAAAACCGGCGAGCCGATGAAGTTGTTGTTCACCCGGTACGATCACAATGTCTGCAGTCTTTCGCTCTCGCCGGACGGCCTCATGCTCGCACGCGGCAGCCATAATAAAGACATCAAGATTTGGGAAGTCACCACCGGCACGGAGTTGATGACGCTCCTCGGAAAGGATGAGTACGACCACCATTGGTCGGTCTGCGTGGCTTTTTCGCCGGATGGCATTCATCTCGCCACCGGAACCGATATCGGAAAAATCAAAATCTGGGAGGTCCTCCCGAGCGGTGAGGAAAAGGTGCTCCACGACGGCCATTGGCGACGAGACCAGGAGGATTCTACCGAGACTCGCGGCTACTTCATCGAAGATGATGGTGGATTCCAAAAGCCGATGGACTACTGGATCGGTGCGATGACTTTCACGCACGATGCCAAGCTCCTGATTACCGGCAGCCGAGACTCCACGATCAAGCTCTTCGAGATGCCGACCGTCGTGGAGAAAAAATCCCTTACCGGCCACAAGGGCTGGGTCCGCAGTCTCGCCGTCTCCCCGGACGGCAAAGTCTTAGTCAGCGCGAGTGATGACCAGACGATCAAGTTTTGGGATCTGTCCACCGGACGAAACTTCCGCACGCTCAAGGGCCATAGCGGCGGCGTGCGTTGCGTCGCCTTTTCTCCGGACGGCAAACGCCTCGCCAGCGCCTCCTGGGATCGGACGGTTAAGCTGTGGGAAGGGGGAGCGCCATCATCCGAGTAGGCAAAACGGCACCGTTTAGTTCACCACTCTCATCTTGTTCAATCATCGACCCACGACCATCATGGCAATGGAATCAATCATGCTCCCCCTCGGCACTCCGGCTCCTGCGTTTGAACTGTGCGATGTGGTGAGCGGTCAGCCCTATTCACTCCGCTCATTTTCAAACAAGACAGCGCTCCTCATCATGTTTATCTGTCGACACTGTCCCTATGTCGTCCATGTCGAGCAAGAGCTAGCTAAGATCGGGCACGACTATCTGGGTACAGGCTTGGGAATTCTCGCCATCAGCAGTAACGACCCAGTTGGATATCCAGATGATGCCCCACCGAAATTGAAAGAAATGGCCCAACGTTTAGGGTTCACATTTCCATTCTGTCATGACGAGACACAGGAAGTCGCGAAAGCCTATCGTGCCGCCTGCACCCCAGACTTTTATCTCTTCGATCGTGACCGTCGGCTCGTCTATCGTGGGCA
>JAHBWR010000053.1 GCA_019636875.1 Nitrospira sp.
CAAAAGTTTATCCGAAGAGGAGGTTATTTTAGCAAAACTTGTTATGGAATAGGGAAGTTTTTAAATATCGAAGTCGTCCGTTTCATCCTCGTCTGAAGTGGCGTCTGTGTTGCCTTTTGCCATTGAGGCGTAATGTTTCGCCCAGGTCAAATACAGGTTTCCACTGTCCCGCATCGTGTCGGCAGCTTTCATGAGTTTTTCTGCAAGTTCAGGGTCCTTGCCCGTGGCGTGGATGAACCCCGCTTGTCGTTCGATGGCGATGGGGTATTGGTTGATCAAGCGGGCAATATCAGCCAATAATGCGTCGAGGGTGTTATCTTCACTGTCCATTTCGCAGCTCCAATAGGTGCAATAAAAAGCCCCATAGCGATGGCGCTATGGGGCTTTTCAACTTGCAGTATGACTGGCTAGCCCTGATAAGCCTGACCAAGCGCAGCCGATTCACCCTTCTTGGTCATTAGTTGTCCTGTAGCGCTGACAGCCTGCATGGTGATGGCAAAGTGTTTCGCTGCGTCGCAGACGATCACACAGAGCTCACAGCCTTTGCAGCGATCGATCGTGACTTCCGCTACCATCTTGCTGGTGTTCAAGTCCAGACAGTTCGCCTCCGGGCAATACATGATGCAGAGACGGCACCCCTTCTTAGCGGTGCACTTTTCATCGATGACTTGCGCAACATTATACATGTAACGTAATTCCTTCTCTTAAGCAGCGACAGCTGGATTTCCGACTCGCAGTTCAACGTTGTTCTTGTCGGCCCATTCGCTGGCAATTTCATACGCAGCTTTCACAGTGGCCAAGTTCTTGGCTAACAGCATTTCCTTCTTAGCAAACTTCTTCTTGATAGCCTCGTCGAGAGATGCCGTTCCACCGGAAGCCACGAACTTCTTCCCAAAGCGTTCTTGAAGTGCCCCATCGAGAGCATCCATCGAAACGCATTTGGTGATGCCTGACACGGAGCCGATCATCGCCATATTTGTCGATAGCTCAGTCCCAGCCACTTCGATAGCCAACTCGGTACCCGCGATGTAAAACACGGCGACATTCAGGTCCTTGAGCCGTTCCACGTCCTCGTCGGACAGTAGGGGTTGGGCAGAGTTGATAATGACGACCCCACCTTCCTTCACGCCGGAGTAAAACGGCATGGTGTAACTCTTCCCCATTGTGATGACTTGAGGATGAAAGACTTGAATGACATCGGGAAATACTAATTCGCCTCGGTCGTAGATTCGTTCGATACCGATACGGCAATAGCTTTCAGCCGGTGCCATACGTTTCTCCGCCCCAAAGAATGGGTTGGAGATAGAAAACTTGCCGTCACGGTTGGCAGCCATGGCCAAGACGTGCGCGGCAGTGACCGCGCCCTGTCCGCCCAAGCCTGACATCCGGATATTCAATCGTCTTTTAATCATGTCGAGCCTCCGGTCTACCTATGCTGATGCTTGGCCTGCCAGTTGCTTGGCGGCAGCTTTCCGTTCCTTGTCCTTGGCGGCCAATTCGGCCAACAACTGCTTGGCTGGCTCGCTGACGTATTCCTTGTAAGCAAACCGTTCAGCCGGCTTTTCAGAATCGCGCATTTCCTGCAGCCCTTCCATGCTGTTCTTGCCGATTTCCAAGATGCAGGGCGTGTACAACTGCAAATAGGTCGGACCGATTTCACGGGCGATATGGACCGCGTTTCGGATGACCTTTTCGACCAAAGATGGTTTGCTGACCGTGCAGTTCACAACATAGTGGCAGCCGGACTCGCGGGCAATTTCAGGCAGCCGAACCTTGTCGAACAACTTGCCGACCGGGGCCATCTTAGCGACAAACCCCTTCTGCATGAGCCCACTTTCCTGGCCACCGGTGTTGGCATAGAGCTCATTATCGAAGCAGATCGTGGTGAATTTTTCCTGCCGGAACCATGCCTGGAGTGTCATGTCGAGTCCGATATCGACGGTTGCACCGTCCCCAGCGAGCACGACAACGTCCTTCACACGGTCCGGGAATCTAACGCTAAGAGCACGCTTGAGACCTGATGCGACCGCGTTCTGGTTGCCGAATAGCGAATGGATGTTGTGGACGGCGACCATTGGGAACACCAAGCTGGTGCAACCAGTTGAGCCGACCATAACCGTGTCTTCCGGATTTGGAAGTGAAGCGAGAATGTAGCGGAAGGCCATAGACTCCGGACAACCCGCACAAAGCGAGTGTTGCTCGATGAGCTCTTTCGAAGTTCCAATGTCTTTCCAGCCGCGATCTTCCTTGCCATACGTGGAGCTCTTCACAAGATCCTGATAGTCGGATGGCATGATATCGTATAGATCTTCAGATATTTGAATACGCTCTTTGCTCATATATTGCCTCCTCAAATTCGCTCAGCCAGTGAGCGAACGGGTTGGAAGTAAGTTCGGCTCAGCTTCCTCGGCCGGCCATGACGAAAGATTTCTTCATGCCCAAGGCCGTCTTAATCTCATTAACGATGATCTCCGGGGGCATCGTCATGCCACCACAAACATGCGGACCAGCATGGACGCGGTGGTGATTGGGAATGGTGGCTTTGATTTCCTTGGCCAACCATCCGGTGACATTGAACTCTGGTACGAAGATATGCTTTGCGTTTTTGGTGGCTTCTCGAATTTCTTCTTCCGGCCAAGGGCGCAGAGTTTTCACCTTCACGAGGCCGCAACGGACGCCTTCATCCTCCAGCATGCGGATTGCTTCACGACCTTGAGAGACAGCCGTCCCGGACGCCACAATCATGATATCCGTGTCGGTGTTCTCGGCATCGATGAGGCCGTTCAGCCAATGGATTGAATGCTTCCGTGAACGTTCCACCGCAGCCCAGATTTCCTGTTGCCAGCTGGCATGGGTCGCATAACTGATGTAGTTGCTCTTCATCACGAAGGGGTCTCGCATCATACGGACTGGTGGGCATTCCATATCCATGCAAGGAACGGGTGACCGATAGGGGTCATACGGCGGTAAACACATATCGGCTGGTGTCAGGTTTACGACGTCTTTTGTGTGTGTAACGAAAAAACCATCACAGCAGAGAGCGAGTGGGAGGTGTACATCAGGCTCTTCTGATACCATGTACCCTTTAAGAATCCAGTCAAAAAAGTCCTGCGCGGTTTCCGCATGCCACACCAACATCCCGGTGTTCAGCAAATAGGCGATTTCCAATGTGTCAGGCTGAATCGACAGGGGTGAGTTGATACCCCGGCAGGTCACGATCATCTGAATCGGGAGCCTAGAGCCTGCCCACATCGGGAAGTTTTCCATGGCGCGCATCGTGCCTGGCCCGGCCGTCGTGGTGAAGACACGTGCTCCTCCGAAGGCAGCACCGGCACATTGCGACATGACGGCGAATTCGCTTTCACCACGGAAATAGTCACCAACATAGCCTTCGGCAAACAATTCGCCGATCAATGCGGCCGCTTCGCTCTGGGGCGTGATCGGATACGCGATCATGACGTCGCAACTGGCCCGGCGGATCGCCTCCTTGATGACCTCAGACCCGGTGAAAAAGGACGGGGTTCTGGGGGCTTCATTCAGCAACTTCCAGGCATCAGTGTACGTTTGACCTTTTTTATTTTGTGTTCCAATGATGGATTTAGTTTCAGCCATGGACCAGCCTCCTTTCAAACATGTGGGAAGCGAACGTACTAGTTCGAAGCCCCACTCTTAGCCGTCGACGACCGCAGTTGGACCGTCCCCTTCAATCGCTTAACAGTTTCGGCCAATCGCATGATCTTCTCGACAGATGCGTCACGGAATGACAGCATGGCGTCTTCGTGACCGGCCTGTGCACACATCGCGATAGTATAGCAGGATGTTCCTCCGCGAATAATCTTAAGCGAGAGATTGGCTTGGTGACAATGCACACCGATAAACATGCAGCAGTCGATCTTGTTATGCCAGATGGTCAAATTGGGGTGATTCGGATTGATCTCTACTTCCGGATTGATTTTCGGATATTTGGGTCGGTAGTCAGGCATCGGAATCAGCATCGGCTTCTGACCAGCCTGAGCACATTCCTTTAGGGTGTTGAAAAGATGCCGGACGGCCGTCGCTTTCTTTGCCGCCTTCTCATTCCATGCCCAGAGTACGAGCGGACCAGGGAAGATGGTCGGAACCTTGGCCATCAAGAACTGACGGGCCGCTTCCTCATAGGCCTTTTCCTCTGACGCAATCACGCCGTTAATGTGTGCTTCCCCCGGATTCGGCAACCGAATCCCCATGCTTGCGGCGGCTGGTGGGAGAAAGTGTTCTGGTCCTGGCAGCACGCGATAGTCACTCATCACAGTATCCTACACTCCGAGAAAATTGAGGTTAATGAAAACACAATCGTTCTCAGCACTTTAAGGTGTTTCCCTGTTGTTCCGCAACACCTCAGAAGGCCCACATTGAGGAGCTTTCGGGCCAAGATTTTGCGGAGAGCTTAGGTCCTTTGCCCCTACCCTTAGGTTGTCATGCAGGTGAGGTCTGGTTAACAAAGCCCTCCGCATTATAGGTATCGCACTTTTGGATTGTCAAATCACTGTCTGTATCTCTGGCGAAGGATTGCGTACCGTAACGGCCGGCAAAAAATTGAAAACGAGTCGATGGATCGTTGTGAAAAACAGATCAAGGCAGTTGCTCGCAGGCCTCTGCCGAACCGAGTATGCAAGCATGTTCGTAATCGTCTTTTGCCAATCGTCCCTGGAGTTGGTCTTGGTACAGTTTAGCTCGAGCCAGGAGCGTAGGTCTGTCCGCCGGGTCGGCTCGCAGGATCGTGCTGAGATCGTCGATCGCCAGCAACGGTTGCTTCAGTGTCGTATAGATCTCGCTTCTCAAAAAATAGGCTTCCTTCTGGTAAGACAGCCAACTGTCCGAGATCGAGGGCGGCAGGCACTTTGTCAAGGCTGTAAGGGCAGAGTCCCACTGTTTCAGCTTGATGAGCTTGCGGGCCTCAGCGGTGTAGAGGGTAATGAGGCGGTGGCGGGCGAGGTCGAAGAAAGGATTGATTTCTAGGGCTTGTTCGAAAAACCGAGCTGCTTGTTCGGAACGGTCGAGCCAGGTGTTCACGTCGCCCTGCCCAAGAAGCACCCAGGTATTGTGGGGATCCATGAGGAGGGCGCGGTCGAAATCCATTCGTGCATTATCAACATATTCGGAGTATTCGCTGGGCCTGGATCGAGTCGAGTATGCGGCGGATGCGAGTCTGAGGTTGGTCTGCCCGCGCATGATCAGAGGTTCGATAGAATGGGGATCGAGCACAGCCGCCTGTGAGACCAAGTCGAGTTTCTTGGGAAGGTGGTGGGTTGACAGCGCTTTTTGGACTAACTGCCGAGCTTGTTCGCGCGCACTATGCGCGCGACTGACCGGCTCAATGTACAGTGTTCGTACGCCAGGTCGACGGGACCTCAGCTCATCAAGTTGATTCTTGAGCTCCGCATTTTCCTTTTGGAGACGGCGAAAGTGATCGGCCAGTCGTTGCTCGGCTTGCCATCTCTGGATGGCAACCTGGAGATGGTCAAGATCGACAACTGCGCGAATGCGGACATAGAAACTCGGTCGATCCTCTAAAAAGGAACGGCGTGCTTCTAAGATTTCTGTTCTGGTGATGGCGGCTGCAATGGTTCGTATCTCCAGTGAACTTGTTTGGGTGCTCGTGCCCAGTTCGGATCGTTCTAGATCGTGGAAAGTTGATTCGATGTATAGTCCGGCCTCCTCAACAGCTCTCCGTTGTGCTCGTTGGAGTACCCGTTCTTCGGCGATGGCCAGTGTGTCACCATCCCCCATCACATAGCTCCCCTCGGCAACGACCGTGGTTTGAGAGGCGTTGACGGGAGAAGCAATTCCAAGGGGTAAGGTAGGAAAGCCGACTAAGATGCCTAGCAAAACAGGCCTCAGGTTCATGGCTAAACTATACCGCTCGGTTGCGGGTTGGACAATGTTGGGAAAGGCAGGTAACTGGAGAAGCCTTCTGATGCTGGGATAGAGAGGCGTCAGGGGGTTACGGAGCTTTTGGGAAAACTTGCATAAATGGGTGGACTTCCGTTCGCTCGAAGACGCCATGAACCGTGTATGGATCATGGCGGGCGAACTCTTCTGCTTCTTCCTGCGTTTCGAACTCCAGCACCAGCAAACTTCCAGCCTTGTCGGTCAGCGGGCCGGCAAGGACGACTCGTCCCTGCCTATCTAGTGGCTCAAGATTACGTAAATGAGCCGAGCGATGAATCTTTCTCTTGGCTTCCCCTTCCGGACCGTCATAGCCGATGATAACAAACTTCATGTTTTTGATGGTGTTAATCAGGTTGCGTGGTTATGTGTTCAGATTGCCCATAGCAATAAACGTGACTACGTAGGCTCCTCTTCGATCGGGCAACGATCTTTATAGCCAGTCGTGACTTCGTGCCACCAGCGAACTTCGCTCTCGCCCAGTTTCCAGCAGAGGTATACGACGCGGCCATTGCGAACATGGGGAAAATCACACAGCCCAAGGTCAATATCCTTCACAACGACGCCTAGCTCATGGATCGCGTGAAGGTTGGTGCTAATGTCTTGGAGGCTTTTCACATAACGTGCACCAACCGCTGTCCCACCTCCTAGGGGGGCATTCGCGGCAGCCTTACCTACTTCCTCTCGCGTGTTTATCAGTATGGCCTTACATCTCTGGACTGTCGACAAGTGAGACTGCAGCTGTGGGATGAGCTGGTTAGCTTCGAACAGGGAGAAGACGCGGTCTGGACTGGTTTCGTTTTCGTCGCGTGCCATTGGGGTATCACTGATACTTGCCCGTTGTCTAACACATTTCAGCTTCGCGGAACAACACGTGGTGACATCGAAATTCATCACATGCTCTGATGGGATCACGTTAAAATCAAGTTGCCAGTTGACAATCAGATAGTCCCTGGGTATCATCACACCAGCGTTAGATGGGCTCTTAGGGCAAGCTGATTCTCTCCATCTGAAGAATTCAACTTCGGAATCTACTCTCGGCCCAAATCTGGTAGCAGTGAGAATGAGGTTGAATTTAGTTAGCCATCCAAAGGCTTTCCTGAGGCCGTAGACATCGCAAGAGCTAGAGACAGCATCATTTTTCTACATATTCAAACAAATAGCGAACTTCCATAAGCTTTTCCAACCAAGCGGACGCAAGACCTAAGCTCATCACCAAGATAAAATCACGTTTTGCAATGGTCACTCAGTCTGAGCGAATTACTTTAAACGGAAGCCGAGCTAAAGCTCGAGAGGAGTCGTATGTCAGTAGCTAAGGGGGAAGTAATGCATCTCGCAGAATTGAAGCAGAAATCCATTGCCGATCTGAATGATGTGGCTCGGGAGCTGAAAATAGAAGGTGCCGCCAATTTACGTAAGCAAGAGCTCATCTTTGCGATCCTCCAGGCACAGACCGAGAAAAACGGATCGGTGTATGGGGAGGGCGTGCTTGAAACTCTTCCTGACGGATTCGGCTTCCTTCGCGCGCCGGACTCCAATTATCTGCCGGGTCCGGACGACATCTACATCTCTCCCTCACAGATTCGGCGATTTAACCTCCGCACCGGCGACATCGTGTCTGGCCAAATTCGGCCTCCTAAGGAAAGTGAACGATATTTTGCGCTCCTCAAGGTGGAAAAGGTTAATTATGAAGATCCCGAAGTGGCTCGAGACAAGATTCTATTCGACAACCTCACTCCGTTGTATCCCGAAGAGCGGCTTAATCTGGAGTTTGACCGCGAGGAATATTGCACCCGTGTGATGGACTTGACCACGCCGATCGGCAAAGGCCAACGGGGGTTGATCGTCGCAGCTCCTCGTACCGGGAAAACGATGCTGTTGCAAGCGATTGCTCGAGCTATTCTGAAAAACCATCAAGAGGTGACGCTGATCGTGTTGCTCATTGATGAACGTCCGGAGGAAGTTACTGATTGGCAGCGACAGGTGAAGGCAGAGGTGATCAGTTCCACCTTTGATGAGCCGGCTCAACGACATGCCCAGGTCGCTGAAATGGTACTTGAGAAGGCCAAGCGGCTCGTCGAACACAAGAAGGACGTCGTCATCCTGCTGGACAGCATTACTCGCTTGGCTCGCGCCTACAACACCATTGCACCACCAAGCGGGAAGGTGCTCTCGGGGGGGCTTGATTCCAATGCCTTGCAGCGGCCGAAGCGCTTCTTCGGCGCGGCTCGAAATATTGAAAATGGTGGAAGCTTGACCATTATGGCGACCGCATTGGTGGATACCGGGAGTCGAATGGACGATGTGATTTTCGAAGAATTCAAGGGAACCGGGAATATGGAGGTTCACCTGGATCGCCGTCTCGCAGATAAGCGTCTCTTCCCGGCCATCGATATCAGCCAGTCCGGGACGAGAAAAGAAGAATTGCTGGTGGATAAGGATCGGCTTAACAAAATGTGGATCCTCCGCAAGGTCCTCAGCCCCTTGGGCACCATGGAGGCGATGGAGTTCCTTATGGATAAGATCAGCGGCACCAAGAACAATCAAGAGTTTCTGCAATCGATGAATCGGTAGGGGCGCTTGTATCTCATGTGCCCTTCAGATAAAGTGTCGCCCCTGAGGGAGAGGGCGAAGTCGATTCTCATTCTATTCGGCAAGGAGTCGTAGGTATGCAGAAGGGGATACATCCAGTCTACCGGGAAGCCACCATTCATTGCGCGTGCGGGAATTCATTCAAGACTCGGACGACCATCGGCAATATCAGCGTGGATATCTGCTCGAATTGTCATCCATTTTTTACTGGGACCCAGAAGATCGTCGACACGGAGGGGCGTGTCGAACGGTTTAAAAAGAAGTACGCGAAGAAGGGCAAGTAGCGCACCGCAAGGGCCTAGAAGAGACCCTGCTTCGTGTTTGAAGCAGGGTCTCTTTTTTTATGACCGTTCCCGAGGTGAAAGGTGACCGCGTGGAAGTCGTGTTGCTGAAAAAGTGGGAGAGTCTCACCTCTAGGTTTCATGAGTTGACCGATCAGCTCATGGATCCGTCCGTCATCAGCCAACCGAGCTTGTTACACAAGCTGAGTAAGGAGCGCATCGACCTGGAACCGGCTGCGAAATTGTTTGAACAGTATGACGATTATGTGAAACAGCTGCAGGAGACAAGGCAAATTCTCGCCGACCCCTCAGCCGGGAGTGAGCTGCACAAGTTAGCGGCAGAAGAAGAGCGCGACTTGGAGCGGCGACAAGCGGAAGTCGAGGAGCGTGTCAGAGAATTCTTGATCCCCAAAGACCCGCGAGATGAGAAAAGCTTGGTGCTCGAAATCCGAGCCGGGACCGGGGGGGACGAAGCAGGGCTGTTTGCCGGAGAACTCTTTCGGTTGTACGGGAAGTACGCGGAAAAAAAAGGGCTTAAGATCGACACAGTGGAAGCGTCCGAAACGGGCATTGGGGGTTATAAGAACATCGTCGCATTAATTGAGGGCAAGGGCGCCTACGGTCATTTTAAGTACGAGGCGGGTGTGCATCGAGTCCAGCGGGTTCCTGTTACGGAAGCCAGTGGTCGCGTTCATACCTCTACAGTCACGGTGGCGGTCATGCCGGAAGTCGACGAAGTGGATGTCCATATCGATTCAAAAGACTTACGGATCGACACCTTTTGCTCGTCCGGCGCCGGCGGGCAGAGCGTGAATACCACCTATTCGGCCGTTCGTATCACGCATCTTCCGACTGGTGTGGTGGTGACCTGTCAAGATGAGCGGTCTCAATTGAAGAACCGCACGAAAGCCATGCGGACCTTGCGTGCCAGGATTGTCGAGGCCGAACGGGAAAAGCAAGAGGCAGAGATTGCTCAGAACCGGAAGTCCCAGGTGGGGAGTGGGGAGCGGAGCGAGAAAATTCGGACCTATAATTTTCCGCAAAACCGGGTGACGGATCACCGCGTCGGCCTGACCCTCCACAAGCTTGAATTGGTCATGGAAGGTGACCTGGATGAAATCGTCCAGGCTTTGAAAGCTCAACAGCAGCAGGCAGAAACGGCAAAGGTGTAGCCACTGATGACCGCCATCCTGGACGATCCAAAAACCGTCGGTGAACTTGTCGCGTGGGCACGCCGGTCCTTGGATGCGGCTGGAACGGAGAACGTGGCTCAAGAGGCCTGGTGGCTGTTGGCTGCTGCTCTTGAGATGGAGCACCATGTGTTAGCCAGCCGAATGGAGCAACCAGTGAGCGTTGAACAACTTGGACGTGCGAAAACGCTGGTATCGAGGCGGTTGGCGCGAGAGCCGCTGCAGTACATTTTGGGGACCCAGGAGTTTTGCGGACTCGACTTTGGTGTGAACGCCTCCGTGCTAATCCCTCGACCGGAGACAGAACTCTTGGTCCATGCGGTTCTCAAGGAGGGGGGGCCGGCAGCAGGTGCGACGGTGGTCGATGTAGGAACTGGGTCCGGGTGCATCGCCGTGACACTTGCTACCATCCTCGAGGGTATTCGAATTCTCGCAGTAGACTGCTCTGCCGACGCATTGGAGACCGCAAAAAGCAATGCCATAAAACATGGAGTGGGAGAAAAAATCGAGTGGCTCAAGGGAGATCTTTTAGATCCTCTGCGTGATCGAAACTTCATTGGAACGGTTGATGTCATTGTCTCGAATCCTCCCTATATTGCTGAAGGGGAATGGGATCAACTCCAGCCGGAGGTGCGAAAATTTGAACCGCGCTTGGCCTTGGTTGCCGGGCAGAAGGGGACTGAGTTCCATGAACGGTTGTTCCGTGACGGCAAGGAGTTCTTGGCGCCTGAAGGGCTGCTGGTGATGGAAATGGGGCAAGGTCAGCTTCCACTCGTGCAACAGGCAGCCGGTCAAGTCGGCGGCTACACAGGCCTGCAAACTGTTAAAGACGAGGCCGGTATCGAACGTGTCATGATCGCCCGGCGTGCCGGTTCGGTATCCAGACATGGATGAGATCCTTATCAAGGGCGGCAAGCGATTGTGCGGAGAAGTCCGTATCAGCGGTGCCAAGAACTCGGCGCTCCCCATCCTCGCCTCGACTATTCTCGGGAGTGGGGAATGTGTCATTACGAATGTTCCACGGGTTGTTGATGTCTTAACGATGGGAAAGCTTCTGGGCATTCTGGGAGCCAAGGTGTCGCATGAGGCCAATCGCGCGGTCATCCAAACCGGCATGATTGAATGTACCGAAGCCCCCTACGATCTGGTCAAGACCATGCGGGCATCTGTATTAGTGCTGGGGCCATTGCTGGCCCGCTGGGGTGAAGCCAAGGTTTCTCTTCCCGGCGGTTGTGCGATCGGCTCCCGGCCCGTCAATCTTCATCTGGCCGGGTTGGCCAAGCTGGGAGCCGATATCTCCATAGACCATGGCTATATCACAGCCAAGGCCACCAGGCTCAGAGGCGGACGCATTTACTGTGACACGCCAACCGTCACCGGGACAGAAAATCTCATGATGGCCGCCTCACTTGCCGAGGGGACGACGGTGCTGGAAAATGCGGCCAAAGAGCCGGAGATCCTGGACCTGGCCGATTTCCTCATCAAGCGTGGTGCCAGAATTCATGGGGCAGGAACGGATGTCATTACGGTTGAGGGGGTGCGAGAACTGCATGGCGGAGACCACGAAGTGATCCCGGATCGCATCGAGGCAGGTACTTATCTGGCGGCGGCTGCGATCACGCGGGGAGATGTGACGGTAACTCACTGCCGACCGGGCCACCTTGAAGCGGTCCTGATGAAAATGCGCGAGGCGGGTGCCGAGATTCAGGAAGAGAAAGACACGGTACGCCTTACCATGCCCAATGGCTTGCGAGGGACGGACGTACGGACCTTGCCGTTCCCTGGATTTCCAACCGACATGCAAGCCCAGATGGCTGCCTTGATGAGTCTCGCCGAAGGCACCAGCGTGGTCACCGAAACAGTTTTTGAAAGTCGGTTCATGCATGTAGAGGAATTACGCCGGATGGGAGCCCATATCCGCGTGGAAGGCAATCGGCTTGTGGTGACTGGCTGTAAGAAGCTCACTGGGGCTCCGGTCATGGCCTCCGATCTACGCGCGAGCGCTGGCCTGATCGTGGCGGGGTTGGCGGCAGAGGGGGCCACGCAAGTCCAGCGTGTCTATCATCTTGATCGAGGCTATGAGCGGATTGAGGAAAAACTCGGGGCTCTAGGGGCCTCAATTCAGCGTCAACCGGCCGGAGCCGTTCATTAGAACCATCCCATGTTGACGATCGCGCTCTCAAAGGGAAAGCTCATCGACGCCGCACTCGATCTGTTTCGGCGTGCCGGCTATAGAATTACCGGACTCTCGGGGGAGAGCCGACGGTTGATCTTCGTCAGTCGTGAGAATGAGATGACCTTCCTTATCGTTCGCCCCAGCGATGTCCCGACCTATGTAGAGTATGGCGGGGCAGATGCCGGCATCGTCGGGAAAGACGTCTTAATGGAGCAGGAAAGTGATGTATACGAACCATTGGATTTAGGGTTCGGAGCGTGTAGAATCTCGGTCGCTGCGCGCCAGGGAGAGGACTCAAATGATCGTCTGTCCTCTAAGCTCCGGATCGCGACAAAATACCCTCGGATCACTGAACGGTACTTTAATACGCGCGGCATTCCGGTCGAGATTATCAAACTCTACGGCTCGATCGAGTTGGCGCCGGTCGTGGGACTGGCAGATCGAATTGTGGATTTGGTTGAAACCGGCAGCACGCTCAAGGCCCATGATCTGGTCGAAGTCGAAGTGATTGCACAGTCATCGGCAAGATTCATCGTCAACCGGGCGAGCTTTCGCCTCAAGCAGGAACCGCTGATGGCCTTGATTCGGAAGCTTCGAAGTGCGGTGAGGAGTCAAGGTATTGAATCCGGCAATGGCCGTCCGCTGACGGCCGGGAGCCGCAAGAAGAAAGTCGCTCGTTGATGAAAGTGATCACGCAAGCAGATCGCAGCTTTCTCCCATCCTTAAAAAAGGCTGCGCTTCGAGGGCGCACAACCGGGGCTGCGGTGGAAAAAACCGTGCGGACGATCCTGCAGGCCGTGGAGCGTGGGGGCGATAAAGCGGTTCTGCGCTACACCAAGCAGTTCGACAAGATCGCGCTCAAACCTGAAACCGTGCGCGTGACGGCCGAAGAGATCAAGAACGCCTATTTTCATATCAGAAAAGACGAAGGTGATGCGCTGCGACTCGCCGCTCAACGGATTACGTCGTTTCATGAGCGGCAACGGACCAAAACTTGGATGTATCAGGACGGAGATGTCACGTTGGGGCAGGTGGTGGGACCTGTCGACGCGGTAGGGGTCTATGTCCCCGGGGGGAAAGCCGTCTACCCCTCATCCGTGCTGATGTGTGCGATTCCTGCCAAGGTGGCGGGTGTTTCACGAATCGTGATGGTCACGCCACCTCAGAAGGATGGAATCAACCCCTATCTACTCGTTGCGGCTGATATTGCCGGTGTTACGGAGATCTATCGTATCGGCGGCGTTCAAGCCGTGGCGGCACTCGCCTATGGCACAAAGACGATCGATCGCGTCGATAAGATCGTGGGGCCAGGCAATATCTATGTAGCGACGGCAAAACGATTGCTGTACGGCACTGTCGGCATCGATATGGTTGCCGGTCCCAGTGAATTGCTGGTGATCGCGGACGATGAGGCTAAACCGGCCCATGTGGCCGCAGACCTGCTCTGCGAAGCCGAACATGACGAAGACGCCCAAGTATTCCTAGTGACGACCTCTGAACGTTTGGCGAAGGATGTTTCCAAGCTGATCGAGAGTCAGTTGAAGGGACTCCAAAGAGAAAAGATCGCGTCGAAATCGATCGTCCGTCATGCCATAGCATTTGTCGTCCCTACGCTGGATGAAGCGATCGCGGTGGCCAATGAAATCGCGGCAGAACATCTCACGCTCTCGGTGGACAACCCCTTCGATTATTTGGAAAAGATTCGTCACGCCGGAGCCCTGTTTTTGGGCCGCTATACGCCGCCGTCAGTCGCCGATTATATCGCGGGGCCGAATCATGTCTTGCCCACGGGAGGAACTGCTCGGTTCTTTTCGCCGCTGTCGGTGAATGACTATGTAAAAGTCAGCAACATCGTGCACTACACGAAACAGGAGTTGGCTAAGGTGAAAGACCCGCTGGTTCGCCTCGCGCAAATCGAAGGGTTTGACGCGCATGCCAAGTCCGCCCAGAGCAGGTTCTCATGAGGAAGAACGGGTCTGTCCCACGACAGGGGAATATTCACCGAGTTACGAAAGAGACCAATATCCGGGTCGAATGGACCTTGGACGGTAAGGGACAAGGGAAGATCGACACGGGCATCCGGTTCTTTGACCATATGCTGGAGCTTCTCGCGAAGCATGGGTTTTTTGACCTGACTGTGGCGGCTAAAGGTGACCTCGACATCGACGAGCATCACACGGTGGAGGATGTCGGGATCGTGATGGGCAAAGCGCTGCATCAGGCCTTGGGTGAAAAAGCCGGCATCAAGCGATTTGGGTTTGCCTCCGCCCCGCTGGATGAAACGCTTGCGCAGGTCACTGTTGATCTCAGCGGGCGCCCCTTTCTGGTCTACAATGTTGCCTTGCCGGATCGAAAGATTAAAGCGTTCGATCTCGGTCTGTTCGAAGACTTCTTCCAGGCTTTTGTGACCCACGGAGGCCTGAATCTGCACGTGAACCTTCTCTATGGACGCAATCCTCACCACATTATGGAAGCCATCTTCAAGGCACTCGCCAAGGCGTTGGATCAAGCGACAATGCTGGAAGAGAGGTTGGCCGGGAAGGTCCTTTCGACAAAGGGGATGTTGTAAGGTTTCCCGGGTTCTTTCAACAGCTCCGCTAACCCTTGATTGAATGTCATCATTTGAGGGGGGTGTATTAGGCCTTGCAATCACGATCTGGCCGACGCTAGGCGCAAGCTTTCACAATCGTCGCAGAGAATGTGCGGAAATCGTCCAGCTGGTTGGTGATGATGGCATGAACGACTTCAAGGTTCAGACGAGTATATTCGTGAATGGCCACGTTGCGGAACCCCACCATCCGCTGCATGCGCTGAACCAGGTCGGCTGGAAGAATTCCACCAGCTTGCAGTAGAGAGAAGGCATCGCGGCTGTCTTGTGGCACCCCGAGCTTCCGTTGGCTGACCGCGTACATGGCAAGATCGATAGCCGTTTCACAGGCACGCTGAAGATTGAGGATGATGGCGTCCTGTTTCGTCTGATTGGCGACAAGGTTCTGTTTGTCTCCCGCATATTCCTCTTGGATGCGCTGAAGGCAACGCTCGATGCTGGCGGCTTTGTTCACGATTACGTCGTCAGCCATACACCAGCCCGCGCTTTCTAATACCCTTCAAGATCTCTCTGCGTTCTTCATTGAGCCTGGCATAGTCCGAGTAGGCGTACATTTCAAACTCTCGACGGGCTTGCTCATCCTGACCGGCTAAACAGGTGCCGGTGGAGAGGATCTGCATTCGCATGACCGTTGACGCGGAACGAAGGTCAATAAGGTCGACGTCACGATGCAATTGGATAGCTAGATCCTGGGCTAATTCAAACCGCCGGAGTTCTGGCAAGGCTTCTTGCGTGAGAATGGCGAGATCAATATCGCTATCAGGTCGAACGGCACCACGTTGCGCTGAGCCAAATCGATATAAGGCAATGAGGCTCGGAACAGTCTTTTTGATGTATGCGGTCAATGATGAGTCGTTCATAGCTGCCGATCGTGCTTTGATTGGGTCAGGCTACTGGTTCGGTCTGATCCTGTCAATCGAAAGGCCATGACCGACGCCGTGAAGATTGCTAGTGGCAGGAAGCTACCAGTTGCGGTATTGTTACGACTTCCTCAGTGCGGACGGCTGTATGATTGCCATCATTGATTATGGAATGGGCAACTTGCGCAGTGTCTCCAAGGCCTTTGAGGCCGTCGGGCACCAGGCCATCGTCACGCGCGATGCCGCATCGATCAGGAATGCCAGCCATGTGGTGTTGCCTGGCGTCGGGGCGTTCGGCGATTGCATGGCGAACTTGAAGCAGTATGGATTGGTCGAACCGATCAAAGCTGCGATTCAATCGGGCAAACCATTCTTAGGAATTTGTCTTGGGTTCCAGTTGCTCTTTACGGAAAGTGAAGAGTTTGGGAGGCATGAAGGGCTCGACATTTTCCCAGGGAAGGTTCGAGCGTTTTCGAAAGATCACGTCTTGAAAGTTCCCCACATGGGGTGGAATCAAGCGAGCCTCCAAAAGCCGTGTCCGTTGTTTGAAGGTATTGCCGATGATGCCAATTGGTATTTCGTCCACTCATTTTTTGTGGATCCTCAGGATGGGCAAATCATGGCGACGACGACCACCTACGGCATACCGTTCACATCCAGCATCTGGAAGGATAATGTGGTGGCCTGCCAGTTCCATCCGGAGAAGAGTCAGACTGTCGGGCTGCAATTGATCAAGAACTTTGGGGCCTGGAAGTGAGAGGGCATCGCATGGGTTTCCGCACAATCCTCACGGTTAGTGCTGTGATAACGATAAGCATTACAACAGGCTGCAGCGGAGCAAAAGTTGTCACGAAGTCCACCCCTGAGCTTTCTCAGTATCAAATTCGCTCCATGGCTCTCCTCCCCTTTACAGCGATTGCGACACCGCAGGCTCGAGATCAGGAAGATTTCTTTCTTCCGGTTCCCGATAGTGTCCGTCGGTCCGCCATCTCTATGGGGGTTCCGCCCGAAGCGGACTCCTTGCCAAAGAAGACTCTGGCGGTCCCGGGCTATGCGGCGGAGAAAGTAACAGAGTTGTTCTGGGGACGCCTTCAAGATTGGAAAGGCGTTCGTGTCTTAGCTCCTGGTGAATCGGCTCGAGTCACGTTGGGAAATAGTGAGGGACTAGAAAAGACACCGGAACAAGCCGCTGCTCAAGCCGCCAAGCGACTGAATGTGGATGCCGCCTTGCTGGGGCTTGTCTCGGCGTATCGGGAACGTGTCGGGAGTCGACTAGGAGCCGATCCTCCGGCCTCTGTCGGCTTCCAAGTCAGTGTCGTCGCAGCGGACGGGCAAGTGCTGTGGGTCGGGAGATATTATGAACGGCAGCGCCCCATGACGGAGGACCTCATCGGGTTTTTGCAACGATGGGCGTTCGTGACAGCGGGGGAACTGGCAGAATACGGTGTTGACGAAGTGTTGAAGGACTTTCCGTTCGGAAGAGGAGAGCAATAACGTGCGAGTCATTCCTGCTATCGATGTAAAGGATGGGCGCTGCGTCAGGCTGCGTCAGGGCGATATGGCTGCCGAGACGGTCTATGCTGACGATGTGACGGAGGTCGCACGGCAGTGGGAACAGAGCGGAGCCAGTCTGATCCATGTCGTGGATCTGAACGGAGCCGTCGACGGAGAGCCCAAGAATTTACCGCAGATTCAGTCCATCCTGAGATCGGTCAACGCCTCGATTCAGGTTGGTGGGGGGATCAGGAGTCTTGGAACAGTTCGGCAGTATCTGAACGCCGGGGTCTCACGTGTGGTACTTGGCACTGCCGCCCTCACGGATCGGACGTTTCTCGAAGAAGCCTGTCGAGAGTTCCCCAAGCGAATCCTTCTGGGGCTCGATGCCAGGGATGGGCGAGTGGCTGTCAAAGGCTGGACGTCAGTATCGGAGGTCAGAGCGATCGACCTTCTGAAGGAGCTCTCAGGTTGTGCGATTGGAGCAGTGATTTACACCGATATTGCGCGAGACGGGATGCTCAGTGGGCCGAACCTGGTGGCCCTCAAGGGCATTGTGGACTGTTCGCCATTTCCGGTGATTGCTTCCGGAGGGATTACCAGTCTAGAGGACTTACGAGCGGTGCAATCGCTCGGTCCTCATATCGAGGGAGCGATTATCGGGAAAGCGTTATACGACGGTAAATTGGATTATCCAACGGCTCTTGCCGCGATCGGTGCTCACGCGACCGAAGCACATCATGCTCACTAAACGGATCATTCCATGCCTGGATGTCAAAGAAGGGCGTGTGGTCAAAGGGGTCAGCTTCGTCAATCTCCGCGATGCCGGTGATCCGGTGGAGGCGGCGGTAGGGTATGATCGGGAAGGAGCCGATGAACTCTGTTTTCTCGATATCACAGCCTCGCATGAAAACCGGAAAACGATCATTGATGTGGTCGAGCGGACGGCTGCCAGAGTCTTCATGCCGGTGACCGTCGGCGGGGGGGTGGGGACTCTGGACGACATCCGAGCTCTGTTGAATGCCGGAGCCGATAAAGTGAGCATCAATACAGCAGCCGTCCGACGCCCCGAATTTGTCAAAGAGGCTGCGCAACGATTCGGCACACAATGCATCGTCGTGGCGATCGATGCCAAACGCACAATGGCCGACCGCTGGGAGGTCTTCACGCATGGCGGACGTACGGCGACGGGAATCGACGTCATCGAATGGGCTACACGGATGGAGCAGTACGGTGCAGGCGAGATCTTGTTGACCAGTATGGACCAGGATGGCAGGCAGACGGGATATGACTTGGATCTCACCGCAACCGTGTCGGGGGCTCTGTCGATTCCGGTGATCGCGTCGGGCGGAGTCGGAACTCTGGAGCATCTCTACGATGGTTTTGTGAAGGGGAAAGCCGATGCGGTCTTGGCCGCATCCATTTTCCATTTTCGGACCTATACGATCGCCCAGGCCAAGTCGTACTTACGGGACCGTGGTGTTCCAGTCCGAATAGATGTGCTTTCTGGGGTTGCGTGACATGGTGAACCAGGCTGCGATCAGCACGCTCAAGTTTGATGGGCAAGGTCTTCTGCCAGCGATCATCCAAGATTGGCTCGACGGCACGGTCTTGATGCTTGGGTATATGAACCAAGAAGCGCTGACCAAGACCGTTGCCACGAAAAAAGTCCATTTTTGGAGTCGGTCTCGAAATACACTCTGGGAAAAGGGCGAAACCTCCGGTCATACCCTTCAGGTCAAGCAACTGTTCTTTGATTGTGACTGCGACACCATCCTTGTAAAGGCCCAACCGGCCGGACCGACTTGTCATACCGGAGCACGAGCCTGCTTCTTCTCCAGGCTGGATGAAGAGGGACAACTCGTTCCGTTGAATTCAGAAGACGCGCATGGGGGAATTCTTGAAAGTGTTCTTCGGACGATTCGCGATCGTCGCTCCGCTCCCCAGCCTGGTTCCTATACTTCCAAGTTGTTCGAGGGGGGGCACGATAAGATTCTGAAGAAAGTAGCGGAGGAGGCCGGAGAAGTCTTGTTAGCCTCCAAAGGGGGCAAGAAAGAGGAGATCATCTACGAAGTGGCTGATTTGTTCTTTCATACACTCATGGTTCTTGGATATCACGACCTTTCGCTGCAAGCTATTTACGGGGAATTGGGAAGACGATTTGGGAAGTCGGGTTTGAGGTCTGAATAACAGATACTGGCGTGTATTCTATAGATGATGGTCGATTTGATCCCGAATGTCCTCGGCACATGTTCGCCTTGAAAACCGCTTCATGAGGTCACCATGAGCGATTGTCTTTTTTGTAAGATCGTGGAGAAGAAGATTCCAGCAAGGCTCGTTCAGGAAGACGAGTACACGGTCGCCTTTGACGACATCAATCCACAGGCGCCTGTCCATACGTTGGTGATCCCTAAACGGCATGTCGCAACCGTTCAAGACTTGGGACAAGAGGATGAGGCGTTGCTTGCGAGGCTGCTGATGAGCTGCACAAAGGTTGCAGCCCTGAAAGGTTTACAGAGCTCCGGCTATCGAGTCGTGACAAATACCGGGCGAGACGCAGGACAAACCGTTTTTCATCTTCATTTTCATGTAATGGGTGGCCGACACATGGCCTGGCCTCCCGGATGACAGAGTCCGTCGATTGACAGATTTTTATTTCGTCTGGTAATCTGTACGGTCAACTCTTCCAACAACATAGCACCGACTCGTTCAGTGATACGAGTTGAGACTCCAGGAGCTGAGACTCTCGTGGGTCAGGGTTTAATTTCAGACGACACGATCGAACGCATTAAGGGTCGGGTGGACATTGCCGACATCGTGAGCCAACACGTCTCTTTAACTAGAGCCGGGCAGAATCTCAAGGGCTTGTGTCCTTTTCATCACGAAAAAACCCCCTCGTTTACGGTGAGTCCCTCGAAGCAGATTTTTCACTGTTTCGGTTGTGGCGCAGGCGGCAATGTATTTACATTTCTTTCCCGTCTGACCGGGGCCAGCTTTCCTGAAGTGGTACGCGATCTTGGGCAAACAGTCGGGATCGAACTCGAAGAAAGAGCCTCTTACTCCAGTCCGCAGTCGGTGATGGCACAGACGGTAGAGCGCATGAATCAGGCGGCAACCGCTTGGTTTCAAACGAACCTGCGCGACGAGCGAATTGGACGCCAAGCGCGTGAATACCTCGCTCATCGTGGGGTTGAATCACGCATGGTCGACCGATTTGGAATCGGAGTAGCACCAGCCGAATGGGATGGGTTGCTACGGGCGCTCACCAAGAAAGGCTTTTCACAGAGCGATCTTGCGTCGGCCGGTTTGGTGATTGCACGAACCAACAAGTCGGGATTCTACGACCGGTTCCGTGCCCGGGTGATGTTCACGATCACTGATTTGCGAAAGCGAGTAGTGGGGTTCGGCGGTCGTGTGTTGGGCGATGATACACCCAAGTACCTGAACTCATCCGACACGGTGCTCTTTAAAAAGAGCCACACACTCTTTGCGCTTGATCATGCCAGGGAAGCGATTGCCAAGACAAAGACGGTCATCGTCGTGGAGGGCTATTTCGATGCCATTGCGCTGCATCAGGCAGGGTTGGCGCACACGGTGGCGACCTTGGGAACTGCCCTCACGGCGGACCATGTGCAGGCGCTCCGGCGGTTTGCGTCAAACGTCGTGTTGTTGTTCGACCCCGATCCTGCTGGAGTGCGAGCCGCGCTGCGAGGCTTGGACTTATTTGTGAACAGCGGCCTGGGCATCAAGGTTGTCACATTGCCGGTGGGAGAGGACCCGGATACATATGTGCGGAAAGAAGGCCCTGAGGCGTTCGCTCGCTTGGAGCAGCAGGCGCCAAGTTTGTTGGATTTCGCCCTAGAGCAGAGCCTCAAAGCGACGGAGGTTGAGACGATCGAGGGGCGAATCCGCAGCGTCGATGAAATCCTGCGTATCTTACAAAAGGGCGAACATCCGATCGAGCGCGAAGAGCGTCTTAAGATCGTGGCCGAGCGGCTCGGAATGAATCAAGCTCGCTTGATCGAGCGGTACCCTATCCTTTCCCAGCAAAATAGGCGGGATTTCGGAAGACCTCGACAAGTGGTTGCGGGTACGACTCCAATGGAACCCCTATTTAAGGGAGCACCCGAGGAACGAGACCTCGCCGTTCTTCTGCTGCGGGGCATGCTCTCAGCGGCAGATGTGCGACGTCTCAAGCCGGACCAATTTTCAGTCGGAGGATGTCGCAGGCTTATCGAATTGGCCCTCGAACAGGTGGATCGCGACGGTCGTATTTTGGTCCAACCGCTACTGGATCGATTGATGGATGATCCCGAGTGTGGCGCCCTCGCGACTGACCTCTCACTCCGCGATGATCACTTCGACGACGAATCGGCGCATGCGAAGGCCTGCCTGGATCGTCTAGATTGCAAGCGGTCGGACCAGACCATGCGGGAGCTTATTACGCGAATGAAAGCCGCTGAACGCGAGGGCCGCGCGGACGAAGTAGGCGTACTTAATATGAAGATCAATGCAATACGGATGCGGAAAGCCGGGATGCCGACCGCCGCCATCGTTTCACTGGTGAAGGAGTAGTCATGTCGAAACAAGAATTGCTCGGTGAGGTCAAGAAGCTGATTTCGATGGGGAAGGAAAAAGGCTTTCTGACCTACGACGAGCTGAATAACACCTTGCCTGCCGAAGTCGTGTCCTCGGACCAGTTCGGTAGCATTATGGCCATGTTCGGGGAGATGGACATCGAAATCGTTGAGACCGCCGATGGGGAACGGGTGCAAAAACGATCGGATGGGGAAGTCGGAGAAGACGCGGAAGAAGTCGAATCTGATTCCGAGGACGACAACGATAAAGCAATCGATCTGACACCCGGCGCCCTCAGCCGTACGGACGATCCGGTGCGGTTGTACCTCAAGGAAATGGGGAGCGTGGCGCTCCTCAGCCGCGAAGGCGAGATTGAAATCGCCAAGAGAATAGAAGAAGGCAAGAACGATATTGCTTCGGTGATCTACGGTATGCCGATGACCATTGAATTCGTCTTGGCGCTCCGGGATCAACTCAAGAACGGCAAGATTGATGTCCGTGAAATCGTGCCGATCCAAGAGACTGAAGAGGACTTCGAAGAGGATCAGCAACCGGTTGAACGGGATTATGAGGAACTGCGTGTCAAGACACTGGATGCGCTGAATTCCGTCCGTAAGGTCTCACTGGCCCTCAAAGGGCTTGCCGACAAGGGGCGGAATCTTGGTAGCGATCCGGTCAAACAGAAAAAGTTCAAAAAACAGTTCGATGCTATCCGCCAGCAAGTCGTGAATAAGATTGAATCGGTGAATCTCCATGGGGTGTTAAAAGACCGCATGGTGCAGCGTGTCCGCGAATTGGCCCTGCAGATTAGAGCGGCTGAGCGGGAAGCGGTGAGCTGTCAGCGGCGTATCGGCGTGGCTGGAGAGGCAGGGGCTGAGCTGCTGAAACGGATGTGCCGGAGCCGCCAGGACTTCTTGGCGGTCAAACGGAAGACAGGAGTCTCCGAAGAAGCCTTGACTGAGATTCGCAGAGTCTATCAAGCCGCCAAAGCGAAGGTGCGCCAGCTTGAATCGGAGGAGGCCCTTGTTCCGGCGGAAGAAATCAAGGATGCGGTCAAGCATCTCGATATTGCCGAAGAAAAGGTAAAGCGTGGAAAGGCGGAACTGGTCGAAGCGAATTTGCGCTTGGTTGTCAGCATCGCCAAGAAATATACAAACCGAGGCCTTCAATTT
>JAHBWR010000054.1 GCA_019636875.1 Nitrospira sp.
ATTGGCATTCTTTCGGATGAAGGAAGTCGAACGGCTACGACTGGAGCAGGTCATCCAGGCCCTGACGGACCTTCCCATCTGAATGAGGACGAACTGACTCGTGTCACTCCCCAGCCACATACACACTGCATTTTGTTCAGCTCACATTCACGCAACTCAACCTGAACCGCGCTGAACAACGCCGACTCTTCCTTCCCCACACTCGATACTTGAGACAGGGAGCAGTTCGTGGTCGGCTAACTACTGACAGGAGAAATAGGCAACAGGCTCTCGCAGACATGCAGTGAGCTGAACTACGTGTGGTGACGGCAGCTCGTTAAGAATCAGACTGAGCCATGATGCAAAATGGGGAAAGTTTTCGCTAGTGAGCCAAGGTATATTGAACCGCTCGACGAATGTCATTGGGTGTGAACGGTTTCTGAATGACACGGCGTGCTCCGAACAATGTCGCAATGTCCAGGTAGTTCCGATTTCCGGTGGCGCCGGTGATGGCAATGACTCGGGCGTCGAGGAATTCTTGCATGAGAGCCAGCGTTACTTCCAGCCCATCACGCTCCGGCATCAGGATGTCCGCAATGACGACATCAGCTGGTGCTTCACGATAGAGCGTGAGGCAATGGTGACCGTTGGCGGCTTCGCGAATCTGATGCCCATCTTCCTCAAGAATCCTGCGCAACAACGACCGAATGGATGCTTCATCATCCACGATCAAGATCGAGGCCATGGCCCTTCCTTCAGCGCACGCAAGAGGTGTGGACGCTTCCGTATTGGTCGTTACGCCGGAATCAGGCGGCCAGCCGGATAACGGTTTCCGTGTCCTGATGTAATTCGCTGTTCGTATTGTAGATTGCATGGCTTGGAGACACCAGTTTCTGTTGTATTCTGGCCAATCGATGGTGCTCGATGACGGGATCCTGGACGTTCCCACAATTCATGCACCGATGCCCACTGGCCCGGGTATGCCCAATCGTCCCGTCGAAATCCAGGAAGTCCTCCCTCACCATGAAGCCGTCGCAGCGTGAACAGTTCATATGCTCTCTCCCGGTTACAGATGATGGGATTCGTGCGTGCTATGGAAACGATATCAAAGTCCTCAGGATGAGGTAGACCAGGAGGAGGTAACGCGAACGAGGGGGTATGCCAACAGGGGCGTGATCTGACCGGAACAAGCCTTCCACAATCTCCGTTGATAATGAATGTATCGTTCATTCTCCTGTCGATCCTCCACTTTAGAAAATAAATTGAACAGCTATCGGACGCGCGAAGCGAGACTTTATTTTTTCGACACTCTCAGATAGTGTCTCGTCTTTCGCTTCTCACCGGAGGCACACACATGGGCGTCAAATTCAAAGATCCGGAAACGTTTGTCCGTAGCATCGGCGTTTCTGCGAAAGGGGTCGCAACGGTGAAGTCCATCGCAGCTTGGGCCGCGGCTGCATCGACCGTCTACGGCATCGTAGCGGTTGCCGTCGACGTGATTACGAAAGTGCTTGGCGGCGAAGATCCTGTGCAGGAGGCGCTCGATGATTTGCGCCGTGAGGCCATGAATATCAGGGACAAAATTCTGGCAGGCCAATTGACGGCAAAACTTGATAGCGCGGCGTCTGTGCACGGCGTCATGCTCAATCGTGCTGCGGTGCTACGTGACTTCGTGGCGCAACGCAGCGAGCAGAATCGTAAGACGCTTGTGGACGGCATGCACCAATTGAAGGATCACGTCGTCGGGCGTGCGCAGTTTGATGCCAATCGTCTGCCGTTCGATCCGCTCGCCTATCAGATGCTCTCCGGTGAGCCTCCGCCTAGTTGGATGGCAGGGCATGGCTCATGGCACCTCTATACAGGTTTTCATCTTGGCACCTATCTCGCCCAGAACCAGTCCGGACCGCTGCCGCCGGAAGAGCAGTCCGCCGGCTCAGATTCCATGTTCTTCAAATCCCCGGGATTGGTGCAGGTGCTTCGGCCTGTGGTTGCTGGCGCATCACTGTTCGATCGCCCGCCCGACAACCTTGTCTTGAATGCCCTCCGGTGGGATGGCCGCTTTAACTTCCCGTTGCTCTTGTTTGGTACGCTGGTCTATGAAAACGTCTTGCGTGCGGTTGAACCGTATTACAGGACGACAGGAGACTTTCGTCAGCAATTTGGTGAAGTCATCAATGCCCTTGGCCAGTTCGCTGACGCATGGGATCAGCAGCTGCTCTGGACGTCCGACATGCCAGCAGCGCACCCGCCACAGAACGAGGCAATGAACCTGCTCTTTGGTTTCGAGCAATGGCCTTGCGGTGCGGTTGATCCCGTCTTCGGTACAGCCTCCTTTCAGGAAGGCTGGTGGGAGGCGGAGTTTCCTCCTGACTGGGGAGGAGGTGTGCACAGTGTAGGACTAATGTCGGCCGCGCAGAGCGCTGCCCATGCCTCAGCACGATCGGCCGCGCTCAGCTGGGTCCGGTCCCATAGCGGACTGCTGCAGCTTCGCGCCATGACGACGGCGTTGCGTGCGCTGCTGACGCCACCATGGTCATCAGAAAGCCTCACGTCGTTTCACGATCGATCGACTCAAACCGTGGAGTCAATACTGCAGTCAATGCCGGCCACCGCAACGACGTTCAACATCCTCACACCCGCAACCACATATCAAGGAACGCATGAGACGCATCACATCCGTGTGCGCGTGCCCATCGCCATTCAGGGGAATCCAGGCCTCGAAGGCATTCCTAATCTCCCGCGTTATGCCGTCAGTGACGTGACGTTCGGGTACCGGATTGAACTCGTGGGCGAGAACCATCAACGTGTGAGGTTGTTCGACATGCCCCTGCGCCGCCGGGTCGGCGAGCAGGGTGTCTGGCATACAAATGCAATAGGTGCAGGAGCGTTACGATCGATTCCATGGTCGTCTAATGCCCAGGCGGTGTCCTACAACACCCGCACGTACCTCCGCTACGTGGATCCTTCCGGTAAGCTTCACCGTCAGGATGACTTTGCCTCAGGGACCGTCGCGCTCACTTGCCGTGTCGTCGTCAGTGATGCAGCACACGATCCGATTCCAGGCCTTAGCCACGAATGGCCCCCGCGCGGTGTGTTGTGGCTTGAGATCGAGAGCGCAAGCCCGTCGAATCGATCCTTTGAGCTCCGTTACGAGATTACGGAAACGACAGCTGTGGGAGCCGACGGGAGTCCGACTTCCAACGATGCATTACTCGTGAGATACCGGACATTCGGGAACATCATGGTCGATGCGTTAGTCGGCGTCTTTCCGGCGGAATACCATGCGCAGTACGAGCACGAGCGGAAGGTGTTCTTTGATTGGATGGAGAACATCAACGAACAATACAAGCGAGCGCGACAGCGATTTGGCCCACCGAGACCTGATGACAAATTTGATCAGTTCCAGAACATTCTAGATCTGGTGGCCGACCCGTTCTGGGCGCCGGCAGTTCTCGAACAATTTGCTCGTGTGAGGCGACACACTGAAGCAACGCTTGCTCATGAAGCGCTGAAGCACGGCATTGGCCAACTTCGGCAACAGCTGTCCTCTATTGTTGCCGCTCCGCGCCCAGCGTTTCAGTTGCCTCCGGAGGATATCGAAGGGCACCGTTGAAATACCTGGTTCGGCCTACAGCGCGAGACAATTGCTCGCGCCAGTGGGTCTGTCACACCCGCTGCGTGATCCTCTCCGGTCCGCCGGTTCCGGCCTCTGCCTCCTGTTTCCTCTGTGGACTGCGCGGTGCCTCTCCTCCTCCCGTGAGAGAGTCACCTTCATCTCACACAAGGAGGAACCATCATGGCGACCAACAACTCATCCAAACGACCGGCGACGACACTCCGATGTGGCAACATCAAGGCGACGATCTGGCAGAATGTCAGCGAGAACGGACCGTTCTTCGCCACGACCTTCTCCCATCCGTTTAAGGATCAGGCTGGGGCCTGGCGCAATGGCACCTCATTTGGTCTGAACGACCTGGAGGCGCTGATGAATGTCGCCTGTGGGATGAAGGAGTGGATGACCACCACCACACTAGAAGCGCTAAGCCGCTTCACAGGGAAGTCCCCGGCCCTCCGGAGGCTTCCTTTACTCGAGAGGCTAGACGCAATCCCTTCAACTGTCTCTTTGACGGGGGCGATTACAACTCCAGAATACAATTTAGTAGCTTTCCCTGAGGAACACCTCTGCCCGGGAACGATCGTCATGGACACAGACGTACATCGTTCGCTGGTCCACAATGCGGATCTTTTGCGCCATAAGGTTGAGAAGAGAAGGGATGGCAGGTTGCTTGTTCATGACTCACCTCCATCAGTCTGAGATGGGTCTGGATCCTCGAAATCCTGGTTGCAACCGGTTGCAGATTTGCGGATTTTTTGCTCGCTTTTGCCCTGATTTGCCGAGCTAAGTGATTGATCTTGTTGATGTGCCAATGGGCCCGGTGCAATTCGAAACCCGTCATCCACCCCACGTAAGTTCCTCAGCACTGCCTATCAAATCACGCATATCTCGAAGTTGCCGGTTCCATCATCCATCCACCTGGCCATCTATGTTCGTTTCAATATTCGAAGAGCTGCAATATGTTCCAGGGAAGATACACCTGATTGATATGAACGTGGTGTGGTCATAGGTCTGATTCGATAGTAGCCAGTAGGCGCCCTGTGGGATCTCACTCCATAGTCCTTTCGCGCTATTCGTTATGAACAACCATTTGTCGCGGTCTCGCTTAGGATGGGAAAAGTGGTTCGTCTTGCTTAGCATTGTCGATCATGCGATGATACATACCGTCATCGTGGCGATGACGACAATAACGACTTTGACCAGGCACGGTCGGCTCCATACCTTGACACGTTCTTTTTGCTCGGCATAGCCGCATGCTACAAAGTGACTCGACTCTAGAGCTCATGACAGAGCAACAATTTATTAAGAAGAATCTTGCTGTCATTCGAGCCTATCTTAAGAGTAAGTTCCCAGGCTGTGTCATTACAGAAGAATCTCATCCGAGTATGTACCACACCTTCACGGTTCGGCATGAGAAGCTACATCAAAGCTACAAGTTAAGGGTGGGTTGGTCACGACTTGCAGACCGTAGGCATACTCAAGAAAAAACTCGAACCGAGTTGGGGCATGTCGATGTGGCAGGTCGTATGATGCAAGCAGGGGACAACTGGTTTTACTGGTGAAGGGTTCTCCTCCCGTATACCCTATCCGGCCAATAGCATGTCATCTTGGTCCTTGGTAGAAGAGAGCAGTCGAACAGCGCGGGCCATGTCATCCATTCCTCCTGGAATTACCATAGAAAGGGACTTCACAAGCCGAATAGGGTGAGTCCCATCGGTGAGAATAGACTGTCGATCCCCCTTGGTTTCCCAAAGCCACCGTCAGTCTGTCTGCACAATACGGGCGTCGCCCCATTCTTTCCTGAGGCGGGCCAACCGTATTAGTATCCCCATCACCTCTCCAAAGATATGGAGCCTCGCGTGTCGTTGCGGGACGGCGAAGAAGAGACGATTTGACTGTTGCGCACCACTTCCTCATAAATCTTCACGTAGTCGCGTACCATCCGCTTGACAGTAAAGCGGCGGTTAAACGACTCGCGGCAGGCACGACGATCAATTGTTTCGAGGTTGGTCACCGAGGAGACCATCTCATCGAGAGTCTCACTGATGAATCCAGTGATCCCGGGCTCGATGATTTCAGGGATCGATCCGCGGCGATACGCGAGCACCGGTGTGGCGCAAGCTAGTGCTTCGATCAATACGATTCCGAAAGGTTCCGGCCAATCGTACGGGCACACCAGCGCGATCGCGTTACCGATAAACTCATCCTTTTCTTCATCAGTAATCTCACCCAGGAATTCGATCAGGGGGTGGCGCATCATGGGTTCGATCTCAGCACGGAAGTAGGCCTCATCGGCTGGATCGACCTTCGCTGCCATCTTGAGCGGAACCCCTACACGCTTGGCAAGGGTGATGGCATGGTCCGGGCGCTTTTCCGGCGAGATACGGCCGAGATAGGCCAGGTATTGGCCCGGCTCATAATGTGGGCGATAGAGGTCCGGCAAGCCGTGGTGTACGGTCCCTACCCAGTTTGAGAAGGGAAGTGGACGGCGCTGGGACTCAGAGATCGAGACCAGCGGCATCTCGGAGAATTCATGAAAAACGGACACGAGTTCTGGCAAGTCCAGCCGTCCGTGCAAGGTCGTCACCACCGGAGTCCCACACCGTCGTGACATTGGAAACGCGAGGAAATCCAAGTGTGAATGGATCAAGTCGAATTCCTTAGCCATGGCTCCGAATGCCCGTTCCTGCAGCAACACTTGTGGAGCATCACGATTGAAGATCCCGGTATTCAAACGGAGGGCCTGGGGGCAGATCGCTTCCAGCCGAGCACCGGTCACGGAGTCACCGCTGGCAAACAACGTCACATCATGACCCTGACGCACCAGTTCCTCTGTAATATAAGAAACGATTCGTTCCGTCCCTCCATAACGTTGTGGCGGGACGCTTTCCCATAATGGTGCAATCTGCGCGATCTTCATGTGTTCTCCCGTTTAGTAAATTGTGATGAGCGTCAAAGGTGGTTGGTTTGATACTCGGTGACCAAACGACGGTCTCTCCGGTAGCGATAAATCCTATTCCCGCACAAACCACGTATGTGCGCGATGCAGGAGGCGTTCCACTTCCAAGGCTGAGAAAGGGGCAGCCTGTAAACAAAGCTGACCTTTGACTGAGACATTGGAGAACTTCTTCGACTAAACGGGGGGAATTGGTGGAACGATCTAGGAAACCAGCAGGGCGCGCGATTAAAACCGCCCCCTGTCACGCCTTGGAAAAATGCCCCACTTGAAAAAGGAGTGAGGCCAGATAGGCCTCACTTTTGGGTACTGACTCTAAGGAGCCTTTCCTGTGCACCTCACTCAATCAAGAGCTAATCCATTTATAGGTGAACCGATTGGTTCGACCTGATGCGCTCCACCTGTTGCATCTGGCGTTAGCATGTTTCCACGAAGTAATTCAGAAATCACCTGCCAGGCTCTGTGATTTGCACGATCTGCATGGATGTTTCTTTATCTGCGGTGAAAAATCGTCGATGCGTTCTTTCAACTCCACTGATCTCGATCGTTTGATCCGTAAGAGCAGAAGACGAGTCATGGACCCGAGTCAAGTTGATGGCATTGCAGGCAATCAGCTTCCGGGATGGAAATATTATGCATATCATTCGCTACGGAAATACCAAATTCACGTAATCAATAAAACGAAAGTGTGACCTCTCAGATGGCGCTGTATGCCGGGCCAAGCGTCGCACGTGTATTTTCGACAGGGACGATGCAGTGGAGTTGGGGACTCGATGAGTACAACGTGCCGCAACTCCGCTCCTCTCGCCTCAATCCTGCCGCAATCCAGATCACGAAGAATGTGTTGAGCCGATTGTAGGGAGGGATGACAAAGCTATCGACATTCTTGGGGAGCTTCAAAGGCAAGTTGGTGAGAGCGATGTGATAAGATCAGCTTGGCCAGGTACCACCAGCCGCGGGAGTAAGAAGCTGTGTTACGGACTCTGTCAGGAGGTGGCCGGTTCCTACTATGGCGGTTCTGCAGTTCTGGTAAGTCTTCCAGAGCTGGTTATCTAAACTGATAAAGAACCGGGCTGCCTGATTTCTCAGGCAGTTACCGGGTCTCTACTTTTTAGCATTCTTAGTGAGTTATTACTGCCCGGGGCGAACGTAGAGTGCCTCGTCTGCCCAGGCTTTTTTGAGTTGTGCAGCATGCATCGCTTCGTCATGTGTTACTGGTGCTGTGCAGTACGCTTCGCCACGACAAATTACATAGGGCCGGTTCGTGCAGCCCAAGAGTCCGGCACCCAAAACCAACAAACAGCCTAGCGAGAAGAGCCTCATACCTCACCTCCATTTGTGGGGAGTTCGCGTCAATGCCCAACAAGGGCATAAGCTAGCTCGCAACCTCTGTTGCGCACCATCCCTACATTGGAGGAAAGCTCCCCAACCTAGCAGGCAGAGCCACTGACATACAGGTGTTCGAAAATCAGTTCAGCAATTAGAAGCCGTGGTCGGTTGGCGTAAAGTCGATTTCATTTGGCCAGTGCTCCTCCCTATATTACTTAGCTTGACTTTAACGGATCGATGATGTAACCAATGGTTACCGTGATAGCTCGTGAGGACATTGCCCTTGGCGTTTATCTTAGACAAACGACGGGCGATCATAGAGGCGTTATTGCCGTCGTTCACAGAGTTGGCATCAGTTTGTCCGGTGAATGGTTCTTCCAGTTACGGTACTTGGGACAGCCGGTAGGTGCGCGGAGGAGAGCCATTACAGAGTGGAGCTTGAATCTTCGAGAGAAAGATCTGGTTTCCTTTGAACTGATCGGCACCTGGCTCTCAGCGCAAGCTCTGCTGGCCGCAGGGCCGTCTTCTCACAAGCCAAAGAAACAGCTCAATGTTCCGGTGTGGATGAGTGCAGCAGGACGTCCGAACCAGCTGCGATTATTTGAAGACTGCTAGTTCTCGTTCGGTAGCTGGTGACTCGACGGCTTTTGTGGAGAGGCTAACAAGCCTGCGTAGCTACTCCCGACGAAGTGCTAGGAGGAATCCTGTGGCCATAATGAACAGGCCAAGGATTACAAAAAAGGAGGTTGTGTCCGGCAGATTGGCTTCCTGTGGAGGAGGCCAGTCGATAAGAAGGCCGAGTCCGATCAGGATGACGCCCAGGGCCTGAAGCACCTTCCAACGAAACGAGATCTTCCTCTCTGTGTTCTGAGCCGCCTTTCTCTGTTTTCCCAACATAGCTAATATGGTCCGATCTACTATAAGCATGGTGGATGAAGCTGGATCTGGTCAAGGTGAATTTGTAGAACGAGGAGCGGTCGTATTCTATAGGAGGATACGATACATGTTCGTCATGCAGTACGGTGTGCAACCGATGACCATCTTGATAAAATCCAATCGAGTTGTCTCTTCATGAGTATCGATCCCTGAAGATTGTATTTGGGTGGGGCATAGCCTCTCTCACAGGGAAGGAGGAAACATTGCCATGCGCCGTCTCGCACGACACATACTCTACGGTTTATGCCTTGTCATTCTCCCATTCGTCGGTCTTCCTGATACGGCTTGTCCATCGACATCAGGCCCTATTCAGGGGGTCGTGGTGACGGTTACGACGGGTATTCCTGGAACAATGGTCATTCGGGATGACAGAGGTGGGCTCCACATTCTGAAACTTACGCAACAGACGCAACTGGGTGCCCAGTTTAAGCCGGGAGACAAGGTGGTGGCCTTTACGAGTCCGTATGGGGTGAGTGCGGTCCAGCTTCAGACGGGAGCTCCATAGTCCGCTCATGCCCTCCCGCGTGTTCCCATCCTTTGATACGGAGGGCTCTTACTCCGTCGACACACTACTGCTCCTGCCATCCAGTCTATCCGATTATCTGATCGAAGCTGTGCGATCTTATGCACTGAGGTCTGTTCTAGGATGCCATCCCGGTGTCCCGCGTGGAATGATCCATAACAGGGGCTTGGGAAGATAGTTGCCTCTGGGCGATATGTGAGCCAGGTCGGCTGGTCGGTGGCGATAGCTTGGTAGAGCAGAAACATGGTTGTCTGAAGTTACTCGAAGGGCGTATGTTCATAGGCTGATGACGATCAAATTGACATTGAGGAGTTCATGAGCCTCCTAACAAGAGCCTGGAACTGGTTCTGGGGACAAACAGTCTTCAACAAGATCGTCCTTGTCGGTCTGTTTGCTGCCTTTGTGCCCTTCGTGCTCCCGACAGTTGTCGCTTGGTTCAGACCGACGATGATTAAGGTTGGGGTTGCCTTTTACACCTATGAGCGAGGCGCCCAACCGCAAGGGATGAATACCCTCTATTTCTTTGAAAAGCGAAATCTTGTGACCAGTTGTAGCATTCATCGGACCGAAGAATCCGTACTCAGTGGGCGTGCCACCGCGCCCACTTCACAGGCCTGGGTGGTGATCAAGTTGTTGCTGGAGAATACGTCCGATCGAGCTATTACCGATCTGCGAGTCGGAGTTCGGTCTCCCGCCATTAATCCGGCGACGAAGGTCTCGACGGCTCCGAATTTGGGGGCCGTGGGAAATAGAGAGGCACCGATTGGTGCGAGACCGCTCTATGTGATTTCAATGGGGACTCTTCCGGCTGAAAGTTCTGTGGTGGTCAGCCTAAAAACTCCTATCGACGACAACATGCGCGATTTTATCTACGACAAGAAGCGCATAGTTACGATTCAAGTTCCTTATGTCTCGGCCAATCAATTCAGGGAGTACCCGCCGATTGTTTCGCGAACGAACGCGACCAAGATTCTGAACCGCGAGGGAGTATTACGAACCGAGGGCGATGTATCCAGTGAGGAGCAGATCCAGGTGACTTTATTGTCTCCCGGCGAACCGGATGCGAAAGATGGCAAAACCACCTACCAGCTTCTTCCAAAGGCAAAGGCTTGTTCGGAAGCCGAAGCGGGTGTCTGGTGATCGTGGATCGGCTAAGTCTCATTCGAGGCCAGTCCAACCGATCCTTTACAAATCAGATGGCGGCTTGCTCTGAGTAAAAAGACTTCCTACGGCGGATTGTCCAGCGAGCCACCCTGTGGACCAAGCCCATTGAAAGTTGAATCCTCCGATACGGCCGTCACAATCGAGCATTTCCCCGGTGAGGTACAATCCTGGAACCACCTTTGATTCCATCGTACGATAGTTGATCTCATCCAGCGGGACACCACCCGCGGTGACTTCAGCGAAGTTCCATCCACGGTCTCGTTCAACGGGAAATCGGAACCTGGTCAAGGCGTCGAGTAATCGTTTACGGTCAATACGTGAGACCTGAGTGATGGATTGCTGAGGGTCACAGACACAAAACAGACAGAGAGAACGTGCAAGGCGTTCTGGGATCAACAGTGCCAAGCTTCTTGTCAGGGAACGCTTTGGGTGTTCGGCGACTTGAGTAAGAAACCAAACCTTCACTTCCTCGTGTGTTTGACCTGGGACGAAGTTGGCACAGAGATCAACGCGCGCACTGTGATGTGTCGCCAAGGTCCAAAAACGGCTGATATCCAGGACGACGGGGCCACTGATGCCAAAATGGGTCCAAAGTAGACTTCCTGTGCGGCGATCAACCTCTCGCCCGTCTACCACGGCAGTCAACTCTACCTCATGTGAAAGGCCTGAGAGTGTTGCGTGAAACATGGAAGGGTCCAACACAAGTGGGACTAACGCTGGCACGGTCGGGGTCACGCGATGACCCAGATTGCGAGCTAGTTGATATCCGAACCCATCGCTCCCGGTTCTCGGGAGTGAGCGACCACCGGTGGCGAGAATAAGGCGGGCGGTGCGCATAGAACCGTGGGAGTGATCGATGCGGAACTCTGAACTTGATCGAGAGACGTGAGTCACTCGATGGCCGGGGAAGATCGTGATCCCGATGCCTCGTGCGCGATTGAGTAATGCATCGAGGACAGTTCTGGCATGATCGGTGGTGGGAAAGAGCTTTCCCGTTGGTTCGTGTTTTAGGTCGACTCCCAAGGAAGCAAACCACCCGATTGTCTCTTGAACCGAAAACGCCGCCAGCACATTTCGGATAATGTTTCGATTTCCGAAGAAATCATTCGGTGTGACGGCGTCGTGTGTGACGTTGCAGCGGCCGCCACCGGAGACAAGAATCTTCGCTCCCAAACGGTTCGCTCCATCCAGTATCACAATGTGACCGGGCGCCGTCGTTTTGGTATCTGCCGCAGCGATAGCCGCGGTCAGTCCTGCTGCTCCCGCTCCCACAACGGCAACCGAAACAGAGTCTTTGATCATCTTATATTCTGCCTTCTGAAATAGATGCATCGCATGTTGTTGCTCGCCATGTTCAATGATTCAGAATGCACCACTAGGCGGTTGTCTTCCTAGCGGGAGAATGGATGCTCGTATGGGCGTGCTCTCGTGACTAGACCGAACTGGTTGTCTCATCGTAGTCCATGCTGGTCGTAATGATACGATGACCACAGGATGTCGTCCTCATTGGTTACAAGAGCTGTTAGATCTTGTATCGCGCGGATGAGATGAGGAAAACCGGAAAGAACATTAGTGAGTTTTAACTGACCGTTAACGTGAGGTTAATGTCATAGTGTTACATCATGACCATCGTTGATCTCAGTAGGAGGAGCGCCATGACCTGTCGAAAATGCAAAGGCTTAATGATCCGAGAACGCCAACCGGCTGTATCGTCGAGTGCTGTCGTCCTTCGTTGTCTCAACTGCGGGCTGATTATCGATCCCTTGATCGAACAGAATCGCAGTAACCACATCCGGGCCAAGGCAGCGTAAGAACGGCTGGCGTGCTACAGCGAACCGAGGCATTGGATGGTTCTTCTCGGATGGAGTGGACGTCGCGTGTGCGGTCAGACCGAAAACTCTGCCCACAAAAAAGTATGATCCGAAGGTTCTTTCGCTCGACGCGGCTCGACGTCCACATCCGCCTGCATGCACTTGTCCGCGAGAGGTGCCGTGGCCATTATGTGGTCGATGCGCCAACCCTTGTTGGCTGCCAGTGAACTTGGTGCGCGGTAGTCCCAAAACGTATATTGCTGACGCGCGGGGTAGAGCTTCACGAAGACATCGTGAAAGCCCCATGCTGCAGTCTGTTCATAGGCTTTCCGGGCTGCTTCATGGTAGCAGACGTGCTTGAGGTGTTTCTCCGGGCTATGGACGTCCATCGGTCGGGGCGCGACATTCATGTCGCCGCACCAAATGGCTGGAGCGTGTGGAGAAAGATGAGTGTCGAAATAGCTGCGTAACCGTTCGTACCAAGCAAGTTTATAGGTGTACTTGGGAGAATCAATCTCAAAGCCCTGCGGGACATAGGTGTTAATGATCGGAATTCCGTTGATGACGACTCGAAGCAGGCGAGAATCATCCGGGTCTCCCCCATCATCAAATCCGTACGAGACAGCATCCGGCTTTTTTCGGCTGAGGATCGCCACTCCATTATAAGATTTCATCCCTCGAAAAGTTGTTTCGTACCCACTGGGAGCCAGAGCGAGTAATGGAAACTCGCTATCTTGGACTTTAGTTTCTTGAAGGCACAGGACATCCGGCTTGTGCCGATCGAGCCATTCGAGCACGATAGGCAGGCGCTTACGCAATGAATTGACGTTGAAGGTGGCAATTTTCATGTGCACCTCGCTCAAGCGATGCCGCGCATCCTATCAAAAGCGAGCTCAGGCAACAAGTTGGATCGTATGAATAGGGGTGGAGTAATTAATCAGTCGACATGATGAGACCTTGGATTCTCAAGGAATGGACGGCGCTGCGAATGACGTTGATGACTTGAGGCCTGGTAAAGCCGCGCCGCCATGCGAGCCCGATTCGACGACCGGGTACCGGGTCTGCGATTTTGATCGCGATCAAACCCTTATTCTGGTATTTGGATGTCAGGGCGCTACAGGGCATGACGGTAATCCCAAGTCCGGAGGCCACCATCTGTCGGATGGTTTCCAGTGAGTTCCCTTGCCAACCTTCTGCATCCGAGCGACTCAGCTCAGGGCAGGCCTGAAGTACTTGTTGACGGAAACAATGTCCGGCATGTGGGAGGAGGACTTTCTGGGACGCTAATTGGCTGGAATCGATTACCTTCTTCTTGCGCCACGGGTGTCCTGTGGAAACTAGAATTTGAAAGAGTTCATCGTATAAGGCGGTGGTGAGAATTCCCGACTCGTCAAAAGGAAGCGCAATCATGATCACATCAAGCTTTCCATTCTTCAACATCCCGACCAGATTCTGTGTAAGATTTTCTTCAAGTTCCAGGGGCATCTTCGGTGCGCGCGTGTTCAGCAGGGGAACTAACTCTGGAAGGATGTAAGGCCCCACGGTGGCGATGACGCCGAGCCGCAGCCTTCCATTGAGTGGATCCTTCCCTTGTGCCGCAAGCAGAGTCAGGTGCTCGACCTCCTCTAAGACTCGCTGAGCCTGATGGACGATCTGTTCTCCCAGTGTGGTCAGTTCAATCCGGTTCCGTCGCCGCTCGAAAATCGTCGTGCCTAACTCATCTTCCAGCTTCTTGATCGCGAGACTCAAAGCCGGTTGTGTCACAAAGGTTTTTTCTGCAGCACGGCCGAAGTGCCGTTCTTGCGCCACTGCAACAATGTATTGTAATTCGGTCAGCGTCACGGGCTACCATTCCTGCTTATAAATCATGATAATCAGTACATTTAGAATTATCAATTGGACTTATGAGCAAGTAGCTGGCTACTCTGTTTGCAGTGACCAAGATAAGCGAGACCGATCAGCACATCCGCCCAACGGGTCTCAAAGGTCGTGAGAGTCGATGATGGATACGCGGTCGAACGCCGGTGGATTGAGTCGGTAGTCCATGTCGTGTTATGACAGGCACGTATTGCCCCTAAGAAAAGGACCAGACTCGGAGAATAGTGACGCAATGGCTAATTGGGGCTAGTCACGGATCCCATATATATAAGCCTGAAGAAGGGAGGATGTGATGAGACGAGCACAGTTGGGCAAGGTGATACTGACCGGAATGTTCATATTGGGAACGGTCGCCGCGATACCTGCGGGTGCGGGGGAGCCACTTCAGTTGCCCACGCTACAGGGGTTGGAAGATCCCAATACCTTTGTTCCGGAAGACAATCCGCTTACGAAGGAGAAGGTTGAGCTGGGGCGGATGCTCTTCTTCGACAAACGGTTGTCGAAGAACGATACCATCGCCTGTGCCAATTGCCATATGGCCAGCAAGGGGTTTGGAGACGGGATGCCGGTATCGACGGGAATCAAGGGACTCAAGGGTGGTCGTAGTGCGCCTGTGTCATTCAACCGGGTGTATAGCAAGGCCCAGTTCTGGGATGGACGAGCCGCGACATTGGAAGATCAATCGATCGGACCGTTCGTCAATCCGGTCGAACATGGATTTGTTAACCATGACGAAATGGTCGCGAAGATGAAGAAGATTCCGGGGTATCGGAAGTTGTTCAAGGATGTGTTCGGGCGTGATATCGAGATCGGCGATGTCGGCCGTGCGATCGCCAGCTTTCAGCGGACAGTCCTGTCCGGGAACAGCGCCGTCGATAAGTTTGATATCGGCGGGGATGAAAAGGCTCTGAGTGATTCAGCAAAACGTGGTCTGGAGCTCTTCCGTGGAAAAGCTCGCTGTACGCGGTGTCACTCCGGGTTTAACTTTACCGACGAGAAGTTCCATAACCTCGGAATCGGGTGGGACACAAACACCGTGGATCTCGGTCGATACATGGAGACCAACAATGCTGAGGATATCGGTGCCTTCAAAACTCCGACGTTGAGGGAAATCGCCCGCACCGCACCATATATGCATGATGGACGGTTCAAGACCCTTGCGGAGGTGGTGGATTTCTACAACAAGGGAGGAGTCAAGAATCCACACCAAGATAACACGATTATTCCTTTGGAGCTGACGGACGAGGAAAAGAATGATCTTGTGGCCATGCTCAAATCGCTCAACGGCGAAGGCTGGCAACATGTCTCGGCGCCAAAGTCGTTTCCAAAGTAGCGCAACTTTGTAAAGAGTGAGTCTCAAAAAGGGCCTCCTCGACCGATGGTCGAGGAAGGCCCTTTTCTTTGCTCAGCTCGGCAGTGTTGGACGGACAGAGTGTGAGAGGTAGCGACGCAGAATCGCTTGCTCGATACGCGAGCGACCTCGGTCCGGAGCGGGGAATCGAAGGACGAGATGCATCTTGCCGGATTCCGGTAATTGAATGGTGATGCGTGGTTCCGGCGAGGGGGCTTCCAGGAGATTGGCTTGCTCGAGGAGCTTCATCTGCCGAACCGCTTCGTCCATGAATGGGGCACATTCGTGCTTGGCCGCCTCCAGGAGAGCCTGTTCCGATCTTTGCCAATCCTCCTCGCTCTTGATCGGGACGGTCAGCGTGTAGAGCCCATATTCTTGCTGGGGATTCTCTTTGATCAGTGGGTTGGTGAACAGCAAACTGTTGGGAAAGACGGTCACTCGTCCCGTGTAGAGGTGAGCGGATTGCCCGGGACCGATCTCCAGTAACTTGGTTGCAAAGACGTCATAGTCCAACACCACACCGCGGTGACCCGCGATTTGAATTCGATCACCGACGGTGTAGACTTTACCGCCCACGCGAAGTGCTGCGCCGCTCCAACACAGGATCAGCTCCTTGGTTGCCAAGACCAACGCAGCCGCCAGCGCGACGATGGAGACCGCAAAGGCCTGGAGTTCGTGCGCCCAAATGATCACCAACCCGAGGAGAAAGGCGAAGACCACGGAGTTTCTGGTTGTGACCACCCAACGGCGTTTCGATTCCATCGAAAGCGCGGGATTGTTAGCCAACCACCGTACGATCAGCGTTCTGGCGATGAGGAGGACCAGTAAGAGGAGGAGCGACTTCAACCCGTCGAAGGCCACGGCACTGTCGATTGAGAACCATTCGTCTAGGGCCATGGTCGTCCTCTACTTGGAGGTCAGCGTCTCGCGAGTACCCGGCACGCATTCCTCTCGTTTCCATTGCTTGAGGACCTTCTCTTCGGAGAACGTCAGGAGATATCGGTAGCAATACAAGGTGGGTTTCGCCCCCCCCTCTGCTCCTTTGCCCATCAAGCTTGTGACTGAATTGGAGGCATCCGCGACGAAGGTGGGATTCCAGGGGGTCAGTTCTTGTTCGCTGAGGGCAAACCGATAGGTCCAGAGGCTGTCTCCGCCGAGGGCTGGGGTCTTAGCCGTATGGGGTGGCCCTAATCGCTCACGAACATCCTCTTGCGTCAGCCGGCTGACCCCTTTCTTGAGATACCTGTCTTGCCAGGGCCCCCCACAGCCGATGACGGCGATCGTCAAGGCAATGACCAGAACACCCGCTATAATGGGAAGTGATCGGTTGAATACGTGCGAACTCAAGGCCGGCATGTTGAGGCATACGCTACACTGGACGACCGGTAAGTGCAACTCTACATACCCTTCCGAGCAGTCCTACTCCCGCTCGGCACGGCGGTGGAGAGAGTATTGAGATGGTATCGGAGGGAAGTGGAATTAGCCAAACATTTTAGGTACCTTACTTCAAGGGGCAAAGATAAGATATGGATGCTCGACGACTTCTCGCCGTATCCCTGGCAGGTTTCTGCGTCCTGTCTCCTATGTCCGGTTTCACGTCGGCTACTGAAAGCCGAACCACAAAACCTGAATCGGTATCCCCGACATTGCCGAAGCCCGGTCCATCCTCCATTGCAGCGAAATCTTTGGGTCCTAATGGTGAGGACAGGGCGAGTGATAAGAGCAAACCGCTGACGAACGCGACTGGTCAGACGGCGCATGCAGAGTCGAACGGCCGTGACCATATCGGAAAAGATGGCGCACCGATGGTGCTGGTGCCAGGGGGAGATTTTATCATGGGGAGCGATAAGGGTGATGAGGACGAAGCGCCTGCCCATCGTGTCCGTCTGCATGCGTTTTATATTGATAAGTTTGAAGTCACAAATGGACGATTTGCCAAGTATGTCGAGGCTATTCAAAGTGAGCCGCCTTGGGGATTTTCGGATAAGGAAACGCCGGTGATCCATGCCGATCGCCCAGTGCGATGGGTGAACTGGATGGATGCGATGGGGTACTGCCTATGGGTCGGCAAGCGGCTTCCCACTGAGGCGGAATGGGAAAAAGCTGCACGTGGAACCGATGAGCGGGTGTACCCGTGGGGCAATGATCCTCCGACACCGGTCCATGCCGTCTATGGGCTGAAGGAAGGTGGTGGGGAAACGGTGTCTGTCATCGGGGATCATCATATGGGACAGAGTCCCTACGGTGCACAAGATCTCGCCGGGAATCTGTATGAGTGGGTGATGGACTGGTATGCCGAAGACTTTTACTCCGGCTTTATCAATAGTCCGGCGATCAATCCTCGTGGACCGGCCGAAGGCACGGTAAAGGTTCAACGTGGAGGATCGTACGTCAACACGCCATATCGACTGCGGTCTTCGTTTCGCACCAAAGCCGATCCGACGGAGCAGGACCCCAACGTCGGTTTCCGGTGCGCGCAAGATGCCCAGAACCAACCGTAAGAAAAAGAAAGGGATGTGCATCCTCTTACTCGTTCGACTTCGGCATGAGGGCTGTGAGCCGTTGAGTGGTGATCGTTCTCACGCGGACCAGGGAGGGATTCAGTGAAGCAATATCGTGTGAAGCCTCGTGCGAAATTATCCCTGACCCGTTACGATCCGGACGATACCGGTGAGTATAAGAAGAACGCGCAGGGAAAGGGCCGTGCCAAAGCGGAAACGGCCAAGCTCATTGCAAAGCTTGATGGCCTGCAAGAGCGGCTGTATGCCAATGGCACACACTCGTTACTCATTGTACTGCAGGGTATGGATACCAGCGGAAAAGATGGGACGATCAAAGGCGTCATGTCGGGCGTGAACCCACAAGGATGTAAGGTAGTGGCTTTTAAGGCGCCGTCCCACCATGAATTGGCGCATGACTTTCTATGGCGTGTGCATCGCGAAGTGCCGCGCAAGGGACAGATCGGTATCTTCAATCGATCGCATTATGAGGATGTGCTGATTACACGTGTCCATGGCTGGGTATCGGACAAGACGGCCAAGCGCCGCTTCAACCATATTAAGGACTTCGAAGAGCTGCTGACCGAAAACGGGACGGCCATTCTCAAGTTTTTTCTCCATATTTCCAAGGATGAGCAGAAAGAGCGGTTGCAAGAACGCATCGCGGATCCTGAAAAGCGTTGGAAATGGAGTTCTGGGGATCTTGAAGAGCGTAAATTGTGGGATGATTATCAGAAGGCCTTTGAAGACGTCATTGCTGCAACGAGTACCGCCTGCGCGCCCTGGTATATCGTGCCGGCCAATCGGAAGTGGTACCGCAATCTGGTCGTAGCGGATTGCATCGTCGATGCCTTGGAAGACATGAAACTGAAGACCCCACCGGCGCCTGAGGGGGTGGATTTCGAGAAGTTGAAGATCGTCTAGCCGCTGATGAGTGCCGCGCTCCTCCTTATTGCTTGTGCAAAAGGTTCCCATGAACTGGACTCTAGTGACCTGGGCTTGTCGTCTGTTGATCGGGGGAGTACTCTTGGCCTCGGCACTCGGGAAATCCCTCGAGATGCCGGGCTTTGTCGATGTCCTGGTCACCTATCGACTCTTTCCCGAATGGTCACTCTGGCCGTTAGCGCTCGGAATCACCGGGATTGAATGGGTGTTGGCCGCCTGGATTCTTGTCGGGTGGCAGCTTCCCACCGGAGCCCTCATTGCGATGGGCCTCAATGGCTTGTATACGATTGGCCTCATCGTGACGTTGCTTCGTGGGCTCGATCTTCCGAACTGCGGCTGCTACGGCGTGTTCTTCCCTCAACCGCTGCGTTGGTATTCTCCGCTTGAAGATCTTGCCTTAGTTGGAATCTGTTCGGTGTTACGAGTCGGGGCAAAAAGATCCGGTCAGCCCCTTGACAAGAATTTCCAATGAGCGTAGGGAAGAAAGTGCGGCCCATTCTATCAATCGAAGTTCGAGAGATCGGGTAGACCGCGCGGCTATCATCCAGGTCTCTCGATGACTTCTTGACGAGAGGAGGGTGGAGATGGACGACACGACGCCACCTGGCCCATCAGGCCCACCGATACTCGGGTGGGTTTCTCGTTGGTCACGCTGACCGGTTCTTCGCTGGCAGTGCCACACCGGCACGGACGGTCCTTATCAAAAGGGCGAAAGCCGTTTATGCGGAGAGAGTTCCGGGGGCGTGAGGAACACAGGTACCTGGGATTGACGAGGTCTCCCCCAGCTGGAAACCAGACATCATCAGGATCGCGTGGGTCTTGTGGGCCGCGACAATCGAAATCATCCTAAGGCGTCCTAAGCGCCGAACACGGGCGACCTCCCACCATAGTGCAAGGTCGCCCGTGCTATGTTCACGGTCGACTTTCCAACGTACAGGTAGATCCAGACAAACACCTTTTTACATTGGCTCTCACACACGGTCTGGAAAGTCAGAGATGAGACCGTCCACGCCGAGCATCTTCATCCTTTTGATGGCAGTCGGGTTGTCTACAGTGTAGACGAACACCATCAAGCCTGCCTCGTGGAGGCTACACAGGAGGGGTTTGGTTACGGCGTCAATACGGACACCGACATGGGTTGCCTGCAGGTTGAGGGCTATGGCACTGGGATTCTCAGGGAGCCGTTTGAACAACGCCAATGTCAGAGCCTGCGGATCAATCCTTCGCACATGTTGAAGCTCTTCGTGGAGGAACGATGCGTAGATCACGGGGCCGTTGAAGCCGCTACCACGGACCGTTGCACAGACATCATACGCCAGGCCTGGCACTTTGAATTCCAGAATCAACCCGATTCTACCGCTGGCCATGGTGAGCGCCTCTTCGAGCGTGGGCACCTTTTGTCCGTTACCAGCGGCCAACTGCTGGGTGTCATCCAGCGTGAGGTCGGCAATGGGTCCCTGGCCGTTGGTCGTGCGGTTGACTCGTTCATCATGCAGGAGCACGAGCGCTTCATCAGCGGTCCTCCGGACATCGACTTCCGTGAAGTGACAGCGAAGTGTGATGGCATGTTCGATGGATGCGAGCGTGTTTTCAGGCTGGTAGCCGCAGGTTCCTCGGTGCCCGATGCGAAGGACCCCACGTTGGGGGCTTTCTTTTGCCATGGCGCTGTCCTACCATATCACCAATGGCCGAAAGAAAATCGAAAAAACCACCATTACCCAAAGGAACGAGGCGACGTCGAAAACTGACCGGGACCTCGATAGGCTTGGCAGCCGGTGAACTCCAAGCCGCTGCGCCGCCTGGGGTCGTGGCCGAGCTGCATCAGGCCATCGAGCAGGATGACGGGAAGGTCTTGTCGATGTACCGTGAACCCTACGGTGGCCACTGGGTTGTTCTCGCTGCCTTGCCGATCGAATTGATCGAGCCGACCCCCTACCAACGGAATATCTCTGACACGCATGTCAGAAAGTTGGAAGGGGTCATCGGAAGAATCGGTCGTTTTCTCGATCCCATTATTGCTGTGCGGATCGTGAAGCCCAACCATGCGGCGAAATATTGGACCCCGAACGGGAATCATCGCCTCTCTGCCATGCGAACACTGGGGGCGAAGAGCATTATCGCCATCGTGGTTCCCGAGCCGGCAGCTGCCTATCAGATCCTCGCGCTGAATACGGAAAAGGCCCATAACCTACGCGAAAAGGCGTTGGAGGTCATCCGGATGTATCGTGAACTCGCGCAGCTCGATGGGGCGACAGAGGACACGTACGCACTGGAGTTTGAGGAACCGGCGCTGATCACGTTGGGGCTCTGTTACGAAGAACGGCCGCGATTTAGTGGTGGGGCCTACCATCCGGTGCTGAAACGAGTGGAGGAATTTCTACAGCAGCCGTTACAGGCTACCCTGAACATCCGTCAGCAACGGGCTACGACCGTGCTCGAGCTGGATGATCTCATCGTCAAACAGGTCGAAGCCCTCAAGGCAAAGGGGCTAACTAGTCCCTATCTGAAAAGCTTCGTTGTGGCTCGTGTCAATCCCATTCGCTTCCGTCCCAAAGATGCTCCTCCGCTGTCGTTCGATGAGGCGCTCGATCGTATGACGCAGGCTGCGCAGAAGTTCAATCCGGACAAGGTCAAACTGGATGACTTGGCGAAGTCAGGCGGCGCGCCGGACGAAAGCGAATGAGGCCTCGTTTTTCCGTCCTGTGCCTTGTTTCTCGACCGAATGCCACTTTAGAATGATTGGTTAGTTTTGCCTGAAGGAGGACACCATGGGTCTTGCCGATAACAAGTGTATTCCTTGTCGCGGAGGCGTTCCACCGGTGCCGGATGATCGTGCCCAGATGTTGCTCAAGGAACTGGGACGAGGGTGGTCGCTGAACGCCCAAGGGCATCTTGAACGGCTCTATACCTTCTCGGATTTTGCCCAAGGGTTGGCGTTTGTAAACAAGGTTGGAGCTGTTGCGGAGTCTGAAGGACATCACCCTGATCTGTATCTCGCCTGGGGCAAGTGTAAGGTTGAAATTTGGACGCACAAGATCAATGGCCTGACGGAAAGCGATTTTTATCTGGCGGCCAAGGCTGACAGAGAGTTCGAACCTTTCCGTGCAGGATGCTGAAAATGTCCGCCAGCTTTGTTCTCGCGTCGCTCAGCGGCTCAACGTACCGAGGCGTACGCCTTGCCACTTCGCTCGCTGCGGCCTCGCTGGACGGCCATTTTGAGCATCCTGCGATGATCGTTCACCCTTCGACCGGCTCAGGGCGAACGGACAGCCCCTTGAAAACCTAACATGGTTCCGTTCGTGCTGAGCTTGTCGAAGCACGAATATGGAACTTTGCTTTCTAGGCGGGCCCCAGTTCGTCTGTGAGGCATTGAATGAGCGACCAGCCACAAATCGCGCTCGTCAACATGCCGTTCAGTTATGCCAAGTATCCGTCGATACAACTCGGCACGCTGTCCGCTCTGCTGAAATCCAACGGCATTCCAGTCGATTGCCACCACTTGAACGTCCGGTTTGCCCACGTCATCGGTGTTGAGCTGCACGAATCGATCTGTGAGAAGCGAGCACTGTTTGGCGAGTGGCTCTTCTCCCATCTCCTATTTCGAGACAATCCTAAACGATTGGAATATCCGAACGTCTTCAAACCCGTCTTTGAACAAATCGCTCAAGAGAGTGGGAAGCCGATTGGTTATTTTGAGGAGATCGCCACCCGCATTGCACCGCAATTTCTCACATGGGCTCTCACTGCGATTAACTGGGGACAGTACAAGTTGGTCGGGTT
>JAHBWR010000055.1 GCA_019636875.1 Nitrospira sp.
TTGGTCCTCGCGGGTACCATCTGCGAGCCCAAGCCCGGACGTAGCTCAGTGGATAGAGCATCGGTCTTCGGAACCGAGGGTCGGGGGTTCGAATCCCTCCGTCCGGGCCATTCCAACTTTGTCCGTACTTGACTCTTGGGCCGCGCAATTGCGCCGCTGGGACATTGGTAGGCCAGGACTGCATCCTTTTCAACTCCCAAACGTATAGTTCAACAGAGTGGGGCGATGCCCCTTCTGAGAGATGACTATGCGTACATATGGATGGGCGGCGGCCGCCCTCGCTTTGGTAGCCGTTGCCGGTGCGGCGATTCAAGATGCCACCGCAGTCCGACTCCGAATGAGTTCGGGCGAGGTCTACAAGTTCAAGTCTGAAACGAAATCGACAATGAACATTTCCGGCGCGCTTGAAATGGCGAATGCTTCGACCCAATCGATGGTTCGGACCTTCAAGTTGGGCGAGGCAAAGGAAGGCTGGACTCCGTTCACAATTTCGAACAGTGACGTAGTCATCGAAAACGATGGCGAGACGCCGATGGGTGGTCCGTCCACCGAAGACCTGAAGAAGTTGACGGAGCAGGTGCAAATCACGGGTGAAGTCAACGAGTTTGGTCAAATCCGTGGATTCACACTCAAGGGTGCCGATCAAACCGATCCCATGGTTGCAATGGCGCTGGGCGGTGCAGGTCAAGCCATGAATGACCTCGGAATCATGGGACTCAAGTTCCCGAGCGACGGTATCAAAGCCGGAACGACTTGGACGCAGAAGTTCTACATGGGCCGCATGCTCGAAGACGTTTCGGGTGGCATGGTCACTTCCAGCGACGCGGTTGACGTGGTCTACAAAGTGATTTCGGTTGAAGACTATAAGGGCAAGCCCCACGCAGTCATCACCGCGATTACGGCGGGCACATTGAAGGTTTCTTCGCCTCAAGCCGGTGATGGAACGATGGAAGCAAACGGCACGACAAAGATGTGGGTGGACATGCAAACGGGTGTCACCACCAAGTTCGAGTCTGATATGTCGCAGACCATTGATATGAACGTGGTCATCGTGAGCAACACGATGAACACGAAAGAAGAGCGAATCCAAGACTAAAGGATTCAACTTCAACGCCCTGTACCACTCGCTGGGACAGGGCGTTTCTTTGTGTGAAAGGGCGCACCGTTCGGCTAGACTAAGTCGTAATGGGTCATTCAATGGCGCGGGAATATCCCGGCGGTCATGGTAAGCCGCTTCTCTACGATTGGTACGTGCCGGAGGGCCCCGGCCCGTTTCCCACCATCGTCTTTTGGCACGGGGGCGGATGGATCAGCGGTGATCGGTCCATGTATGCCGATGAAGCTCCATACTGGGTGAGCCAAGGTTATGCGGTGGCAACGCCGGAGTATCGACTCGCTCCGCTTTACCCGTTCCCCGCTGCAGTTGATGACGTTAATGCCTTCCTTTGGCACCTGGCAACTGAAGCCGACGAGTTGCGCTGCGATCCAAAACGGATTGTCAGTTTCGGAAATAGTGCGGGCGGACATCTGAGTTTGATGGCAGCGCTCGATCCTGCTTCCATCCTTGCAGCGTCCGTCGCGATCTGCCCCATTACGGACGTTCGGGGGACGGATCAGGCTGAATTCCAGATTGCGCTTTCGTTCGTGGAGCAATTCATGGGTGGGTTGCCGTCCGAAAAGCCCGAAGCCTATGAAGCCGCAAGTCCGATCACTCTGCTAGAGAATCTACGATGCCCGTTGCTTGTCATCCATGGTCGAGATGACGAAATTGTGCCTGTTTCACAGAGCCGTGCGTTCGCAGCCCAGGCAGTGCAGGACGGACGACTTGTCACGCTTCTCGAACTCGAAGGTGAAGCGCACTCGTTCACGATGGATGGGTGGCTGAAGATCCGGCATGAAGCCACCTCTTTCTTACGTCGAGTCTTTGATCATGCCGTTGCGCGTTGATCTCAGAAGCGACACCGTTACTCGCCCAACGCCTGCGATGTACGAAGCGATGGCGCGGGCGCCGTTGGGCGATGATGTGCTTGGGGATGACCCTACGGTCAGCAAACTTGAGGAATCGGTTGCCGATTTGCTGGGACATGAGGCTGGCTTATTCGTTCCAAGCGGCACTATGGGCAATCAGGTTGCCCTAGCAGTCCATTGCCGCCCCGGAGATAGTGCGCTTTTTGACGAAGAAGCCCACATGCTGTATTACGAGGGAGGTTCGCCTGCCGTGCTTGCTGGGGTCTTGGCGATTTCATACGAGAGTGCGGACGGTGTTCCGAGTCTCGACAGCATACGAAGTAAGTGGCTCGAAAGATCCGTACATACTCCGGGAACGACCTGCGTCTGCGCGGAAAACACGCACAACCGACATGGGGGTGCAGTGACCGATAGAGACACCTTGGCCGCGATGCAGGATTACGCCGTCTCAAAGGGCGCCATCTTCCATATAGACGGGGCCCGCATCTGGAATGCGGCCATCGCGCTTGGAGTTACGCCCAAAGAACTCGCAAACCACGCTCATTCTATGAGTGTTTGCCTTAGTAAGGGTCTCGGTGCTCCCGTTGGCTCTGTGCTCGTGGGGAATGGCGAGTTTATTGAAGAAGCCCGCTTCTGGAGAAAGCGACTCGGCGGCGGGATGCGACAATCCGGACTGCTCGCCGCGTGTGGCCTCGTTGCGATTGAGCAAATGTACGATCGTCTGGCCGAAGACCACGTGCGGGCTAAGCGACTCGCGACCCTGCTCGACGACGTGAATGGCATGAAGACGAAGGTGCCCGCAACCAATATCGTGATTGTCGAAACCGTCATCCCCGCGAACACTTGGGTTGATGCGTTGGCGAGCCACGGTATCGGTGCGGTGCCCTTCGGGCCGAATAAAGTGCGCTTTGTCACGCACTATGATGTGGATGATGCAGGCATTGAACTCGCCTACGACAAAGCACAAGAAATCGCCGCTAGCCTCTCATTCTCCCCTGGCCACTAACGACCTCAAACGATACGGGATTTCTTTACAAGGTCGCGTGCGATGTGGCCCAAGCCTGCAGGGTCGAGCGTTTGCCGTGCCAGCCGTTCGTAAGCGATATGGGCGAGGGTTTCCATGTTTACGACGTCCTCCCGATTATAGGCGATCAGTCGTTCGAGTGCGCCTTCCCGTCCGTACCGATGGGAGTTCCAAAGTCGGATCGCGTCTCGTCCATCCAATCCGTAGGTGTCGTCCCCTCGGTCTATCCCAAGTTCTACTTCAATCTTTTTGAGTCCACCCTTCAGTCCGACTTTTCGGAATGCCGGACACAAATCAAAATGAAGTTGATCGAACGGAAGTTGAGGGAATCGCTTTTTCAGCATCGGAATATCGAATCCCGACCCAAAGAAGGTGACAAACATTGCCCGGTCGGCAATGAGATCGGGAAACTCGTCTAGATCTTGACCTTTCACTAGACAGCGAAACTCAAATCCATCGTACAGACCGATGACGGTGATCGCGTCGCCGGTAAATCCCCCGTCAGTTTCTATATCCAAGTAGCAAACTCGGTCGCGGAAGGAAGGCCACGTTCGCCAGACTTCGCCCGGCATCGCTTCAGCGAAGAACCGGTAGTCACCGGCAGCGAGGGCGTTGCGTGAGAAGCCAATCATCGATTTCATGGACTCACGCTGTGTTTGGGTTAGGGGCCACGAAGATGGATCAGATTCGAAGCAATCCCAGTCGTGGCATCCGGCGGCCCACAGTCTCACTTCGCTGGCTTGTCCAACGTGCGGAATATGAAAAAACGAGCGTTCGACCACGCCTATCCGCCACTTCGTGGTCGGATGGTGGGAATACGGTCGGTAACGCCTCGTTTCGGCAAAACTACATCTCGGCTATTGGCGGCGGGCCACGGCATACGGTCTGTCGGATCGTCGTACCAATACCAGCCGGTTTCTTGATTGGCGTCGAAGTCTCCGGTGACGCGAGCGATTCCTTTTCCGTACCAAACGAAGTTCATATCGCGTCCGAACCACTGAACCGCTCGCCATTCGCCTTCCACGACGCATCGACCAGTTCCGTGGTACACAGCACGCTCTTCGTCCTTGTACTCCTCGCGAACGTTTCCACTCATGGTCACCTTGCCTTTGAGTTTGCTGACCAGGACCGTGCCGGAGAAGGTGAACTCTGCCCGACCAACTCCATCAATCGTTCGGAAACTGCCCAGGCGAGTTGACAAGTGCAAAGTGCCGTACTCAGGCTTATCAGGAATCGATCCCATTTGCGCCGGAGTAGCGGGTTGCGCCCACATTACGGCGGCTAGCAGGGATGCCCCTAGAACAACGATAGAGCCTCGCACGTGCATGAAACTGACCTAATTATGAAGCAAAACACCCGGACCATACGGGTCGTTCCCACTCCTTCGGACCAACGATTCTCGCCAGACTCGCGTACACTTACATAAGCCGTGGCGAAGCAGAAGAATCTCACTGCAATTGTGGTCGTGCTGGTTTCGGTCCTCGCACTATCCGGGGTCGTCTTTGCATTCCTGATGCAAAGCAGTCCTTATGTGACCGTTGCCGAAGCCAAAACAATGAGCGGCGACAACCTTCACCTTGCAGGCGTAATCGTGCCGGGAAGTATTCAGACCACGGCAAGCGGGAGCGCAAAGGTCAGTTTCATGCTTCAAGATGACAAGGGCGACTTGCTCCCTGTGGTTTACAAGCGGCCTGCCCCGCCCAACTTGCGAACGGCTGACAGAGTCGTCGCGATTGGTGGTTTCCAGGATGGCGCTTTTGAGGCGCGCGACTTACTTCTCAAATGTCCGTCGAAGTATGAGAGCGAGTCTGGCGGCGAGTCCGCCCAGAAATGAACCCAAACGCGCTCTTCGTTGACCCGCCGGCCTGGTCGCTTGCTGTCGGTACCCTCGGACGTGGATTAATCGTTCTCTCTGCGATTTCATTCCTCGCTACCACTGTTCTCGGATTCACCGAAAGATTGCGCGTCCAGCGATGGGCGTTCCATATCGGTTCGTTCAGCATCGTGGGGGCTTTCCTTTGCCTACTTTCTCTTTCGGTCACGGGGCAATTCCACTTTGGATACGTGTGGGAACACACGATGAAGGACTTGGAGTTGCAGTACCGGATTTCAGCGGTGTGGGCGGGGCAAGAGGGTTCTTTCCTTCTCTGGGCACTGATGAGCACCGCTTGCGCTTGGTTTGCCCGAAGGCGCACGGCACAGTACGAAGGAGCCTTCCTCGCAATATGTGCGGCAATCCTCGGATCACTCGCCGGAATTCTTGCTTTTGAGTCGCCGTTTCGATTGATTGAGCCTTTGAACGGTGTGCTGCGGATGCCACTTGATGGACGCGGGCTCTCCCCTGCCTTGCTCAACTACTGGATGGTCATTCATCCGCCCACAATCTTCCTTGGGTTTGGCGCCCTGATTGTTCCCTTTGCCTTGGCGACGGCCGCGCTCATCAAGAGGAACTTGAATGACTGGGTTCCTATCGTTCGACCTTGGGCGCTATTCGGCTTAACCTTCAACGGACTCGGCCTTTGTATGGGTGGGTTTTGGGCTTACGAGATGCTCAACTGGGGCGGCTTCTGGATGTGGGATCCAGTGGAAAACACCAGCTTCGTTCCCTGGGTGACCATGGTCGCGTTTATTCACGCGATCTTTGTCCAAATCGCCCGCAAAAAGTGGCATCTCAGCACGGCTTTACTCGGAGCCGTTCCGTTTATGTGCTTCTGCTACGGAACCTTCCTCACTCGCTCCGGATTCTTGGGCGACACCAGTGTTCATTCTTTCGCCCAGATGGACCGGAGCGCACTGTGGATTTTGGTGGGAATCGCAGGGTTTGCGATCTTCGGATTCCTCGCCCTTTGGACGGTACGACTGATTGCCGCACGAAAGTCCCCTGATACCGAGGCCAAACCGATTGAATCTTTCCCGTTGAATCGAACGTCGGGATATGCCACTGCGATCTGGCTCCTCATTGCATTCGGTGTCATCACCGCATTCGGCATGAGTGTGCCCATGATCATGTCCCTGCGAGGGGTGCAACCAAAGATGGTGGAAGAACATCTCTATCACTCCGTGCTGAGTTGGTTCTTTCCACCCTTCATGTTGGCGTTAGCGCTGTTCCCGATGGTCACTTGGCGCGGGATGAGGGGCCGAGACTTGCTGGTCAAAGTCAATCAGTTGCTGGCCGTCTCCATTTTCATTACAGGCATGTTGCTTGTGGGGCTGAATAGTGACCGAGTCTGGATTCCATTCCCCATGGATCGGACCGTCGAAATGTCGTGGGGTCAAAACGTTCCCGCCTTACCATTCGTGCTGTTCCTAACCTGGTTGTGCGTTTTTGCGCTGGTGACGAATCTAGCCGCCGCCGCTGCGTTGTGGAAGCGAGCACGGCCATCTATCGGCGGTCTCATCACTCACTTCGGGTTTGCCATGACCTTGTTGGGACTGATCTTCTCCCGAGGATTCGAACAGAAGGCGGAGACGTTGGTTCACCCCGATATTCCCGGAGAAGCCTTTGGCTATCGGCTCGCGTACCTCGACGCTCCGTACCAGTTCACAGACAGGCACAACAAAATGCGCGTTTTGGTGCGAGGTAATGGCGAAGAATTTGAAGCGAATCCCGGCCTCTACTTTATGCCTCCGAACGAACCCGGTGGCGATCCTAATCCAGTCGTCTGGCCTGCGATTCGCAGGCATCCCTTCTGGGATCTCATCCTCATCGTGTATCCGATGGATTTTCAGGCTTCAAACCCGACAACGTTTGCGAAAGGGGATTTGCGGGCTCACCAACAGATCACACTTACGTACAAGGGATATACGTCGAACGGTGAAATCGGGCCGGGTGCGCACTTCATCGCCGAATTCGAGTTTCAGGGCCTTGACGGCGAACCGAAGATCGTCAAGCCAGAACTGAAGTTGGTTCTTGGTGGCGCGGAACCCGTTATGGCACGTCTGGACGATGTGTACGAGTTGCGATTGGACGCGGTGATGGCTGAAACCGGGGACGCCGTGGCAACCCTTTTTTATATCAACCCCGCTTATCCGGTCGAAGTTTTCTATAAGCCTCTTACGATTCTCGTCTGGCTCGGGGTCGGCCTCATGACCTTCGGAGGACTGATGTCAGCACGCTATCGGAAAGGGTCCGTCGGACCCACCTCCGGAAGAGACACCGGGGAGGAAGACCGTTCGGGCAACGACGAAAGCGGAGAATCTAACGTCCAAAGCAAGGAGTCGGATGAAGTTCAGCCAACTACTCAAATCTAAGATCCACCACGCTCGCGTGACCTATGCGAACCCCGATTACGTGGGCAGCATTGAAGTCGGTGGCGACCTCATGGATGCAGTTGGCTTGATGGATGGCGAATTCGTTCATGTATGGGCCGTGGACCACACATCTCGATTGGAGACTTACGTGTTCCGGGGTCCGAACGGGGTCATCGGGTTGAACGGAGGTGCTGCTCACTTTTTCAAGGAAGGTGATCGCGTGATCATTGCCGCCTTCTGCATGACCGATGAACCCGTGATTCCGCAAATGGTGCTCGTCAACGAATCAAATGAGATCGTGCGGGATATGACGCCCTTTACCGTTCATGGTTGAACTAGAACAACTGCTCGAAGACGCCGGGGCCATCCTCCGTGGACATTTCATCTTGACGAGCGGTCGGCACAGCGACATCTATTTTGAGAAATTTCGCGTTCTGGAACGACCCGACGTGGTGAGCGCGTTAGTCTCCGCCTTCCTTTCGCGGCACGCTCCAGGGACAATAGATGTGGTCGCTGGGCCAACGACTGGCGGCATCCTCATTGCGTTCGAAGCGGCTCGTCAACTGGGCGTTCGATCGGTGTATGTTGAGTCAGAGAATGGCGAAAAGATGCTCCGGCGAGGGGCATCTATTGAGGCAGGCGCGCGCGTACTATTGGTTGATGATGTTCTCACAACTGGTTTGTCACTCCAAGAATCGAAGGTGGTGATTGAGAACGCCGGTGGCGTTGTCCTGGCCGCTGAAGTGCTGATTGACCGGTCCGGTGGCTGTGTCCAGTTAGGTTGCCCGATTGGCGCAGCCTATGAGGTCACCGCCCAATCGTGGTCTGAGGAAGAGATTCCCGATTGGCTTGCGAAACTTCCTGTAACTAAGCCGGGAACTCGCCCCACGGCTTAGAGAACTGCGTTCGAGCCCGCCACGACATTGAGGGCCGCTGGTAACACTTTGATCTCAATTGGCGCATGACCTTGCAAGTCTCCTTCAATGTGGAACGCCGCCGGGGGGTCCGTTTCAATTCGCAAAGAATGAAACGTCCGCATCGTTACTTTCGGGTGCCCTACGTGACCTGCCGCAGTTAGCTTTGGTAGTAATCCTGCGAGTTCACCCGCCGACAATTCCGTCGCCCAAACCGCATTTAAGAGGCCATCGCTCAATCGAGCGTCGGGGGCAATCACCATGCCGTCGCCGTATTGCCTTGCTGAGCCAAATGCAAGCAACATGAGCCGGTCGATCTCAATGACTTCTCCATCCAAATCAAGGCGAGCACGCACCCCCTTGAACTTGGCAAAGGTGCCGAAGATGCTGAGGTGATAGCGGAGCCGGGCCGGCAACTTGCGTTGCCAAGCGGCGCCTTGGTGGTACCGACGGACAACTTCGGCATCAAATCCGATGCCTCCCATATTGATGCTGATCAGGTCTCCGTTAACCTTAGCCACATCAACTCGGGTCGCGACACCATTCCTCGCTAGTTCCCACGCTTGTCCTGCCTCTTTCGGGATGCCTGCACTGGCGGCGTAGTCGTTCGCGGTACCTGCGGGCAGAATCGCGACGGCTGTCTGGGTGCCGACGATTCCCCGGGCCACGTCGCGCAGGGTGCCGTCTCCTCCCGCGACAATAATCCGTTGAACACCGGCAATTGCCGCTTCTCGAGCGATCTCCGTGCTTTCTTCGGGTGTAGTCGGGTGAAGGCGAAACTCAGGAGCAGACTCCAATCCCGGGAATGGCCGAGGTCCCGCAACCCGATTGTGAAGGAGGACGGTCTCAGTTCCCGGAGGTATCGTTACTGGCATGGCCTTTGAACCCGTGGTGGGTGACCGTTACTACCTTACTTGGGAGGAACTTGGCAAGCCGACCGTACCGACGGACGTCGAGGTTCCGGGCTTAGGGATTGTATATCTCGATGATGCCGATGTGTTCTATGCCGTGAATACGCCGGGAGCGGCGTTCTATCTCCGGAAATCGAAGTCGCTCGGCGAGAATGGTTTGGTGGTGGTGAGTCGCGTTCGGCCGGCATGACATTCCCGCCCCTTGCCCATTGGCAAGAGAGCGGGAATGTGTTTTCTTACGCCGCGCTCTTCGCGAGGCGAGCAAACGTCTCCTTGTCCACCGCTCGCATCAAACATTCTTCATAGCTGACATCCCCTTGACGGAACAACTCGGCGAGGCTCGCGTCCATGGTGCGCATCCCAACGTTCTTGTTCGTCTCGATGATGGAATACATCTGATGCGTCTTGCCCTCGCGGATCAAGTTCTTGATGGCCGGGATTCCGGTCATGATTTCAAGTGCCGCGACGCGGCCCCCGCCGAGTTTTGGCAAGAGTTGTTGGGAGATAACGCCTTCGATCGTGTTCGCCATGAGAACACGAATCTGATCCTGCTGATCCGCCGGGAACACATCCACGACGCGGTCAATCGTCGCCGGAGCATTCCGGGTATGCAGAGTGCCGAAGACAAGGTGCCCCGTTTCGGCCAGAGTTAGAGCCGCTTCGATCGTTTCCAGATCACGCAACTCTCCAACGAGAATAACATCTGGGTCTTCGCGAAGGACGGCCCGAAGCGCACCGTGGAACGAATACGTGTCGCTGTGCATTTCGCGCTGATTGACCATGCACTTTTTGTGACGGTGTAAGTATTCGATCGGGTCTTCGATGGTCAGAATATGTGATTGACGCGTCTCGTTGATGTCGTCAATCATCGCGGCAATCGTAGTGGACTTACCGCTACCCGTCGGTCCCGTAACCAAAACGAGACCACTCGATCGCTTGCTGATTTCCCGGATGATCGGCGGGAGCCGTAATTCGTCAAACGTCGGGATCCGATTGGGGATCATGCGCAGGGCCCCCGCGACTGACGTGCGCTGCATATACACGTTGAAGCGGAATCGGGCTAACCCCTTGACCGAGTATCCAAAGTCGAGTTCGTGCGTTTGCTCAAACTTCTCCAGTTGCTCATCGGTGAGGGTTTCGTAAATCAAGCGTTGGGCTTCCTGCGGATTGATAATCTCGAAAGGTAGCGGTACGATCTCACCGTCCATGCGGATCATTGGCGGCAAGCCAGTTGAAATATGAACGTCACTGGCTTTGCGCTCAACGGCCATGCGCAGGATCTCATCAATATGCACTCCGAGAAGCGGTCGTAAGTCTTCCCCGGTGCGGACGATTCCTTCTTCCTGTAGCTCGTCGTCTATAAAGTACTTTCCTTTCGGCTTCTCCACTTCCCGAACGCCTTCAGGTACGAATGCAGGAGAGTTTTGGTCAATGGGAGAAACATCGTCGGGATCTGGACCATAGCCAAAAAGGGTCGGTTTCTCCGTTTCCTTCGGCATATTCTTGGTGAAGATGTCCGGAACAGGAGACTTCTTTGCGAGTTCTTGCTCGTTCATAGATGATTCTCCTGTCGGCTCCTCCGATTCAATGCTCGGTTCCTCTGCCGTAAGTTTCGGATCAATGACCTCGGCGGGAATCTCCATCTTCGGGGGTGCGGAGGGCGCAATGTGGAGTGGTGTGGGCAAGTCGTGATCTTCCGTTCCCGGCCCATCGTCCATTGAGAAGGAGAGTTCGGTGTCGTCATCCCCTTCGGGCTCGGAGTCCGGTTTGTCGAAGTGATCGTCCGCATGCGCTTCGGCCCCTTCGTCGCTGATTTCGTCCGAAGCCCAAGAACTCGGGGGAAGAGCATCGGACTCGGCCTTCCAAACTTCGTCGCCCGATTCTTCGTGAATCAAGTCATCCTGTGAATTGACTGGATGCCCGACCTCTGAGACATCAAGATCATCGTCCACGTCCGATGCCTGCGGCGACTCCGAAGACTCTTGGGGCTCGGAACTGGCAGCTACATCTGATTGATCTGGAGAGTGTGGACCGGCAACGTCGTTATCCTTTGCGTCCGAGATCTGCCGCAAAATGTCGTGCAGTTCTTCCTCTTTCGACTTACCATCGGGGATGGACTGATCGCCCTCACCGATGACTTTCTTCCAATCGAATCCGTCTTGATTGCTCACGTTACGCTCCGTTCCTTAATGGTTCTTTGCCGCGGTTGCGGCCAGTTCGGCGAGGGTGCTCGCCACAATGCCTTGCACGGCATCAGGGTCAATTTCTAGTTGGTTGAGAGCCCATTCGGGCAGTCGCTCGGCGTCATGCTCGGGATCGCTGCTGCCATGGGTAGATAGCGTCGCGATACCTTCACCAATCGCAACCACTGCGCGAAGGTTCGCGAAGTCATCGCCGTCTGCCGGAGAAAGATAGTCCAGACCTTCAACGATCTCGACCGGGAGTCCCCAATGCTTGCCGGCCGCCTGAATCACTTCAATGTGATGACAACCGTAAATTGTCTGCTCGGCCTGCCAAGCGGGTGCGCCATGCTCCATTAGATACTCAACCTTTGTGTATGCCTCTGCATCGTGACGACAAAGCAACGTCTTGCCGAGGCTATGGAGGAGTCCACAGGTGTACGCTTCGTCCGCGTTTCCTTTCCGAATCTCTACGGCCAATGATCGAGCTGCCGCCGCCGTGTCAAGTGCATGGCGCCACCAGGTTCTACGGCGCAGCGAGTCCTTGTCAGTTTTGCCCACGAAGAAGTCGAATACACCAACTTGCATCGCGATCATGCGAACTTGTTTGAACCCAAGAAACATTACTGCTTCCCGGATCGATGTGACTCTCTTGGGGAGGACAAAGAAAGCGGAGTTCGCCTGAGCCAGAACTTTCGCCGAGAATGCCGGATCGACAACGATTTCTCGTTCGAGATCGCTCGCCGATGAACTCTCCGAGCGGACCATCTCAACGATTTTGTAAACAACCTGCGGCATGACCGCGATCTCGCTACTTGTGCCAAGAACGCGTTCAATTGAAGCCTTGTTATCTCTCAGGGGTGCCGCCGACATTCCGTTGTTTTTCCTCTTCTTGTTTTCGGTTCAAATCGGGCGAAGGATTAGGAGTAAACGACCCTCAAGACTTCATCTACCGACGTGTTACCCATAAGAATCTTCTGAACCGCATCCATCTGAAGCGTCTTCATTCCTTGCTCCAGCGCCGTTTTGCGTATGATGTGGGCGGGCTGACCGTGCAAGATCAGATCTCGGATCTCGTCCGAAACTTCCAGCATTTCGTGAATGCCGCTTCGGCCCTTGAACCCAGTTCCCTTACAGTGGTCGCAACCAGCACCACGGAACAATGTGACCTCCCCACCTGTTTCGGCACCGACCTCTTCCGGAACCGGGAATCCGTATCGCAAGAGACTCTCCCGAGAGGTCGTGTAACTCTCTTTGCATTTTGGGCAGATGACGCGGATCAGACGTTGCGCCAGAACTCCGACGATGGATGACGAGATCAAGAACGGCTCGACATCCATGTCGATCAAGCGCGTCGGGGCACTGGGCGCGTCGTTTGTGTGGAGTGTGCTGAACACTAAGTGACCGGTCAATGCCGCTTCCATGGCAATTGTCGCGGTCTCGTTATCCCGCATCTCACCGACCATGATGACGTCAGGGTCTTGGCGGAGCATGGCGCGCAAACCTGCCGCGAAGGTCATCCCCGCGCGGTTGTTCACGCTACATTGGTTGATACTTTCGAGTTCGTATTCGACCGGATCTTCAATCGTAACGATGTTCTTGAGGCCGTCGTTGGTCTGGTTGATCAGCGAGTAAAGCGTCGTGGACTTTCCAGACCCTGTCGGCCCGGTCACCAACACAATGCCATAGGATCGCTGAGCCATATCTTCGAGCATCTTCAGGTTGTGCTCAAGGAAGCCAAGTTTGCTCAAACCGATGCTGATACCGCCCTTATCGAGGACGCGCATGACGATCTTCTCGCCGTAAATAAGCGGAAGCGTGTTGACACGGAAATCGTACTCTTTGCCGTTGATCACGGCCGAAATGCGGGCGTCTTGGGGCGCACGTTTTTCCGCGATATCCATGTTAGCGACGATCTTGAATCGGCTAGTAAGGGGCGCGATTACCTTTTTCGGCAGGCGCATCGCCTCCAACATGATGCCGTCCACACGAAGGCGCACCACCAACCCGTCACGACGCGGTTCAATATGGATGTCACTCGCGCCATCGGCAACGGCTTGATTGACGATGAGGTTGGCGAGGCGCACGATAGGAGCATCCTCTCCCATCGCCTTGAGTTGGTCGGCCGAGATATCCTCTTCGTCATCGCCGGACTGGATGGCCATGTCGCCATCAAAGTCCTTCATCATCCCTTGCAGGGCTTCGCTTACATTGCTGGTTTCGACCTTATAGATCGCTCCCACCGATTCCAGGATGTCGCTCTCGACGCCGATAACAGGTTCGATTTCGAGGCCGGTGTTCATCCGCAATTCGTCAATGACGAATACATCGAGCGGATTTGCCATCGCAACGATCAACTTGTCTCCGCGTCGGGCAAGCGGAAGGCACTTGAATCGTTTGGCGGTCTGGGCGGTAACGAGGCCGATCGCATCCGCTTCGGGCGTTACGGTGGAAACGTCGGCAAATGTGATTCCCCAAACCTTCCCCATGAGACGCACTCGATCACGCTCGGAGATGATGCCCATGTCCACCATGACACGCGCAATTGGTTCGGTGCCGCCCAACTCCAACTGTTTGGCAATCGCCAATTGGAGTTGATCGTCCGTGATGAGCCCTTCGCTCACGAACACGTCGCCCGTCAACATCGCCACGAGTCTCGTTCCACATTCGGGAACTCGAAGACCCTGGCATTCCTACTGGGTAGGCGAATCTGGCATCGCACTTGGGGCGTCTAGCACTTCATGCGTCTGGCCTCTTTCATCCTGCTTCTTGCTTGCTCTGCTGCCGCCCATTCGGTCGTGCAGGACTTTGATGGCTGGAAAATCAACGTACCGATCAACTTGCCGAAGACGGAGGAAGGCAACACAACCGTATGGTCGGGAGAGGTGAAGGACGGTGACGCGTTCGTCGAAGCGATCCGCATCATGAAGACCGACTTATCGGGTCTCGCGAACGTACCGGACTCCGAGGATTTTCTTGACCTTCACGACCGTGCACAGCGCACCAATCGAACTTTTGCCGCGCAACTTTTTCTGACCCAGAAGACAAAGTTGGGTGAGTTGCCTTTCGTTTCGGTGACCGGTTCGATGCTCGGCCCCGGCGCGACGAACAATGTGATCTCGATATATTTCAACTCAGCGGCTTTTCGTACGGAGACCCACGCATACGAAGCGATTTGGGTGTCCTATTCCGCGAGTCAGTACGCTAACGCATTCACTTCACTTCGCGACAGCAAATGGGGTGACAACGATCCGCCCGCTGAACTCGCGAACAAGTTTGGAAACACTGGAACTTACTCAATCCTCGGCGTGCCATTTGGCGTGGATTCAAGGGCGCCTTTTTTGCCTCAAATTGGATTGGAGCCGCGAGCAGACGACACGGCGATCCTGCGAGCGATGCGCTACGAAGACGAGATTAACTGGGTTCTGGACGTGCGACAAAGAAAAGTTGAAGCACCGGAAATCTCTGATGAGCAGACCGCACTTGACGCCGTTCAAGGGACGGCGGACTTCGAAGTGGAGTTTATTGAAGGCAAAAAAACAGACGATGCGTTTGAAGCCATCGTTCGCCGCAAGATTCGCGACGAAGACAGATTTCTGAAAGTGATTGTACGGCGAAGTGGCCATTGGATCGTTTCACTCACGGCCGAGGCCGCGACACTTGATGCCGCACGTGGACTCGCCATGGATCGCCTAAAGAAGGGGGCCTAACCCCAACCTGCTGGGCTGTCATACTTTGACTTCCATCTGTGCCCAGGTGGCGAAATTGGTAGACGCGCTAGTTTCAGGTACTAGTCCCAGCAATGGGGTGAAGGTTCGAGTCCTTTCCTGGGCACCAGCTTGATTTCCCGACCTCCGCATCCCTTCGGTCGGCTCCCGGATTCCAGATTAGCGCGGAACCAACAGTCCTTCAATCTGCTGGTTGGCGTCTCGCAACCGCTGACAAAGGGCCAAGGCAGCGTTGCGAAGAACGATGTTCTCCAATTGGGTGCTTTGGGCCATGATGCCCTTGAGACTGTCGCTTGGGATCCGAATGACGGTGGTCTCTCCGACAGAAAAGACGTTCGCAGTCCGTTGCTGGCCATCGAGAAACGCGATTTCGCCGAGCACGGCCCCTTCTTTGATCTCGTCGATCAGGTCACCTTCCCGGGTCTCGACCCGGGCCCGGCCGGAGACGACGATCATCAGGTCCTGGCTCTTGTCACCTTCAGCGACGATCTTTTGGCCGGGATCGAACCGGACTGTCTCACAAATCGACTGAACTTGATCCAGATCGGCCGCGGAAGCACCGCGAAGAAGGTAGGTCTCTGAAATCCATTGCTGACTCATCGCGACTTCGATACTAGCATAGCCGCCCCCTCGCGACGAAACCGGCCCAGATCCAAGAGAAGCATGACTTCAGGCACCCTGTCTTCAAGCATGGCGCTCGCTTCCCTTGAGTACACTTCCGTGAGGAATGTCGCCCGGGGCTCCAGTCGGAACGGTCACTTTCCTTTTCACCGATATCGAGGGAAGCACCCGGCTTTGGGAGGAGCACCCGGAAGTCATGAGCCGCGCTCTGGCCCGGCACGACGAGATCCTGCGAACCACCATCGAAAAGGCGGGCGGCACCGTGTTCAAGACAGTGGGAGACGCCTTTTGCGCGGCCTTTTCCGATCCGTCCGATGGAATGCGAGCCGTGGTCGAGTTCCAATCGCTCTTCGCCGACGAACCATGGCCCGAGCCGGTCCAGATCCGGGTCAGGGCCGCGCTCCATACAGGAGTCGCCGAAAGCCGGGATGGAGACTACTACGGCCCCCCTCTCAACCGGGTGGCTCGGATCCTGGCGGTGGTGCATGGCGGACAGTCGGTTGTCTCAACCAGCACAGCCGAACTCGTCCGCGACTCCTTGCCTGACTTGGTGGAACTCAGGCCGCTCGGCGAGCACCGTCTCAAAGACCTCGGACGGCCAGAGGCCCTCTTCCAGATCTGTCTCCCTCAATGGACGACCGAGTTTCCGCCCTTGCGTTCCTTGGCAGGCACGCCGAACAACCTTCCCGAGCAAATCACTTCCTTCATCGGCCGGGAACGCGAGCTGGCGGGAGTCCGAACCGCCCTGGGCCAGTCTCGGCTTGTCACGTTGACAGGATCTGGCGGCACTGGCAAGACTCGCCTGGCACTCCAAGTGGCCGCAGACCTCAGCCACACATATCCTGACGGTGTCTGGTTAGTCGAGTTGGCCCCTTTGATCGACGGCGCCTTGGTCGAAACTGCGGTCTGCGAGGCGGTCGGGGTCAAAGAGTCAGCTTCCATGTCCAGGTTCGAATCCCTGGCCGGCTTTCTCCGCGAGCGGAAAGTCCTGATCGTGCTCGACAACTGCGAGCATCTCATCGAGTCGGCCGCCAAACTCGCCGACTCCCTCACGCGCCGATGCCCCGCCCTGGCGCTGCTCGCCACAAGTCGGCAGCCTCTTGGGGTTTCGGGCGAGCGCACCTACCGAGTCGCGTCGCTCGGCTTGCCGCCCGAGACCGTCTCGCCGAGCCCAGACTCGTTGGAGCAAGTCGAGTCGGTGCGATTGTTCATCGACCGGGCCGCCTTGGCCCGACCCGGGTTCGACGTCACTGACAAGAACGCCGTCGCCCTCGCCTCAGTGTGCCAGCGATTGGATGGCATTCCCCTCGCGATCGAACTGGCCGCGGCCCGGATGAGAGCCATGTCCCTGGACGAACTCGACGCTCGACTCGACCAAAGGTTCAAACTGCTGACCGGAGGATCCCGCACGGCCCTCCCAAGACAGCAAACCCTGAGGGCCCTTATCGACTGGAGCTATGGTTTGTTGGACGAGTCGGAGCGTCGCCTGCTCGCAAGACTGTCCGTATTCGCTGGCGGTTGGGACTTGGCAGGGGCAGAGAATGTGTGCGCCGGAGATCCGATCGAGGATTGGCAGGTGTTGGACGTCCTCACATCATTGTGCGACAAGAGCTTGGTGATGGCCGAACCAAGCGGAGGAGAAGTCCGTTATCGATTGCTTGAGACCGTTCGGGCCTATGGGCGGGAACGGCTCGCCGATTCAGGCGAGGAGGATTCATGGAGGGATCGGCACGCGGACCACTACTTGGGCCTGGCCAAAGAAGCCGGAGCGCATCTGCTCGGCCGAAACCAAACGGCTTGGGTCGCCCGCCTCAACTCACAAAGGGACAACTTGCGGGCCGCTTTCGAACGGCTTGCGTCCCTTCCAGGACGACAATCAGACTACGTCGAAGCTGTCACGAGCATGGGGAGGTACTGGCAACTGAGCGCCCAGTTCCGCGAGGGGCGCGCCTGGTTGGAACCCGCCCTGCAAATGGCCGAATCTGGAAGCGAACCGCTCGCCAAGGCCCTCAACATGATCGGGGTTCTGTGCATTTGGCAAGGCGAAGCATTGGAAGCCAGGGCCCTGTTCGCCGAGGCCCTCGAAATCCGGCGCGGGCTCAACGATCTACGGGGGGTCGCCAATGGACTTTCGAACCTATCCATCTTCGAAGGCATGCTGGGAGACCACGCCAAATGCCGCGAGATGCTCGATGAGAGCCTTGAGATCGCCGAGCAGATCGGCGACGACTACCAAGTCGGCTTGACGCTGATGAACATGGCCTACACAGGTGTCGAGGAGGGCGACTACGAAAGGGCGTCCGAGTTCGCTCAGCGGGCTTTGGCGGCTCTCACCGAGTCCTCTGGCCCGTTCGCGATCTCCAGTTGCCACATGAACTGGGCAAGGGCCCTACATGGCCTGGGCCGCTTCGATGAGGCGGAAAGAAAGTTCCTCGAGTCTCGGGCGATGCGCGAGAGTCTGGGAGACCGGAGCGGCGTGGCAGGAAACGATTGCTACCGTGGCTATGTCGCCATCGATCAGGGCGATTTGGACAGGGCTGAGGCCCTGTTCATGGCCAGTATCAAGGAGCACACCGAGACCGGAGAACCGACCCATGCGGCGAACGCTTGGGCTGGATTGGGCAAGGTCTTGAACTTGAGACAGGACTGGTCAGGAGCCTCGAAAGTCTTGGCCAACGCGCTGGAGTTCCAAAAGACCGGTTTTGACCGAAGGCTTCCCTCCTTCGTTCTGACTGAAGCAGCCGTCGTCCTCAGCGCACTTGGTCAGGCCGATCGGGCGGCCTGGGCGCTGGCCGCCGCCGAGAAGATGCGACGAGAATCCCGACTGCGGTTGAGCGTTCCTGACCAAGGTCGGTTTGATTGGGCCGTCGCAGAAGTTCGGCGACAACTCAGCGTCGAGCGATGCGAGCAACAGTCCGAAGCGGCCCTGCTCGCCTCCGATCGCGACGCCGTGGCCACCGTCCAGGCGTGGCTGTCCGAACATTCGAACGCAGCCGGTTAGGCCAGGAACCTTATGAAGAGCGCGCTCTTACCTTCGGGCCAGAGTCGGCTCGAACTCCACCAGGACTGCCCGGTGATCCGAAGGCCAAGGATCGAGGGCGATGTCAGTGACCGGCCCTTTCTCGCCGACCACCCAAGCCCCCTTCGCTCGCAAGGCGCCTCGCCAGATCACAAAGTCGATCCGGTCCATCACGTCGTTGGCCTCAAGTTTGGGAACCGGGTAGCCCGGGCTCCAGGTGAAGCCTGGTTTGGCCGCTGGATCTGGATGGACGCTCCTAAAGCCGTCCTTGAAGCCAGCTTGTTGGGCGAGTTCGGTCACGGGCCACACCATGGTCAGCCCGAAGTTCCGTTCGCGAGTCTTCTCCACCCAGTCTAAATGCGAGGGCGTGTTGAAGTCTCCGGTGAAGACGACCGGAAGATCTCTGTCAGGCCTGGAGCCAAGATCGGCCAGAATGCGCCTCATCTGATCGACTCGACCGGAATCCTGCTCGACCTGTTTCAGGGACTTGGCGTCGGTCGCCTTCCCGTCCCTTGCCTCGTACGGGCCATAGGGATAGGGGTTGAAGTGGTCATTGTAAAACAAGAGGGTGGAACCGTCAGAAAGCTTGATCTTGGCTCCTCCCCATCGGTTGCCTTGAACCTTCCAGTCTTCAAGGATCTCAAAGCGGGTGACGAGGCTCGCCTTCGCGCTGTGGTTCCAGCCGAGGCTCTCGGCCAGTTTGGCGAGGCTTTCGGCCGGCTCCTGGATCCCGACGATGTCGGCTTTGGCAACCTGAATGGCTCGTGCTGTCTGGCTGAGGGGCTGGAACTGGGTGCCTCCGACCCAGATATTGAAGCTCATCGCCCGAAACGTAGTCGGAGCGATGGTCGTTGCGGCGACGAGGGAGCAAATCATGGCCGAACCTTACGGGCATGAGATTAACCGGATGCTAAATCGGAATGCTGAAGGGTCCTTCCCTCCGATTGGCGCTCGATTCAGATCAGATCCCTCTCCAAGGCGCCAAGATCGACCGACAATCTCGCCGTAGGGGCCGTGCAAAACCGTCTTCCTTCCGAGAAACCGGCAGAGAATCCGGTGGATAAAGTCTTGGCCAAGGTCGGCGAAGTTGCTGTCCTTCCTCAAGTCGTCTGCCAAGTCCTTGAGTTCACCGGGAATGAAGACGCAGGCACTCAGCAGCTCGTCAAGGTCATCACGGTCGATCCGGGCTTTAGCGCCAAGATCCTGACACAGGCGAACAGCGTCTTTTATGCCCTTCCGAGGAAAGTGACGTCCATTCACGAGGCGCTCATGTTCCTGGGGTTGAAGCAAGTGCGCCAACTCGCCATGGCCGTCGGCGTCTTCGACCTTTTCGTCGGCAAGAACGACAAGGAATCTCTCCGGCGTCGCGCCTGGTGGAAACACTCGATCAACACGGCCGCTTGTTGCCGTGCGATCTCCATGCCTCTCGTCGACGTCAACCCCGACGACGCCTATACCTGCGGACTTCTGCACCTCATCGGAAAGACGCTTCTCGACCGTTATGACCCAGAGCAGTACAACCGAGTTCAAAGCGTTGTGGACCAAGGCGCACCGGACGTCCTTGCCGAACGGGCCGTCTTTGGGTGCGACCATGTGGCCGTCAGCTATGCGGCTTCGGTCAAGTGGGGTTTCCCGGACACTCTTTCCCAAGGCTTGGACTACTTCTCGCCTGCGGGCGAGCCTGGGCCCGAACACTCTTTGAGAGCCTGTGTCGCCATTGGCACCCGGCTTGTCAAGCTTGCTCAGGCGGGCATTGATCCCAAGGACGTCCGCGTCGAGATGCTTCCAACGTGGCCACTCGACGTGTTGGTCGTGCCGGGAGAGAGGATCCCGATGATCGCCGAACGGGGCATGAATGCGATCGCCAGTTCAGAACAGTTTGTGATTTAAAGCAACACAAGGAGCCAAGAAGACCATGTCAGACGGATTCAGTTGGGACAAAGTTCTCGGACAATCGGACGGAGAGGCCACGCCCCCACCCCCAGCCGAGAGCCATGCGCTGCCAGAGGATATTGCCAAGCTCCTCCAGCAGATCGACGAAAAAGACGAGTCCGCGACGACGCCTGCGGATCCAGGAACCGCACCTGTCCAATCCGAATCGGCCTTGACTCCCCAGGAAGCGCCCAAGGGAGTCGAGCCTGGCGGGTTTGCTTCTGGGGGAGCCGTTCCCGAACCTGTCGAAACGCCTCCTAGCACTAGCCTCACCGTGACCGGGCAAGCGCCCGATGAACCCGTCACCGAGTCCAACCCGCACGTTCAGACTCACTATGTCCCGGAGTACATCCCGAAAGAACTGCGTGATTCGGTTTCTAAGCAGGTTTCCAAGTACTACGTGGACGAGCAGATCCAAGAGCCGGGCATCGTCAGGACGGGCGAAGACGCGTTGCCTCTCAAAGAAGTCCACATCGACGAGCTCCTTCGGGCTGGCGTCGAGCGGAAGGCGAGCGACATCCACTTGACTGCCGGACTCCCACCGATGGCCCGCATCGATGGCGAGATCATGCCCCTGCCCTACGAAGTCTGCGAAGTCGAGCACACCAGGAGGCTCTCTTACGAGATTCTCAGCGACGACAACCTTCAGAAGTTCGAGCAGACCCACGAGCTGGACTTTGCCTACACGGTCGCTGGTGTGGCACGGTTCCGTGTCAACGTCTATATGCAGCGGGGCAGCGTCGCCGTCGCCGCCCGAATGATCCCGAACCGGATTCCGTCCTATGACGATCTTCGGCTTCCGACCGTGATCCGCGAGATCGCCAAGAGGAGCTCAGGGCTCATCCTTGTCACCGGTCCGACCGGTTCCGGCAAGTCGACGACCATCGCCTCGATGATCGACGACATCAACGAGACCCGCAGCGGGCACATTGTCACCATCGAAGACCCGATCGAATATCTCCACCGCCACAAGCGGTGCATGGTGAACCAGCGCGAGTTGCACAGCGACACCTATTCGCTTCACAACGCCCTCCGAGCCGTCCTCCGCGAAGACCCTGACATCATCCTCGTCGGCGAGTTGCGCGACTTGGAGACGATCGAAGCGGCCCTGACCCTCGCTGAAACCGGCCACTTGGTCTTCGGCACGCTCCACACGCGGAACGCTCCCGCCTCCATCGACCGCGTGGTCGACGTCTTCCCAAGCGACCAACAGGAACAGATCCGGGTGCTGCTCGCCAATACGATCGAAGGGATCATTTCCCAGCAGCTCTTGCCCAAACTGGGAGGGGGCCGTGTGGCCGCCATCGAGATCATGACGGGCATCCCCGCCATCAAGAACTTGATCCGGGAGGGCAAGACCCACCAGATGTACTCGATCATCGAGACGAACCGCCAAGTCGGCATGCAGACGATGGACAGCCACTTGGCCGAGTTGTTCAGGCTCGGCTTTGTGTCCTATGAGGAGTGCCTCATGCGGTCGGTGGACAAGGAGACCTTCGCCAGGCTCGCGAAGTCGGCCGCCTGATGTCCTCTGTCGTCCTCAGCCCTGTTCGGCCGTCCTGACTGTGGGCAACTCAAGGCTCCAAGGTTCCGTACAGCCGATTGGTGGGCGCGTCGCTTTCAACTTACGGCGAAGTCATGGAGGCGCTTCGGTCGGAAAGAGCCAAGCACGAAGAGTCAGTCCGCGTGGTGCGTGGGATCGCAATCGGGGCCGGTGTCCTTCTCATCGGGCTCAAGCTCTACGGCCACTTTGCCAAGGGCTTGCCACTGGAGTTCGACTCGCTGACGACGGTGATGCTTCTCCTGTTGTTGGGCGGGGCCTGGGCACCAGGCCTCCGAAGGGCCAGCTTAGCGGCGGCCGAGCTTCGAGACCCCAGGCTGGCGGGACACCTGCTCGAGGCGTATTATTCCGACGAAAGCCAAGTCAAGGCAGCTGCCAGCCAGGCGCTAGACGGAGCCCTCGATAGGGTGACCGCCGATCACTCGGAGCATTTCACACCTCTTCAACTGGGGCTCCTTCATCGCTATCTCAAGTCGGCCAAGACTGTTGGCACGGCCCGCGTGGCCCTGAGGGCCCTTCGGTGCGTCGCGGGAGCCGAAACGGCACTAGTCCTTCGAGAGTTCAACGAGAGAAACGTGGGCGCGAGTGATCCCAAGTGGCAATCGCTGGCCGCCGAGGCTTTGATGGCCAGCGGCGAG
>JAHBWR010000056.1 GCA_019636875.1 Nitrospira sp.
GATGTTGCAGTCCACATGAATCATGGTCGGTATCTGAGGCTAGCTTGGGAGTACAAAAGATAAGAGCCCAGGTTGGCCTCAACCGGCTGAATTGACGGAGGAACTCAGTTATGTTTAGAACTGATGAGATTATTAAGGCCTCGAAATTGCCGCCGGAAGGCGTTGCAATGTCCCGGCACATCGACTACATCTACTTCGTCCCGATCTTGTTCGTGACTATCGTCGGGACGTTTCACATGCATACCGCTCTGCTATGTGGAGACTGGGATTTCTGGATTGATTGGAAAGACCGGCAGTGGTGGCCGATCGTAACCCCGGTGACGACGATCACATTCTGTGCAGCTCTCCAGTACTATAACTGGGTCAACTATCGGCAGCCGTTCGGAGCCACACTCTGTATCTTGGCTCTAGGATTTGGGAAATGGGTTGCCGTCTACACATCCTGGTGGTGGTGGTCCAACTATCCTCCGAATTTCGTCATGCCGGCCACATTGATTCCGAGTGCGTTGGTGTTGGACATCGTCCTCCTGCTGACCAGGAATTGGACCCTCACAGCGGTGATTGGAGCCTGGATGTACGCAGCATTGTTCTATCCGTCTAATTGGCCGATCTTCGCCTATAGTCACACGCCGCTCGTGGTTGATGGGGCGTTGCTGTCCTGGGCTGACTACATGGGCTTTATGTACGTCCGAACCGGAACCCCTGAATACATCCGGATGATCGAAGTCGGATCATTGCGGACATTCGGCGGACACAGCACCATGATTTCCGCTTTCTTCTCTGCATTCGCATCGTCATTGATGTACATCCTCTGGTGGCAGTTTGGGAAGTTCTTCTGCACGTCCTACTTCTACCTGACGGATGACAGACAACGAACGACGAAGGTGCACGATGTTTTCGCATACGCGACGTTGGCACACGGAGATAAGGCTAAACTGTCTGGAGGGAAAGCATGAAAGCCAAGCACGCTTTGAAATTATCAATTCTCAGCCTGTGCGGGGCTGCAACACTGGCATTGTTGCCAGGGTTAATCCCTTCTGCATTGGCTCACGGGGAACGGTCTCAGGAACCGTTCCTTCGGATGCGAACTGTGAACTGGTACGACACGCAGTGGGTCGGTAAGTCAACCGCAGTTAATGATATGGCCTATCTCAAGGGGAGCTTCCATTTATCAGAAGATTGGCCCCGCGCGGTTGTGAAACCAGAGATAACATTTCTGAACGTCGGATCGCCGAGTTCGGTGTTTGTCCGTCTTAGCTCCAAGATGAACGGGACCCCAATGTTCAATGCGGGTCCTCTGGAGATCGGCCGGGACTACTCGTACGAAGTTAAGCTGAAAGCTAGACTTCCAGGCCATCACCACATCCATCCAATGCTTGCCATTAAATTGGCCGGTCCTGTGGCTGGACCAGGAGGCTGGATGGACATCACTGGTCGATACGAGGATTTCGTGAATCCGGTCAAGACGCTGACCAATGAGACCTTTGATTCAGAAACCATGGGTTCAATGACTGGAATCATGTGGCACGTCTTCTGGATCGCGATCGGTATCTTCTGGGTGGGTTGGTTTGCCATCAGACCAATGTACCTGGTCCGTGCCAGAGTCTTGGCTGCCTATGGCGACGAGATTCTCTTGGATCCGATTGATCGAAAGGTGGGAACTGCGGTTTTGATCTTCACGCTGGTCGTTGTGCTGGTTGGGTATCTCGCTGCGGAAGGACGGCATCCTGTGAGCGTTCCTCTGCAGGCCGGTGAAACCAAGATCAAGCCATTACCGATCAAGCCGAATCCATTTTCGGTGGAAGTCGCGCATGCAGAGTACGATGTTCCTGGTCGGGCTCTGCGATTCACTCTCCACGCTACGAACAACGGCACTGAGCCGGTGAGCATTGGAGAGTTTACGACGGCTGGAATCCGGTTCTTGAACAAGACCGGCCAGCAGCGGAATCTTGACCCAGAGTATCCTGCCGAGCTCGTAGCGCAGGAAGGTTTGACCTCGGACCATGATGGTCCAATCAATCCTGGCGAGACGGTGGACATCCACATCGAGTCGAAGGACGTCCTCTGGGAGGTTCAACGTCTCGTGGATATCCTTCATGACCCGGATCAGCGGTTTGCTGGGTTGTTGATGTCCTTCACCGAATCCGGTGATCGTCTCATCAACTCGATCTCAGCACCGGTCATTCCGGTATTCACCAAGCTAGGGATGTAGTAGCTCCCTAAGTGACGACGCCGATCCGCTCCCATCGCAAGATGGCCAAGCGGGTCGGCGTTTCCTTTTTTTGGCGATCCTCCAAACCATCTTCATCTATTTCAAGACATGAGACACGGATCAATCCGATCTGAGTCTTGCCCCTTTCTCAGGCGTCCTGTATTATCGTGCACGGATGATTCACCTCTTACGAAATTGTTGCTTGGGTAGCATCTACTCCACCGTAAGGGTTTGACGCCATCGTACTCTTGATCTTCGTATGCAGTCTTGCACAAGCACCAATCGTACTCTTTCATGGTTCCTCCAACTTGAACGAATTGCGCTCCGCCATTTCCCCCAGGGTACGAACACCGAAGGGCACCGTATTCGTGATTACCTGATTGCCGGTATAACGTTTCTCTGCGTTGGGCTTAGCTCGCTTTTTGAGATGAGTGCCAGCGTTGAACGTCAGTATCTTTTAGGAACGTTCGCATGGGTGTTTCTCGCTGCGCTCTTACTGGGTGAGAATACTGAAACCAGGGTGCAAGTGGCCATTGCGGTCATCTTTGCAACAGTGGGCGAGCATTTTGCTTCGATTTACATGGGGGGCTACACCTATCGATTTGAGAATGTTCCTGCCTACGTCCCGCCAGGGCATGGGATGGTCTACCTTACTGCTGTCGCGATGGCGCGTTCCGGTCTATTCATCCGTCATCCTAAAAAGATTACCCTGTTCGTGATCGGAGTCTGGGGCGCATGGTCGATTTGGGGCGTTAGTGGGTATCCCGAACGCGGAGATGCGGTTGGGGCCCTGTTGTTCTCTATATTTCTGGTCTGGTTGCTTATAGGACGATCTCCGATGGTCTACCTGGCAGCCTTCTTTATCACGACCTGGTTAGAATTGCTTGGGACGGCGGTTGGCGCTTGGCACTGGGCGGCCATCGATCCACTATTAGGGTGGCCGCAAGGGAACCCACCCAGTGGAGTCGGCGCTTGGTATTGTCTAGTCGATGCTGTGGCGATTGGAGGGGCCGGCCCAACGCTACGTTTTGGTCAACGCCTCTACAACAAGCTCCGATATAGCGTCGTATAGATCGAGCCACGAGATTTATCCGCCCATCTCTATAAATGGTGTTCGGTGATGACGGACGTGCGAGTTCCGCGTCATCCGTCAATCACCGGGTTGAACCACTCACTAGAGAGTTGGTGGGAGGGAAAGCAGGACCACTCGCCCGTCATCATTGTCGGTTGGGCTACTCTCTGTCTCCGTCACACCTTTCCAACCCACAGCCACGGCCTTAGTTTGATCGGGCGATAAAGTCAATCCGAATAGGGCATCGGCTGTCCCGCCGAAATCGATGAGTGCCATACCATTGCCGTTTAGTCTCGTGTCGGGCTGGCCGTTAGGGGTGAGTAGGGCCACGACACCGTCCTGCGTTGTAGCCGTTGGTTGTCCCTGCCCCACAATCAGGACATGCTGGTCCGGCAAGATTCTGAGCGTTCTGCTCCGGTCGTTTTCACCGGCCACATCTAGAACCGCGATGCCTTCCTCGCCGTATGTCCTATCCCAGGTTCCATCAGCCAAGAAGCGGGCACTGATGATATCCACCGTACCAGCCGATGTCTCACGCCCATAGCCGGCAATGATCAGATTGTCCCCCTGCAAGGCGACGTCATAGGCCTCAGCGATGAATGGGAGTAGCGCAACGTTCACCACGCCGTCACGGCCAAAGCTGGAATCGAATTGTCCATCCGGCAGCAAGCGAAACAAGACGGTCGTGACGACACCCGCATTGGACGTATGACCACTGACCACAATTTTCTGATCAGGTTGTACAATCGCGGTGCGTGGGCTGTCGTTTCCCGTTCCGATATCCAGTGTGACGAGGCCGTTCGTACCGAATGACCTATCGACTGCCCCGCCTGCTGTCAATTTGACGATCGCATAATCGATATCCGTACGGCCGGATCCTTCGGCGAGCTTTCCACCCACAACTATCAGACTGTCATCCGGTAACAGTGTGAGTCCCCAAGCGGTATCTCCACGGAAGCGTGTGTCAACGATTGTTCCAGTACTGAGATCGAGCCGGGTGATTCCGTCGGTTCCGAAGGTTTGATCCAACTGCCCAGTCGTCTCGAATCGAACCACGGCAATGTCAGTATCGAGCGCGGCATCTCCCGTTGCTAAGGTGTCATGTTCGACGGGTCCAGCCACCACGATCTTGCCGTCGGACTGCACCACAACAGAACGAACCAGTTCTGCTGTCTTGCCCGAACCTTCTGCCACATTGACGGTAGCGATCCCATTTGATCCGAATGTGGGATCGAGCTCACCGGTCGACCCAAACCGTGCGACGGCCATATGCGTGTCTCCACCTATGGTGGTGAACCCTGCAGCGTAGTAGCGATCACCGGTGGCTGAAGCCACGGCGAAAAAGCGGTCTGCCTCACCTGTTGACAGAGGGATAGACCGGATCTCGCTGTTGAGGGTCACGGCAGCTGGCGTACTGGATGTTGCCGAAGGGTCTTCGCTGCTGCACCCTGACACAGCAAAGAGTGAACCTATTACGAACAGTCCGATCATGGGCCATGAACTGGGAAATAAACGTGGTGGTATCACACGTGAAGTCATTCTCTTCTTCCTTTCCTGGGATGGGGCTCCATGTCCGCCATCACAAGTTATTGTGAACAGATGGTGAATCTTCGCTCACGATTATTCCGGACGTGAGTTCTCAACTTGTCATGCTGATACCCTCCTTTCTGAGACCATTCAGCAATCGGAGATCTCTGTTTCGAACGGTGGTGCCAGCCCGCGCTGTTCCGAGTCGGCGTCTCCTATTCGAAAAAAGAAAGAGCCCATAGTTGGTAAACAACCATGGGCTCTGGACGTGTAGTCCTTTTGGCCGCCTTCGTGCTAATTACAAATATGAACGATTATCCTGGGTTTAGTCGTGGTCCATTCAGTTCTCTCAATAACCTGTTCAACCAAGCCTTGACTCGTCGAGTCCTCATCGACTTGGCGAGTCCTCTCGCTTGCCCGCGTTGGCGATGGATCCCTCGACACTGTATGCACCACAGTTGGGGATTCTCGTGGCAGATCAATTTGTGACAGCGTCGGCAGGTCATAACGAACGAATCTGAGAAGCAACGGGATTTCATATTCCCACCTTTCTCGCTAGTAGGCAGTCTTTTACCACTTGATATGTATTTTCTACTGATAGTCCTCGTTCAGTGATTTAAGAAAGGCAACGAGCGACACGACGTCTTCTTCAATGAGCGAGATGCCCTGTAGCTGGGCGGCGCCATTCCGAAGTTGGCCGTCGCGAGCAAGATCGGAGATCTCCATGTAAAATCTGATCACATCCTCGAGTGTATCGAATTGCCCGGTATGCATGAATGGCGCGGAATGCGCTAGATCACGAAGGCCGGGCGTCATGAATCGGGCGATCGCTCGATTCAGAAGCTCGCTCTGAGCGACGAAGCAGGGTTGCTCATCGTCACAGAGAATGGTTCGGATCTTGCCTTGTGGCTCGGGCATGTCGGGATTGGCAAAGACGTTCCATAGGCCCAGATCGGTCAACGTCGTACCGGGAGCGGGAACCGCACGAAATCGCTCTCCGGCCGTCGGATGTTGTTCGGTGGCCGGCAGATCATCAGCTGTTCGTGTGGCCAGTGTGGGAATTGATAAATTGAGAAAGGCACCGTTCCCATGTCCGGGTATCTCGTCATACTCTTTCTGGGTCGTGCCCGTATTATGGGCCTTGAAATCTGTGAAATTCGGTGCGGCATGACACGAAAGGCAGTTCCCAATTTTCCCGGTCTCCAGTTCAGCTGGGGAGGCAGGTAGTGCCGCCGGTTCTGCGAGAAATATCTTCAACCCGGCCAATTCCTTTGCTCCAAATGAGAACGGCTGGGTATGAAACTGGAATTGACCGTCGGTTCTATTGGGGTTCGAGGTGACAAACTGAAGCGTACCCGCCGACTCACGAGAGTTGATCAGTTGCAGCAGGCGACGGCTGTAGTTGAGGGGAGATTCGTTGGACTCTGGGGTTTGAGGGAGGCCGTTGATTTCTAGGAACACGTCGAAGGGAGAGCGGATTGGGGCTCCGCTGTCTTCGGTTTGAGAGAACAGGAGACCGTTGACATAGGCGGCGACAACCTTGACGACGGCCTCGAACACCTCCTGGTCAGTCGCGGAGTCGATTGCCATGCGGAATTCCGAGGTAAGCTGGAATTCTTCTGGTATGGAGGGATCGGTTCCGCCGAAGAGCGTTCGGAACGGGGTGCCGTCAAATTCCTTTGCCAGATCGCCGGTACCGTCATCAGAACGAACCACGCGAGCAATATGGGCGATGGCCTGTGCGCGTTCTCCAGGCAACCACCCGAAGTTTCTGCCTGTGAAGGTGGCCGCGACGAGGTCTTCCATTGAGTTGAACTCTGCATCGAAATGGAACAGGACACCTCCTGGTCGATCGAGTGTGGAGTTGACCAGAGGTGGAGAATTGCGGACGGCAACTGTTTTGCCGTCCGCTCTGGCCGGGAGGGGGCTGCGTCGCGCAAGGTCTGTGTACGTTCGCATGCCGCCTCCCGGCGAATCCAGCACGTCATCGACCAAATGACAGGTCCGGCAATTCATGGACAAACCCTTAAACGGCCCCGGGTCGATCGGCGGACCCATGGTTTGAACGGTATCAACGACCCTGTCACTAATATTTGGGTCGTTGATATTACCGCCGTTGTCCAGAGACACCTTGAATGATTGGGCAAATCGAGTTTCAAGAAACAGACGTTCACCGACCGCCTCTTCAGCACCGGGTGTCCCGATGGAGGCTAGAGATGGAGAGGCAGGGGATCTTTCATCTCCGGAGCATGCGACTGCCCCTGCGAGAAAAAGTATTGAGCCACTCAATGCCAGAGAGGTCTGCATTCGCTTCGCGATCCTGTTACAACTCATGCTGCACCATTCCTTATGTTGATTATTGAGCATGACGGACGTCTAAATTTTTCGTGCGTGTATGAACGACGTCTAAAAGCCACCTCGTGGATGATTCCCTTCGTCTCATGCGGCTAACTACGGCTCTCTGGTCCATTAGGATTTGCTCTGCAAAAAGGGGAGGCAAGGGTCCTCGGGAGGCGAGGACCCTTGCCTGGTAAAGTGGGAGGGGTGGGCCTCCCACCTTGAGGCCGGCGTAGGGCGGACGCCGGCTGTGGATCCACTAAGATGAGATTCAGACATGTCTGGCATAACCCTCGGCAAACAGGACTTCCAAGGTCTCGACGACCACGGGATCAAACTGCGTGCCCGAAGCGACGCGAAGGATTCGGAGTGCGATGCGATCGCGGAGCGATCGTTCTTGGACATGGGGAACCTGTATGGCATCGAATGCATCCGCGATGGCGAGAATTCTCGCTCCCAACGGAATGAGCTGCCCTCTGAGACCATAGGGATACCCAGAGCCGTCCCACCGTTCGTGGTGATGGGCGATCATCACCGTGGCTTCACGGAGAAAGGAAAACGGTTCCAGTAGCATCGCGCCAAGGCGAGGGTGATTCTGCATCGCGACATACGACTCTGGCTCAAGCCATTCTCGTCTGCTCTGTAGGCAAGGTGGAAGCATCAGAATACCGATATCGTGTAGCAGAGAGGCCAACCTGAGCTGGTGCAACGTCTCGTCATCCAGGTGGAGGGCCCGTCCGAGCTCCTGGGCGATCGCAGCCGTGGCCTGTCCGTGCCCCGCTTGCCACGGGAGAAGCCGATCCAATTCGTGTGCCACTTGCCGAACGAGGATGCTCTCCAGATCCCGCCGCGATGCGGGAGGAAGACAGACACGGTCGATCTTCTTGAGCATGTGTTGAAGTCTCATTACGGTCGTTTGGGAAACGTCGACCGCATCGCTATCGATCTGCATAATGTCACCTCCAAAAAACAAAGAGCCCAGGATCATCGGTGTGATCCTGGGCTCTGGGTGAAAAACCGCTGGCCGCTAAAGAAGGCTAGAATTGATGCCGGTGGTCTCGCTTCTTAGGAGCGTTTCCCTCCCATCAACGGTTGCCCGAGTATCCACATTTCATAGAGAGGGACCACCATCATGACCAAAAAACTAAGCGTCATCAGGGTATCACCGGTCAGCATCAACAGGACAAAGATCGGGGAGACGTAGCTGATCAGCCAAGGTGACGCGAGGTCAAGCATCACGCCTCCGAATCCAGCCCAGGTGACGATTGCTTTGAGGGTATGGCTGACGCTGGTCAGGTACATCACGTGAATCAGGATCATGAAGACCACCGGCATCGTAAACAGGTGGAAGTGGGTGATCTCCGCCAGTTCTCGGAACGACATCGGCTCGCCGAAGGTTGCGTCAGATCCTCGGTAGTGCTCAGCGATGCCTTGCGGTGATAATCCGGTCATGCTATGTGCCCAAAAAAATGAAAAACAAAAACCGACGAACATCAAGAGCAGAAACAACGTATATAAGAGCCGAATGTGACGATCGGAATCACGAAGTCTGAATTTCTGGTTGAAGTTACGCATGTCGGGGACGCGGGGTCCGCTTCGATTAATTTCCAAATATCGACGGGAAAAACCCCTTGTCCTTCTTGGCTGCCAGTGTGTCGCTGCCGATTCCAGCGGGCTTCAGATAGAACTCATCAATTAGCACGAGCACGCGTTTAATTCCGGCACTCATGGATCTGACGGACATCGTGGCACCGCTGATATTGATGATATCCTTGTTGATGCGCACAGGATCGAGGACCGACTTTCCTTCATACTGTGCATTGAATCGCTTCTGTCGAACCTCGCTTCCACGGGCTTCACGGAAGACAAGAAGTTCAACGTCTGAGACAAAGCCTCTATTATCGATACCGACCATGTAGGTCATGGGTTTATGTTTGCCGATGGTATTTTGTACGACCGCATAGCCGTCAATCTGGGTTCCGGATTCTCCGATATAGACTTCAAATGATTCTTCTGGAAATTTCCAGCCGATACGTTCTTGAATGATGGACTTCTTCTCAGGATTAAGCGTGATGAGTTCCTTGCGAACCCGCTCAGAATTCGGGAACATGATTTTGAGTCCCTCTTCTTCCTGAAGGTAGACCTCGGCCATCATCATCTCCTGATCGGTGAGAAAGCGTTTGAGGTCATTGTCCCAGATCCGTTCAGCGCCATTTGAGGGAGACGGCAATAGGGTAAGGGTCATGAATAAAAGGAAAAGGCTGGTAATCATCAGGTCCCTGCACATCCTTTTTCTTTGAGGCGATCATTGAGCTTGGTAGTGATCTCGTCCAACACTGCTTCTGAAGGCTCGACCGGCCACCATCTGGTTGCTTGTTGGGTTGCCCCACCCTTAGCATGCCATCGTTGCCTCGTTTCAAGGACATTCACTGAGGATACGTCATTGCTGTTCTTGACGACGACCGTGAGACGGGCTCGTTCACGGTTGCCGAAGCCCTCACGCGCGAAGAGACCGTAAGGTCGTCTTTCCCCCTCCATTTCAACCCAGGCAGTTTCAATCGTCCCATTCTTCTTGTTCTCTGAGCTCACCGAGTAGCCTTGCATGGTTTCTGATGCTGCTTCCCATACCGTGTCGTAGGGGCAGACAACGGTATGATCTCGGCTACCGCTTAATGAAACGCAACCCGTTAATGCAAGAAATGGAAGGAGAAGAGTTACACGCATGGCCAATTCCTATTCGAGTGTTTGGGGAGGTCGGCTCGACCGACCTCCCCACGTTCCTAAAAATACGATGCGACTGAAACAACAAAGGCACTATCATGAATGCGCTGTCCATCATTTGGGTTAAATGATTTCGGCAGATACTGATAGCTCATCTTGACCACGGCATCTTCGACAGGGCGATAGTTCAAGCCGAACGAAATTTGTTCCAGTTCCCCGGCATTTTCACCCTTGTTGCCTAGGTTCAAGTTGACTCGGTCATACCGAATGACTGCCGTGAAGGTTGAACCCTCACCAAAACGTTTCGGGGAAAGTTTCGTGAGGAACGAAGGCATGAAGTGATAATTGCCTTGAATGTAAAAGCCTTGCATCCTTTCGGGAGGTAGGCCGAGAGGATTTATTGTACCAACACCGGTTAGAAGGGACCCCGGTGAAAATCCATTGAATGTGCTTCCAGGAATGGCTCGCGTGTTGTTTCGTGCATGGGCCCAGGCTGCCTCACCGATGAGTTCAAACGGTCCCCGTTGCAGAGTCCAATCTACGGCAAAAATGCTCAGAGGGTTATAACTGGATGGGGATTGGTTTCCAAAATATCCGGATCCAGCGACTTCCACACCCAGCATCGGACTGAACGCAAGACGTCCCGAGACGGCCTTCCCGTTATTGATGTCGAACCCGTCATCAGAAAAGCATTTCCTTTGACGAGTATTCGCTGTCCCCTTTTCCTCGTTTATCCGAGGCGTACCGTCATTGAGATAACCGCAAGGACCAGTTGTCACGTAGACTTCATAATCTAGTTTCCCGGTGCGACCAGGATAGAACGTTCCGTACAAGCCTGCGCCTGTTTCCGCCATGGTCGACGGAATGATCAACCGGCTGACAAGCGGCCGATCCGTTAAGTCGTTGAGGGGAGAATCGTGCAAGAGGTTAAATTTGCCAAGGGGGATGAGGACGATACCTCCTCGCAGGTTGATTTTCTCATTAATCAGGTAGTCGATATGGGCAAATTCTAGACTGATCTCGTTGTCGCTGATGCCACGGATCCCATGTTCAATTTCGATTTCCGAGGCAAATTTCACATGTTCGGTAATATCCGCATAGATGAACGGAACAAATCGCTGTTGGTCAAAGCCATTTGTTGTACCTTGATTGTTTCTGATATCTCCAAAGCCCGTTTCAATCACCGGTTGGCGGTGAATGCGATATTGAAGGTCGAAATAGCCACCGACGATCGCTTTGGGGAACGACACGAAAGGTTTGGCGTAGATAAGCCGGCCTGATCCGCTTGTTCCGAACGACAAGGGAGCCTGGCGGTCTGTACGACGCTCCTTGCCGACTTTAGGAAGAGCACCAACCCCGGGTTCGTCCATAGGGGCTGTCTCTTCTAAGCGTTCCATCGGCCGTTCCATCCGTTCATGTTCCTGAAGCCGTTTTTCTACTGCTTCATCAACCAATTTTTTGATTTCCTCTGGGGTCAAATTGTCAGCCAAAACCGGCGATGCCGATAAGCCGATGATCAGAAGAGCCCCGAGGATAAACCGCATCTTCATGGGTATCCTCCATGTATGAGTAAGTGTTATGGGTTTGACTCGGGACTCGACGGTCTCTGGTCTTCTAGAAAACAACACACTCGCATGAGTACAATTTCAAATAGGACTGCGCTTCCTCCTTTCGCAAATACCTTAGGATGGACCGGTTCCCCAACCCTCGATTGAGGAGAAGGGGATGACGATCATGCGCTTACATCGTTTGCACTTTAGTTCAAGACCCTGGTCGCAGACTTTGGCGATCAATTGCCCACACTCGCAGCGCGTCTCCAGGGGGTGGCATGGTTCTAACGAAGAAGCTTTTGCAATAGCCATGGTGTCTACCGAACTAGTATAATGAAATTGAGAACGATTATTAATATCCTAGGGGATCCTTTATTGTCAAGCGAGAAAATGAGATATGGGTAGCAGCCTTGGGCGTTTCTCAGGTCATAGGTTTTCTCTCCAGTCCATCAACCAGAAGTCATTGGTCTTCTATGCCCTCGTCCCAATGCTCCTTTGTGGTGTATGGAGTTGCGCCAGGCCCGTATCATCGATGGTGGCCCCGACTGATGTGACAAACAGCTTGGTCGTGGGACGTGTGGTGACATTTCTGACCGGAGACAGGGCAAGACGGTATCTGCCAGAAATGAGATCTATGGAAATTGAAAACCGGGAATCTCAGGATCGATTTCAGGTGAGGATCGATTCACCAGACAAAACTGTGGCTCTTAATTTGCCATCAGGAAGGTATCGACTTACCCGGGTACAGATTAGCGAAGGGCCGTTTCTCTCCATGGCAGAGCTCTCGACGACCTTTACGGTTGATGCCACCGATGTGACCTGCGTCGGCACATGGAAATTCGGAGTGGATTCGCCCCGCTATGGCCGGATGGTTGTAGCTTCTGTGACGGTTGATCACGCAGAAACCGCAAGGGCCATGGACTTGGTGACAGAGCGGTATCCAAATTTCAAAGGACGCCCAATTGTCGAAGAACTTCCGCAACCAATGCAGGTGGAAGCACGGCTCTACGAAGTGATGCCCTATCCACGATATCCCAGGATGTTTCGCCGGCGTTGGTGGTAAGAGGTTGATCATGATGTGCACACATAGAGTACGTGCGGCGTTCAATAGAATGGTGTTTGGTCTCATTATCACCGTGCTGGCCGGTTGTCTAGCAACGCACCCGGTATCTGAATCCGTAGTGGCTAAACGCGCTCAGATGCACATGGGTACCTTGGTTACACTCACAGTTGTGGCACCGAATCCATCTGTCAGTGAACGGGCTATGCGGGCAGGATTCAATGAGATCAAGCGTCTTGAACAGTTGTTGAGCACCTGGCGACCTGATACCGAGCTATCGCTGGTGAATGCGGAAGCCGGCCTTCGAGCAGTGAAGGTGAGCCAGGAGACGCTCGAGCTGGTGATCCGCTCTCTGGATATGGCGCAGCTGACCCGTGGTGGGTTTAATATTGCTCTCGGTCCTGCTGTTGCGGCTTGGAGCGCCACCGAACGACAGCACATTCCAGATGAGCTGGAGTTGCAACAGTTAAAGCCACTCGTCGATTGGACGAGTATTCAAGTGAATAAGGTGACACAAACTATTTTCCTTCCGCGCATGGGAATGCGCATCGACGTCGGAGGAATTGGCAAGGGCTATGCCGCTGATCGGGCGGTGGTGGAAATGAAACGGGCAGGAGCGAGGGCTGGAGTGGTCGCCATATCGGGTGATATCAAGACGTTTGGTATGCCTCCGGAAGGTCATGGGTTTCCTGTCGGGATCAAGCATCCACGCAAAGAGGGGGAGCTGATCGCAATTCTTGAGTTAATGGATGAGGCCATTTCTACCGCTGGAGACTATGAGCGATTTTTCGTGCGGGACGGAGTCCGGTATCATCATATCCTCTCTCCTCAGACCTTACAGCCGGCACGGGCCTGTCAGAGCGTCACTATTATCGCTAGGGAAGGGGTTGTGGCCGATGGATTGGATACCGGAATTTTTGTCCTGGGACCAGAGGAGGGAATGGCACTGGTCGAAAGCTTACCGGATGTGGAAGCCGTCATTATTGATGCTGAAGGAACGATGACCGTTTCATCAGGACTCCGGAATCGACTCGGTATGCCCTAAGCTGGTCGCGGGTGTTATCGAGCGGTTTTCAGGTCGTAACTAATGGAAAACTTCACCGGTATTTGATCTCGGCCGAGTGGGTAGGCGAGATCTATAGGGGGGCCGTTCCGTACGTCTTCCACTGCCACTTGATCGAGGGCGGTAGAGCCTGAGCTCTTCACCACACGCACGTCGCTGAGTCGTCCGTTTTCGTGAAGAGTTGCCGCCAATGTTACCTTCCCCTCCACCCCTTCGGTGCGAAGCATCGCAGGGTATCGCTTGTTCAGGTCCTCGATCCATTGCGCCATGATAGCAGCCAGCCATCCGTAATCGGCTTTGGTCGACTTGACTCGATCAACGGGTGAGATGGAAGCCATCGTGGGAGATGAAGGATTCAGTGGAGATGCTACCTGTGATGGTGAATCCGTCACGGTAGGTGACTCATCGTGCGGACGGGTTTCCTGCTCGGATGGAGTAGATGATAGAACCTGCGGAGTGACGGTAGACAGTGACTCAGCTGAGAGAGTGGGCGTTGTGGTAGATGGCGGTGGTTCGGACTGAAGTAGCTGATCTTGAGAGGAGTCTGGCCAGGACTTTGATTTTTGGAGAGGGGGCGGTTCCGTTCTTGCTGGTTCAACTGACTGTCTCGCTGAAGAAACCGATGTTTGCGATGGCGCAGGTGGCTGAATAGCCGGTGTAGGTAGAGCCGTCGGTTGAACAGCAGGTGCGGACTGTACCGAACTGGAGTGCGGCGCGACTACCGCGACGTCCCACTGAAAGGGTTCAGCCTGAGGCGCAAGGTGCAGGTTCTGAACGAAGAACAGTGCGGCCATGGCCAATGCCGCGTGCAGTAGGCATGAGATGAGCCAACTTGCTGTCACTGGACCTGTCGAATGAGGAAGCGGAACCGAGTGGCCCATCACAGTCGAATAACCTCCAGGCTGACTTGCTGAAAGCCGAGGCCGCGAATTTCATCGACCAAGGCCACAAATTTCTCCAGCAACGTAACCTTGTCGGCTCGTACGACAACCGCCGATTCGCGAGGCTGTGCGCTCAGTGCCGCCGTAAGGCCACCCTCCACGATCGGCGAGTCATTGACGAAAAGGCTCCCATCTGCGGTCAAGGAAATGACGATGGGAACATCCTTCCGATCTCCCACTTCTTTCGCTTTTGCCAGGTTGACCGGAATTTGTCCGGTACTAATAAATGTCGCGGTGGTCAACACGATGACGAGGAGGACCAACATGACATCCACCAGCGGGATGACGTTGATCTGATCAATGTTCCGGTCCATGTTGGGCCTTGTATTCGGTCAAAATCTCGGTGACACGACGACGAAGCAGATTGTTCATGACGACACAAGGAATAGCAACCAGGAGACCGACGGCTGTCGCCTTCAAAGCGAGACTCAGACCGATCATGATGGTGTTGACCGCCATCGTACCTGAGGTTCCCATCGTATGGAAGGTTAACATGATCCCAAGGACGGTTCCGAGGAGACCGATATACGGGGCATTGGCGGCCACGGTCCCGATGATCACCAGTCGTTTTGTGAGCGTGATCTCCAGTAATTGAGCATTGGAAAACCGAGAGAGATCGATTCGCTTGTAGAACAGCCACCGTTCGATTGCGACTGCCACGGACCAGAGGCTCAAGACCAGGAGAAGGCCGATCACTCCGTAATCAATCGCGTGCTTCAACGCGTCCATTGCAGCTCCTTAATCTGGGAGACGTAGGCTCAATCCGGTGGGTTGGCAGCCAGCGTACCGGTCCATCCATGCCAGATCACAGGGGAAGCTGTCAATCGGGTCGGGCACGAGTACGTTCCTATCTCGCTAGGCGTGAGGTTGCTCTTCGGCAGGAAAGAGCACGGTGTGGGTGGCGGATACCCGAAGTTCGACCGCAGTGCCTTCGTGGTACACGCTGGTTGAACTCTCGCTGCTATGCACCAACTGACCTGATGGAAGTTGAACGGTATACAAATTTTCCGAGCCTCTGAACTGCCTCGCCACGATCCGTGAATTGGCTGATTTATTGGGTACGAGGTGAATATCATCCGGGCGGATCATCACCATGACATGCGATCCCTCGCCACCGTCAATGGTATTGGGAAACTCTCCCAGTTCCGTGTGCACGAGACCCTGTCGAATCTCTCCGGTGACAAAGTCGGCCTGGCCGACGAAATCAGCCACGAACCGGGTTGCCGGAAGGTGGTAGATGAGCTCGGGAGCCTCTAATTGTTCAATCTCTCCTCGGTTGAGGACGGCGATGCGATCGGCCATCGCAAAAGCCTCCTCGTGATCATGGGTAACCAGGATGGTGGTCGTCTTGGTCCGACGCAGGAGACTATGGAGGTCTTGCCGCATGCGGCTGGCCATGTCGGGGTCCAGGTTGCTGAATGGCTCGTCCAACAGGAGTAGGACGGGGTTTTGCACCAGCGCTCGTGAGAGCGCCACTCGCTGCTGTTGTCCGCCGGATAATTCATGTGGGTATCGGTGTTCGAGCCCTTCCAACCCGGTCAGGCGCAACATTTCTTGAACTCGGCAGGTCCGCTCCGCTCGCGAAAGATGATAGAGCCCGAAGGCGATGTTGTCGGCCACCCGCAGGTGTGGAAACAGCGCATATTCCTGGAACACCATCCCGACACGACGTTCTTCGGTCGGCACGGTTTCCGTGGAGGACGAAACTAATCGGTCGGACAGAATGATCTGTCCGGAGCGGACAGGTTCGAAGCCGGCGATGGCTCGCAGGACGGTCGTCTTGCCGCAGCCGGACGGTCCGAGGAGACACAGAATTTCTCCCTCTCGAATGGAAAAAGAAATATCCTTGATGGCAGGTCGACTTGGGTCGTAGGCACAGGATATGGAACGGAGCTCCAAGATAGACGAAGTCGGCCGGTACTGATGGACTTGATCGTCAGGCTCGTCGGTAGTCGAATGAGTTGGGTAAAGTGGTATATCCATCATGGACCTATGCCGCTCTCCAATCGCGAGAGAGCAACAAAAATAGAGCCGGCAACCCAACCAGTACGATCAACAAGGCCGATGGAGCCGCCAGCTGATAATACTCCTCACTCGCTTCCAGCCACACTCGGATGGCGAGGGTGTCGAATCCGACAGGTCTCAACAATAATGTCGCGGGCAGCTCCTTCATGGTTTGGAGAAAAACAAGGACCCAGGCCACGATGACACCATTACGGATCAGCGGCAGTGTGACGCGCCTCCAAGTTTCTCGAACCCCAAGCCCCAAGGTCCGGGACACTTCTTCAAGGTTGGGCGTGATTTGCTGAATCGACGGTTCGAGTGATTGCAGGCCGGCAGGGAGGAAGTGCAGGACGTAGGCGACGATCAAGACGAGCACCGTTCCGTAGAAAAACGGAAGAATCTTCAAGAAGAGAACTAACACAGCTAGGGCTGCCACCGGGCCTGGCAGAACATACCCTGCATAGGCCGCTTGGAGACAGCCAAGATTGAGCCAGGTCGGTTTCCGGCTTGCCAGGTAGGCGAGGGGGAGCCCAACGATCACGGCGGCTGTCGCAGCCAGACCCGATAAGAGCGTGCTGTTCCAAACAAATCCAAAGAAACGAGCATCTAGAATAGCCTGCGCCTCAGGGGAGAGGCTCCATGTCACCAAAAGACAGGCAGGGATGCCGAAGGCTAGAGCGACGACGGAGGCAAGGCTAGTCGTTACAATCCCTGCGGAGAGCCACCCGCACGAGATACGTTGGGGCGAACGATAGCGCCCTGATGTCTGATAGAACCGGCTTTTTCGTCGAAACCAGCGTTCGGTTAACAAGAAGAGCAGCGCCAGCACCACCAACAAGATACTCAGGATGCTTGCAGCGTGATTGTCGGATCGGCCGGTCATCTGCTGAAAGACGGCATAGGTCAGCGTTTGAAAGCGCAGCAGAGAAACGGCGCCGAAATCCGAGACGACATACAGTACCACCAGCGCGACACCGGCCACGATGGAGGGGCGCAATAACGGCAGGGTGACTCTGAACATCGTGCGCAGCGGTGACGCGCCGCAGCTACGGGCCACTTCCTCAAAGGACACGTTGAAGCTCAAGAGCGCGCTGCGTGTGAGAAGATACACGAAGGGAAAAGTGTCGAGTGCCATGACGAAGGTGACACCCCAAAAACTTTGCGGGGAGACAATTCGTGCCTGCGGTCCTGCCATCATCTGCCACAGCTGCTCAACCGGACCGTTGTATCCCAGCAGATAATTGTACACATAGGCCAGTACGTAGGTCGGCATCGCCAAGGGAAGTACGAGGGCAACTTCCCAGAAGCGGCGTCCGGGAAATTCGAATCGGGTGACCATCCACGCCGTTAATACGCCCAACACGAGCGTAATTGCCGCTACGGCACCGGCCAACGACACCGTGTTGAAGAGGAGTTCGGGAACACGAGTCGCCCAGAGACGCTGCCAGACCGCCAAGTCGGCGGACAGCGCCAGCGTGGTCACGTAGCCCAATGGCAACAAGATCAGCGCGGCGCTGGCCATGACCAGCAATTGAAGGGCTGAGGAAGATGATCGGGGTACGGCAATCACGAATCTGCTCGAAGGGTTATCGCATGCCGACTTGTTCAATGAGCAGCATCGTAGGCTCCCGCAGTTCAGCGAGTTTGCTCAACGGCACAAGCGCCGCTCGGAAACTTTTTCGTTCGGGGAGTGCTGGATCACCCTTCACCTCAGGATGGAGGGGGTATTCCTTGTCGAGGTCGGCGAACATTTTTTGGCCGGCCTGAGCCACAAGAAATTCCACAAGCAGCTTCGCGTTATCGATGCGGGGTGTGTGCTTCAGGATCCCGATGCCGGCGACATTCATGATGGCTCCCATCCCGCCGTCCTGTTGATCGGGCATGAAGACTCCCAGTGGAGCCGTCGGTTGTGTTGCGAGATGTCGATAGACGTAGTAGTGATTGACGATACCCATCGCCACCTGCCCTTTGGCGACCGCCTCGACGATTTGAGAACTCTTTTGGTAGACCTGTGTACCTGCGTTATCTCGAAGTCCTTCAAGGAAGGTTTTTGTAACATCGTCGCCAAGACTCGCTCGAATGACCGACACCCCTGCTTGGAGGTATTCGCTCCCGGCGTTCGGAATGGCGATCTTGTCCTTCCAAGACGGATCGGCCAGGTCCAGTAACGACTTGATCTGATCCGGTTTCATGAGGTTCGTGTTGTACACGATGATCCAGAATCGTCCGGAGAGGCCGATCCAACTGTTATCGGCCGCGCGGAATTGAGGTGGAATGGCTCGTTCGACCTCCCGCATGCTCAAGGGGCGAAGGAGCCCTGCAGTGCGGGCGATCTCCAGACTTCCGGCATCGTTGGTGATAAACACATCGGCCGGACTGCGGTCGCCTTCCGCCTTCATCCGATTCACGAGCTCGGTCGTGCCGGAGGACAGCAAGTCGATCTGAATACCGGTCTTCGCGGTGAACGCGTCAAGGACCGGTTTGATCAGCCGTTCCGCTCGCCCGGAATACACCGTCAACTTGTCTGCGGCGGAGACGTCCGTGAGAGGGGCACCCCACAAGAACGAAACAAGCCCCGTGATCAAGCCCAAGCGTGCAAGGACACCAATCGTGCAAAGGGAACGTCGTGTATTCATCATGATCCTGTGTTATGCCGTTAAGGAAGACTCTTGAAATTGATAACCCGTCTCAAAAAGAATACCAGAAACGGTTCCAAGGGTCAATGGCGGCAGCGGGAGCAGAGTCCGTAAAGTTCGAGGCGGTGGGTTTGGATCGTAAAGCCGTTTCGTGTCGCGACTTCTTCCTGTAGCCGCTCAATATCGCAGTTTTCGAACTCCACGATTTTCCCACAGCCGGTGCAGATGAGATGATCATGGTGGCCCTTGTGCGAAATATTATCGTACTGTGTCTGGGTCCCGAAATGCCGGGCCTGGGCGAGCCCCGCCTCGCAAAAGAGGTTCAGCGTGCGGTAGATGGTCGCCAATCCTAGATGGGGATCTTTCCGCGCCAGTTGGTGGTACATCTCTTCTGCCGTGATGTGTTCTTGTTTCAGAAATGCGTCGAGGATCAATTCACGCTGGCGGGTAAATTTCAGCTGGTGCTTCCCCAAATGGTCCTTGAGGACTCCCATTTCTTTGACATGTTTGGACATCGCGATCGACCTCAGCCTCCTGGACCGGGATTAAAGACGAAACTGAAGAGCCGGTCAAGAGTGTTTCTGCGAACTATTATGACTGCCTGATTTTGATGGCCGCGTTGGTTCCTGTCTATGGTACAACGGTCCGGATCACGAGCACGGGGATAGAGTTGAGACTGCCCAATCAGATTGCGGTTGACCGAGCGCTTCTCCTGTATGTTCTGCACCTGTCAGAGCCGTATGGGCACTTGAGCGACGTGAAGTTACAGCAGCTCTGCTTTCTGTGCGAACTTCAAACCTTTGCGAAGGGACTCAAGGCATTCCATTTTGAATTTTTTCGGTTCGCCTATGGAGCCTTTAGCAAAGATCTCGACAACGATCTGACTTCCCTACGTCGAAAAGGACGGATTGAAAACTTCACGCTTTCTGATCAGGCGAAGGAAGAGGTGATCCCGCTCTTTCTGAAAGCCATTGATGGGGTGGAGTCACATGAGAAGGTCAAAGAGATCATCGATGCCGTGGTCTCGGTCTATGGACCACAAGACAGCGGTGCCATCACGGCATCCGTGGAGTCAGTTCAGCTGAGCACCCCGCAAGATCCTGATTCGAAAATTCCGATCCGAGATATCGTCTTCCACACCACACTGCTGGTTCCGTACCGGATCGAGGTCCAAGCCGAGTTTACGTTGGCTCCTACCCTGTTGACGAAACTCAACGCCGCATTGGGGTATGACAGTCGGCCCACGATCGATGCTCAAAGCTGGTAGAGTTCGCCGTATTTCTTTTCCGCATAGTTCAGGAACGGTTCGGGGTTGATCGTCGAGCCTGTTACACGTTCGGCGAGATGGGCCGGTGTAAACATGCGGCCCCAGCGGTGGATTTTCTGTTCGAGCCACCGGCGCAGGCCCATCAGTTGACCGGTGGCGATCTCGTCTTCCAAATTCGGGAGTTCCCGCATGGCCTGTTCGAAAAATTGGATGGAGTACAGATTGCCGAGTGTATAGGTAGGGAAATACCCAAAGGCGCCGAACGACCAGTGCACATCCTGCAGCACGCCTTCTGCGTCCGTCGGGGGGACGATACCCAGATACTCCTTCATCTTCTGATTCCAGATTGCGGGGAGGTCCTCGGGCTGTGTCTTGCCTTCGATCAAGTCTTGCTCAATTTCAAACCGTAGCATGATATGGAGGTTGTAGGTCAGCTCGTCCGCTTCGACACGGATCAACGAGGGCTGCACACGATTGATCGCGCCATAGAACTGCTCTATCGTGATGCCATGAAGCTGGTCGCGGAAGGTTTGCTGCAAGATCGGGAAGAAGAAACGCCAAAAGGGGCGTGATCGACCGACGCAATTTTCCCAGAGGCGTGACTGGCTTTCATGGATGCCCAGTGACACGGAATCGCCCAACGGTGTGCCGAAATACTGCTGATCGAGTCCCTGATCATAGAGTCCATGTCCTCCCTCATGGATGCAACTGAAGAGGCAGGATTGTAGCTCCTGTTCATGGACGCGCGTCGTCACCCGCACATCGGTTGGGTGAAAGGACGTGGTAAAGGGGTGAGCCGAGAGGTCGAGGCGGCCGCGCTCAAAGTCATACCCCATGGCGGTGAGCACCAGACGACCGAATTCCAGTTGCCTGGTCTGGTCGTAGGAGTGATGAAGAATGCCGTCGTTGATCTGAACTCGACTCTGTGTGATCCGTTGCAGCAACGGGACCAAGCGGGTCTTGAGCGCGGCAAACACGGGCTGAAGCCCCGCGATCGTCGCGCCAGGTTCATAGACATCCAAGAGCGCATTGTAGGGTGAACCCTGATAGCCAAGATACCGGGCTTCTTCGCGTTTGAGATCCAGAACCGTCCGGAGATTCGGCAGAAACTTCGTGAATTGGTTTTTTTCTTTTGCCTCCACCCAGACCTGTTGCGCAAGCGAACATTCACGGCTCAACTGCACCACGAAATCCGAGGGGAGTTTTTTTGCGCGGCTGAAATCTCGCCAGACCTCGCGCAAGAGTGATCGGGACGGCTCGTCCCAGGCGTCACCGGCTGTGTCGGTTGCCTGGCCTGTCGCAGGGTCTACCCATTGGGATAAGAGCGACTCGACATCCTGCGAGACCAGCTTTTCATGGGCAATGCCCTGGAGCACCGCAATCTGCTCGGCCCGTGCCTCACCTCCGCCGGCCGGCATATAGGTCTCCTGATCCCACGAAAGCACCGAGGCGGCGCTATTGATACGCTGGATTTCCAGCAGTCGGGTCGTGAGGGGTTCCAACGTGGCGACGGTTTTCAAATCGGCCTCCTCTTCACTGTGCTAAGATTCGCGTTCCAGTTTGATCCTGGTGCAGTGTACGCAAGGGACGGTTCGTTTTCAAACAGCTGAGGGAGATTCGAAATGGAGCAGTTGGTCCCATCCGAGATCGAAGCCTATGCCGAAGCGTATTCCATGCAGGAGTCTGCCATCTGCCGAGCTCTGCGCGAGGAAACGCAGCAGACCATGGAGTATCCCCAGATGCTGGTCGGTCCATTGGAAGGAGCGTTTCTCAAGATGATGACGCAGCTAGGTGGCGCCAAGCGAGTGCTCGAAATCGGGATGTTTACCGGCTACAGCGCCCTCTGCTTTGCCGAGGCGTTACCGGCTGATGGAGCCGTGATCACTTGCGAGATCAATGAGAAGTCAGCATTGGTAGCTCGACGCTATTTCTTGCAGACTGCAGTTGGTGAAAAAATCAGTATCCATATAGGCCCAGCATTGGACACCATGCGAACGCTTTCCGGACCATTCGACCTCATCTTCATCGATGCGGACAAGACCAATTATCTCAACTATTACCGGCGGGCACTTGATCTGCTAGCTCCGAACGGCGTCATCTTGATCGACAATGTCCTCTGGAGCGGCGAGGTGTTGAAACAACCGCCGCCGGATGAGTCCACCGCGGCCATTCAAGAACTCAATCGTGCTGTCGCGGCAGACTCTCGTGTGACAGCCGTACTCGTGACAATCCGGGATGGGATTTTGGTGGTGAGAAGAGCAGTGTAGTGTAGAGCGCGAGGTATCCTAGTTCCAGAACACATCTCGCT
>JAHBWR010000057.1 GCA_019636875.1 Nitrospira sp.
CGGCAACTTCAGACGGCTCTCGAACATCGCAAAGCCATTGAAGAAAATGGCCGGACCTACAGCAAAGCGACCAACGATGTCTCCGTCATTATGGCTATGGCCAATGCCGGACAGGCCGGTACGATCGAGTCGGCCGCGAAGGTCCTGGAATCGATGAACCCCATCACGGCGCAGGAGCCGGTGTTGCTCAGCCTTGTGTGTGCCGAGGCTCGAGCTGAACCGGGTCAGGAGCTCGCCATGCAGGCGATGAATGTCAGTGCGCTGGCCACACTGACGGCCAAGACCCTCGGTCTGACTCCAGTTGAAACCAAGCATGTGGGGATGGGAGGCCTCTTTCACAACATTGGAATGAATCGCGTGCCACTGACGGTTCGGCTGAAGAGCGAGGAGGATCTCTCCCCCACAGAAGCCAAACTCCTGAGGATGTACCCCCAGTTGGGCAAGGAAATCCTCGAATCCATGCCGGGGGTGGCGCCGGAGGTCATCGAGATCGTCCATCAGCATCGAGAATATCTGGATGGCACCGGGTACCCTAAACGGCTCATCAACGGTGATATTTCAAAATCCGCCAGACTGGTCGGGACTATCACGGAATATAACCAGCGAGTCAGTGATCGGCGGTCTCCACGGTATCTGAGCCCCAGCCAAGCCCTGACGTATTTGTATACCAAGCTGCGGAATAAATACGGGCCGGATGTCATCGATCCGTTTATCGCCACGGTCACGGTGTTTCCGCCTGGCTCGTTCGTAGAATTGAACGACGGGAGTTTTGGCTTGGTGATCAAAACGAACAGCCAAGAGCGGCTTCGACCGGTGATCATGCTGTATGAGCGAAACGCGTCGCATGATCAGGCGGCCATCATTGATTTGGTCAGGGAGCGGTCGTTATCGATTGAGAAGAGTCTGGATCCGAAAACCATCCCGGATCGCGTCAAGAGCGCGTTGTTGCCGACGCAACTCAACGGGTATCTGATGACGGGTAAATAGGTACGGGTCTCGTTCTGATGCCTAGGACGCCTTCCGCTTCATCCCTGGGACGCGAAATTGTGCGAGCTTGGCGAGTAACGATTCCCGCTTAAATGGTTTGAGGATATAAGCCGAGGCTCCGGCTACGACGGCCTTGCAGATCTGGGTCTGATCGGCTGCAGCGGTCAACATGACGACGGGAACCATGGCCCAGGTCGACTTCTTACGTATCTGAGCCAAGAGTTCCAATCCATTGACATGGGGTAACCCAATATCCAGGAGGACCAACGCCGGAGGCGGTAAGGCATCAATCTGAACCTGCGCTTGTTTCCCATCGCTCGCGTGGAGGATCTCATACCCCTCCTCTTCCATGATCATTTTGAGTAGTGCGGCGGTATCCGGTTCATCCTCGACGACAAACAGGGTGGGTTTGTGCATGTCGTGCTCTCCTTCTACAATGTTCCCCTCAGGGCTATGCCGCTTGATCCGTCACGGTACGTTGACCCGTATGCTGTGCAATCGCCCTGAGTAGCGCTTCTTTCTTGATCGGCTTCGTCAGGTGTGCGGTACACCCTGCCGCCAGGCTCTTGTCTCGTTCTTCTGCGAGCGCGTGGGCCGTCAGGGCAAGGATCGGGGTGGGCCTCCGGTGCTGTGCCCGTTCCCACTCGCGAATGGCTGCAGTGGCCTGTAGACCGTCCATGACCGGCATTTGCACATCCATGAGCACCAGATCGTACGACTCCTGACAAAATTTCTCGACGGCACTTAATCCATGCTCAGCCATGTCGATGGTGTAGGAGGTATGTTTGAGAAATAGCGCAATGATGTCGCGGTTGTCTTCCAAGTCGTCTACGACCAACATGCGAAGCGGATGTGTGGATGGTGTGATGGCGTCCTGCTGCATAATGGCGGACGGTTTCGACAGGCCAGGGTCCGCCGTCAGGCTCGTGGAAGACCGGATCGTGAATACAAAGGTGGTGCCGACTCCGAGCGTGCTCGATACCGTAAGGTGCCCCCCCATCATGGCCACCAGCCGGTGCGAGATGGCTAATCCCAACCCGGTCCCACCAAACCGACGGGTGGTGGTGGGATCCACCTGGGTAAAATTCTCAAAGATGGATGGGAGCTTGTCCTTCGGGATGCCGATCCCGGTATCCGCAATGGTAAACCGGAGCCGGCTTGAGTCAAGGCTCTCTACGGTGAGGACGACCTGCCCTCGGTCGGTGAATTTGATGGCATTGCTGATGAGATTCATCAGGACTTGTCGGAGTCTAGTCGGATCACCGAGTATGGCAGCAGGAATTCCAGGGCGCCGGTCCATCCGTAGGCTGAGCTGTTTCGCCTGGGCGGTAAACATCAGCAGGTTGTGCACGGAGGTTACGACGTCCACGGGGCTGAAGAGGATGGATTCCATGTGCATCTGCCCCGCTTCAATTTTGGAGAGGTCGAGGATGTTGTTGACCAAGGAGAGCAGATGTTCGGCGGCTCGGTCGAATCGCTGCACATAGTCTGCTTGTTCTCGGTTGAGCGGCGTGTCTCGGAGGAGGTCAGCCATCGCGATGATGGCATGCAAGGGAGTGCGGATCTCATGGCTCATCGAGGCCAAGAAGGCACTTTTGGCCTCCGTGGCGGCCAGGGCCTGTTGATGAGCCTTCTCTAACTCCATATTTTGCTGTTCGAGGGCCTGCGCAGTGTGTTCCAACTCCTGTGCGGTGGCCTTGCGATCGGTGATGTCGACATGCGTACCGACCATGCGCAGTGGCTTCCCCTGTTCGTCTCGAACGAGGATCGCTCTGGATAAAATATCGACCCAATAGCCCTGCTTGTGACACATGCGGAATTCAACGGTGAACCCGTCACTCGTTCCGTTGAGACAGTGTTGGATCAACTCCATGGTGCGTGCGTACCCGTCTTTCTCGACCAGCCGCTCCCAGGTTGCAAAGCTGTTTTCCAATTCGTGATCGGCATACCCGAGCATGCCTTTCCAGTGCGGGGAGAAATAGGTTGTCTGGGCTTGAATGTTCCAGTCCCAGAGTCCGTCGTTAGCGGCCTGCATCGCTAAATTGAATCGCTCCTCTGATTGTCGTAGTCTCGCAGCCGTGTCTCTCTGCTCTGAGACATCCTCATACAGGCCTAGTACGCCGATCACGTTGTTGTGTTGGTCTTTCAATGGCACCTTCGAGGTGCGGAGCCACACCGTGTGGCCGGCCGATGTCGTTTGCGGTTCTTCGAAATTGATTTTGGCGGTACCGGACTCGATCACCGTCATATCATCGGCGCGGTAAAGGTCGGCATCCGGTGCCCAGGCCAGATCATAGTCGGTCTTGCCGATCAGCTCGCTGGGATCGGTGATTCCAGCATCCTGAGCGAAGATGGGATTGCACCCCAGATAGTGTAAGGAACGATCCTTCCAGAATACGCGGACCGGTACGGTGTTGATGACGGCCTGCAAGAGATCACTCTTCGATGCCAGCTCCTGCGTTCCAGCTTCCACCAGACATCGCACGCGATTGGTGGTCCCTGTAATGAGGAGTAGGGTGGCACCCAAGAGTCCGTCGGCCATGGCACCGGCAACCAGCAGAGCCCAGCTTTGCCAGTCATGATGGGCGGCGACGAATCCTACGGATGGCGTGATGGAGAGCTGATACTGTCTTCCCCCGAACTGTAGGGGTCGTATGAGTTCGACTGGTGAGGATCGAGGGGGAGGCACACCGTACATGATCGTGCCACGCTCGGTATCCGCGAGGCTCAGGTCCATCTCCTTCCCATCGGGCAATAATTGTTCAATGAAGTCGCCAACGCGCAGGACCGTGAGGAGTACACCGGGAGCATTCGGGCCTGCACGGATGTGTTGCATCAACAAAATGCTCGTCTGGGATCCTTGTTCCTGAATGAGCGTAAGAGGCTCCGTTGCGATTGGAGTGGAGGATTGCAGCGCCTGCAACACGGCTGCTTGACGAGCAGGATGCGACCCAAGATCGAAGCCGAGCGCTTTTTCATTGCCTTTCAGCGGTTCAATATAGGTGATGGGGTACAACAGAGCTTGGTCTGAAGCAGCGATCAACATCCCTTCGTCGTTGCGTCGGCGAATGGCAAACTCAGGAAAGAACTCGTGTTGCTGTGCCTCGAAGGCGGCGCGTCGACTTCGGGAAATTTCAGGCGCCCATTCGATGGCCTGAATCATTGGGAAACGCCGTAACGCGGGCTCTACAAGGGCTCGAAAGGCCTCCCGGTTGATCGGCTCGCGATGAAACAGAGACAGTGCGACGTCCAATTGAGTCAGGATAAACTCTTGCTCGGTGAGGTGCTCCTGGATGCTGTGAGAGACACGGTCAGCTTGGAAGCGAAATGAACTGGTTGTCTCGGCTGACTGGGTACGGCCGAAACCGATATAGCTGAGGCACACAAGCCCCAACATGATGGACATGATTGATACGACAACAAGACGGCGGCCTTTCCACATCGAGTCCGGCGTGCCGAAGAGTGCCATCATGATGGGAAAGAGCGAGACCATTCCTAGGGTGTCGCCGACGGCCCAGGTCGCCCACGCCAGGAGGATCTGGTCCGGTCGGATTTGTTCAAGGAGAACCAGGCTTGGAACAGCGACCGACGCACTGACGAGGCAGATGGCGGGAGCAGGAGTGAGATAGCCGATGATTTGGCGTGCCGTGTCGAGGCCGGCATTCGGCCCGATCGTTCGGTTCAGAACCGACCTGCCGAGCGAGGCTTGGAGCGTGGAAGCCGAGGCGATAGCGACGGCGGCCACAGCCGTAGAGTCGTCAAGGCCGGAACTAGGGACCAGGAGATTGAGTGTCAGAGACCCGAGGAAGATCCATGGCATGGTCGACCAGCCCCACAGGTAGGTCGCGGCAATTGCCAGTCCAGCAGGTGGGAAGATTCCTGATACCGACCCAGGGGAAACGGCAACCATCAGGCCAAGCTTGCCGGTCACGATGTACGCGACTGTGAGTATGAGGCCATAGCTGATGGGAAAGCACGGCTTCGAGGCGTGCCTCATCACCGGCTCACCCAAGCTCTCATCGACGTGTGTTCTGCCATGAAACGTGTTCCCATATGGTGGGGCGGTGTCGCATATGACCACAGCAGTTCTCCCGGTGAGGAGACTGTGGCCGTGGCTCCCTCGGTGTTTCTCTGTTCTGGAGCGTCAGTGCGTGAGTATGCGACCCATTCTTATCGGATGTTTCCGACCTCTCCTTAAGAACGATGGGTGCTTAACCTACTGAAATCACAACGAACATTTCGCATCAAGAATCGATACCAACCGACCGATAAAGCGAAGACTTTGCAGCAGTAGTCAATAACTCAGCTGGTCTTCAGATCTGAATGGATTAACTATGGACTATTCCATTACCACGGAAGAATTTTCCCGCTTTCGTCAACTCATTTACGATGAAAGCGGCATTTCGCTGGGTGACCAAAAGCAAACCCTCCTAGCCTCACGGCTGTCGAAACGCTTGCGGGATCTCGGCTTGGCCACGTTCTCCGAGTACTATGCGCAGGTGACGGGTGATCCGACCAGGGAGGAGTTCACCCGCATGTTGGACCTGATTTCGACGAACAAGACGGATTTCTTTCGAGAGCCGAAACACTTTGATTTTCTTCGTGAACAAATCCTTCCCAGCCTGGCCGGTGAGAAGCGCATTCGAATCTGGTCGTCCGCCTGTTCGACCGGGGAAGAGCCGTACACCATTGCCATGACACTGTACGAGGGGGTCTCCGATCCAAGCCAATGGGATTTCAAGGTTCTAGCCTCCGACCTGTCCACTCGGGTGTTAGCCAAAGCTGCGGCAGGCGTGTATGACGCGGAACGGGTCCGGGATGTTCCTCCGGAAGTCGTCAGGCGGCATTTCTTGCGGGGACGCGGCGATAGTGAAGGCCAGCTGAAGGTGAAGCCCCACTTGGCGTCGATGATCCAATTCCGACGTCTCAACTTGATGGATGAGCGGTTTCCGATCAAAAGCCCGCTGGACCTGATTTTCTGCCGAAATGTCATGATCTATTTCGACCGCCCCACTCAAGAACAGCTGGTGAATAAATTCTATCGCTATCTCAAACCAGGTGGGCATCTCTTCATCGGGCACTCGGAAAGCCTGCAATGGGTGAACCACCAGTTCAAATCGTTGGCTCCGACCATCTATCGGAAGGAACGTTGATCGTATGCCACCTGTCGATACGAACCAATTCGCACACATTCGACGAATGCGCGACAGTCGATTTCCCCATGAAATCGCAGCCATTCTTCCTGGGGAGTTCTTCGTCAGCGCCACACCGATGATTGTCTATACGGTGCTCGGTTCCTGCATTTCAGCCTGCATTCGCGATCCTCTGACTGGTGTGGGCGGGATGAATCATTTCATGTTGCCCAAGCCTAAGGATGGGGGAAATGATTCATGGGGAGAGTCGACCAGATATGGATCGTACGCGATGGAGTCGCTGATCAACGAAATTCTGAAACTGGGTGGCGTCAAGAGTCGTCTGGAGGTCAAATTGTTCGGGGCCGGGAAAATTTATGAGGGCAATATTGATGTCGGCGCGCGCAATGCCGAGTGGGTCTTGAGCTTTCTCAAGACGGAGGGATTGACGGCAGTGAAGACGGATCTGGGAGACGTCTGTCCTCGCAAGGTGTATTACTTCACCGACTCAGGCCGTGTGCTGCTGAAAAAGATCGAACGGCTGAAGAATAAGACGATCGTCGATCGCGAGCAAGAGTACGCGACGAAGATCCAGACCGTCGATAAGCCCGTGGAAGAGGATGTGACACTCTTCTGAGGCGCATCGCACAATCCTATCCCGGCTACCTTCCCAAAGGTTCCGGGACGTGGATTGCAAGAAAAGAGGAATGCATGAAGAAAATTCGAGTGCTGAATGTGGACGATTCGGCTCTCATGCGACAAGTGCTCGCGGCCTTGCTCGCCAAAGACCCGGAGATTGAGGTCATCGGAGCGGCACCTGATCCCTATGTCGCTCGGGAAAAAATTAAGGCCTTGAATCCCGATGTGATCACGTTGGATGTGGAGATGCCGAGGATGGACGGCATCACCTTCCTTGAGAAGCTGATGCGTGGACACCCGATGCCGGTGATCATGGTGAGCTCCCTGACGGAAGCGGGATGTGAAACGACGCTGCGGGCCTTGGAGCTCGGCGCGGTGGATTTCATCACCAAACCCAAGATCGATCTCCGTGAAGGCATGGAGGAGGTGGCGCAGGATCTGATCACGAAAGTCAAAGCCGCCGCTTGTGCGAATCTGAAGCGTCAGCCTCCGGGAGAACGTCCAAAGGCTACTATCCAGACGAGTCAGATGCCGGTTCGCACGGGATCGCAGGCGATGATCAAGACGACCGATACCATCATTGCCATCGGGTCGTCGACCGGAGGCACGGAGGCGGTGAAGGAGGTGCTGGAAGTTCTGCCTCCGAATACGCCGCCGATTCTGATCACCCAACACATGCCTGAACGATTCACAAAAACCTGGGCTGACCGCATGAACACCCTCTGTCGGATCTCCGTCAAAGAAGCTGAGGACGGAGATAGCGTATTGCCGGGGCATGCGCTGGTGGCACCGGGCGGTTATCACATGGTATTGGAGCGGAGCGGCGCTCGGTACAGTGTCCGGATCAATCAAGATCCGCCGGTGAATCGTCATCGACCCTCCGTCGATGTGACGTTTGCGTCGGTTGCACGGTATGCGGGCGCCAATGCGGTCGGTGTCATCCTCACGGGAATGGGCGGCGACGGCGCAAAGGAAATGTTGACGATGAAGCAGGCCGGGGCGTTCACCATCGCGCAGGATGAAGCGAGTTGTGTGGTATTCGGGATGCCGAAGGAAGCGATCAAGGCCGGAGGAGTGGACAAGGTGCTTCCGCTCCATGAAATAGCCGGAGCGATCCTTGCTCACGTCAGTCGCTGATCCGATAGAGGGACTGTATGCCGATCACGCAACGAACGTCGTCGACCACCACCGTGATCCACATCAACGATGTCTTTACGCACCGCAATCGGAAGGACTTCTCCTCTGCGGTGAAGACCTTTAAAGAATCATCTGGGAAACACCTCATTGTCGACTTACATGATGCCACCTACGTCGATAGTGCCGCGGTTGGGTTGCTGGCGTTGACGTCTCAACAGTTGATGGCGGATGAGCGCATGCTCAGTCTGGTCGGGCCTCAGGGTACGGTCAAGACCATCCTGGAGCTGGCCAATCTTGACCGGATGATTCCGGTGTTTCCAACGGAAGAGGCGGCCGCGGCCTCGCGATCCGCATGAAGGCAGCAGATGAACCGATGTCGCCTGCATAGATAGAAGGAGGTAGTCATGGCCATGCAAACGAAAGAACGTCCGGTTCCGAACGGGGTGGTGCTGGATCTCAGCGGAGATCTGACGTATGCCAACCGAGAACAATTCAAAACAGCCGTCGAGGCGATTCGACAGAAAGGCTGTCGGCATCTGATCCTGAACATGACGGACGTCCGATTTGTCGACAGCTCTGGGCTGGGCTTGCTGGCGCTCGTCTCTCAGAACTTCAAGTTGAGCCAAGGCAAAGTGAGCATGTTGAAGCCGCAAAGTTACGTGCGGGAAATTATGAGCCTGGCCAACATTCAAAAACTCATTCCTGTCTACGACAATGAGCAGGAGGCCTTGGCCGGACAGAAACGAGCAGCCTAGTCCGGATCGTATTCGCCTCAGGCGTGCAGGAGAATTCATTTTCAACGACCCTGTTTGGTCCAGCCTAACACGATGCTGACATCATCACAGCAGTCGGGACCCTCTACTATGGACGAGAAGGTGATGAAAACCGTGCTCGTCGTCGATGATGAACCGACCGCACGTATCGCGATGGCGGCGCGACTCAAGCGGCTTGGGTATCGCGTGATCGAAGCGGTGGACGGTAAATCCGGACTGGATGCGCTTCGTCGGGAGCGACCGGATCTGACGATTCTCGATTGGATGATGCCCGATATTGATGGCCCTGCTTTTTGTGAACGAGTCCGCCGGGACGCTGAACTCCACACCAGTCAAATTCTCATGATGACGAGTCACGATCAGCCGGAGCAGATCGCCGAGGGGTTGGCCCGAGGGGCCGATGACTTTCTCAGTAAGGCCGCCAGTAAGTATGAAATTATGGCCCGTGTTCAAACCGGAGTACGTGCTGCGAGCTTGATCCGACGGTTAGAAGATGTGACCGAGGAAATTCGACGGAAACAGGAGATGCTTGAGCGTGAACTCCAGTCCGCCGCGCGCTACGTCGAATCACTGCTTCCGTCACCCGGCACGCTCTTGCCCGGGGTGCAGATGGTGCATACCTATCGGCCTTCTCTCGGCTTGGGTGGCGACCTGTTCAACACCGTCTCGTGGGGCGATGGGGTGTTGGGGCTGTATTTGCTCGATGCGTCAGGGCACGGCGTGTCTGCGTCGCTACGCTCCGCCTCCCTTGCCACGTTCTTACGCAGAGGCAATGTGCTTCGCCATGTCGGGTCGACTGATCCGGGTGCGATTCTCACGGAGGCCAATCGACAGTTTCCGCTGACGGAAGACGGGCATTACTTTACGATCATTTTTGCCAGACTTGACACCAGAAACCGAACGCTGTCCTACGCCACAGCCGGGCATAACGGGGCCGTTCTTCAACGGTCCTCGGGGGAATTGTGCTGGTTGGCCCAACCGAATCTTCCGCTTGGGTTCGACGACTCGACAACCTATGTGACGACGGATCTCACGATTTCGCCAAGTGATCGGTTGTATCTGTTGAGCGATGGTCTCTATGAAGTTCCGGACCCGAACGGCGAATTGTGGGGACAGGAGCGACTGGAGGAGACGATTCGCCGATTCGGCAAGGCGCCGATGACTGAGGTGGTGTCCGGGGCCGTGGCCGAAGCGATCAGATGGCAGAGACATGAACAATTTCCCGATGATGTCGCCTTGATGGGTGTCGAAGTCTTGGATGGAGACGCGTAGGAAACGAACCCCATGACGCAGGGTCCTGTCTTTGATATTGATGAGGCCTTGGCCCGAGTCGACCAGGATCGAGAGACGTTCGACATGATGCTCGACTTATTCGTTGAGCACGGTCCGAAGGACTTGGCTGAGGCGAAGGCGGCACTCGATGCGCAGAGTGCTGTTGGTGTGGCGCGATCCAGCCATCGCCTGAAGGGAGCGGTGCTCCAGTTTTGTGCTCCGGCGGCCCTGGACGCCTGCAAGGCGTTAGAGGAAACCGCGAAGGCCGGGAACCTTGCTCAGGCAGGCGCACTCTATGCAACCTTGGAACGGGAACTTCTGCGTCTACTGAGCGCGCTACGTCTCGAACGGGACAAAGGGCTTGCCGCATGATGACCACAGAACCTTCGGATCATCTGTTGGTGATTGACCCCTGTCCGGAAACCCATGCCCTCATCGTTCAGCATTTGCAGGGCCGAGGCTTTTCGGTTCTGGCTGCACAGGATCCCAGTGCTGCCCTGGCTACGATCGACACGGCAGCCCCGGACATTGTGCTCACGGATTTGTTTCTCCCTGATGCCGCGGGGCTTGCTTTGGTGAAAGAGCTGAAAGCTCGACAGGATCCCTGCCCCGTGATTGTGATGGCCCAAGACGCACCGGAATCTCTGATCCTCGAATCGCTTCGCGCCGGAGCTGCTGATTATGTGCATAAGCCGGTGACCGAGGAAGAACTGGCGCATGCGATCCAGCGGGTTCGTGGTCTTCTTCCCGGTGATCTGTCCGATCTTCCTGGACTTTGCCGATCGGAGTATCGGCTCACGGTGGACTCGGATCCTGCCCATATTCCCGGGATTATTTCCTGGCTGATCAAAACGACGGCATCGATGTTACCGGCGGTACGACGGCTGCATCTTCAGGGGGCGCTGCAAGAACTCCTGTTCAATGCCATCGAACATGGAAATCTGGAGATCTTTTATCAGGAGAAGCAGGAAGCCCTGGCCGCCGGTCAGTATGAGCAACTTCTGGCCCAGCGATTGAATCAAGTGCGACTGAAAGATCGTCGGGTGACGATCCACACCCTCTACGACAAAAGCGGGAATAGCCTGACCTACCGCATCACCGATGAAGGGAAAGGCTTTAAGTGGCGGACGCTTCTCTCCCGCTCTCAAGAGATGTGCGGATCGGAAGATGTGAACGGACGAGGGGTGTTCTTGACTCGCTCGTTTTTTCCTTCGTTGGCCTATAATGACTGCGGGAATGAAGTGACGATCACGATGCCGCTTCGCTGATCGGTCTAGAGTATCCGCATATATTCCACCGTACTCTCGCCTTTGCTGGCATCGCGTTTTAGCACCACGAATGAGGATTTGGTGGTTTCGTTGATCGTAATCGCCAGGCGTGCCGAAAAATAGTCGGACTTGATGTCGTAGTCGTTGCGCAAGGTCCTGCCGATTTCTTGAAAACTACTCACTCGATCCAACTCGACCTTTGTTTTGTAGGGGCGTCCTTGGACGATCTCCATGGCGATGGTTTGGGTAATGCTTGGGTCGAGTGTCTGAATGACGATCGGATCAGCCGTATTCAGGTTGACCGGTCCTCCGCCTTCTAAAGGGTAGACCGTCACGTAAGGTTCGATGCGTTCGATGATCTCCGGCGTAAATCCCTTGATGAGCCGAAGATCCCCAAGTCCAGGCAAGGGCGAATTGGCGGCCCGATAGGGCGGTCGCAAGGATTGATAGTACTGGCTTTCGGCGCCGGCCGGTTGGGGGGCGTCATCCTGATCGATCCAGTCGATCAGGGCATCCACCAAGTTGGGACTGACTTTCAGCAGTTCGAACAGACGCCGGACGCGGAAGACTTTCTTTTTCTGTTCCAGTTCACCACCCGACGTTGACGCGAGGTCGTTCAGGTTGACTTTTCCCGTTTCATCCTTGATCTGCGCCGTGAGAAACCCGTCTCCGATGGCGTAGTTTTTGATCGGCATGCCCCAGATGTCGGTGGGGGCGTCGTACTTTTGGCCGGTCATCTTTTCCCGCAAGAGATCCTGCGCCAAGACGGCACGCATCGCCTGCACGGCAGCCCGTGTCAACATGCTGGCCTTATAATCGTCTCGAAAGGTCGCCGCCGCTCGGTATTCGCGGCGCGCCTCGGCATCGAATTCAAGAATGAGGGCTGTGAGGAGCGTCAATACGAGGAGTGACAACAGGAGCGCGACACCCCGTTCGTCAGCTCTTGGCATAACTCAACACCCGAATGGTGGCATCCATATTCACGGGATTATCGAACTTTGGGCGCATTTGTAGGTGGCGGACATGCAGATCGTAGGGCGCTTGGTCGATCGCGACGAGTAACGCCAGCACGTCCGGCAGTTGCACACCCTCCAAACGCAGATCGACGGCGGTTTCTTCATAGCCTTGGGCGAGCGTTTGGACTTGCGGCTGCATGCTCGTAATACGTTCGCGCACGTGGGCGGTCGTGGCCGCTTCCTCCATGAAGGTGAGCAGCGAAAAGTGTTGATCCTGGGTGGGCATGCGGCGTTCGACCTTCGCCAATCGATCCCGCTTGGTGAGATAGTCCTGACTCAACAGCGCCAACTCGGTGAGATCTTTCTGCTTTCGTACCGCTTGACGCTCAAGGCGATCCAAATTGTCGAGCAAGGGGTCCACGATCAGCACGAAGAGAAGGCTCAGCCCGAGCACGATCCCCCCCGCCAAGACGAGCTTCTGCTCCCGTTTGGACATGTGATGCCAACGTTCTCGAAACTGTTGCATCATGACGGCTTCACCCTGACGGTCATTCGAAACACCACTTGATTGGGCGCGGCGCCCACACGAGTTTCCGTGACCGCAACATCGGCGAGTTGCGCGCTGCCTGCGAGGGTTTGTTTCACCCGTTCGACGGCGTCGAACGAGGTGGTCTCACCTTCCATGAGAATCACCGCTCCATCGACGGTCAACTCTCGAACCTTGACCGTCGTCCCGGGCGGCAGTTGCTTCACGAAGACCGATAGCGTGCCCAAGACGGTCTGGTCTGTGGTGTCAACCAGACCGAGGGATTTATCCAGCTGGCCGATGCGGTATTGGGCTAAATCCAGTTCTTCTCCCGGCGCGGCGCCCGCGCCGAAGAATTGCTCATACCGGCTCTGTAAAGCCGCTTTCAGTTTCGTCACCCGTTGGTCTTGCAGCATGAAGTGTACGGTGAAGTCTCCGACCGCCAACAGGGCGATGATCAGAACCGCAATGATGGCCAAACGCCGGTCTTGTTTGCTTGTGATCGTATCCGAGGACGTTGCTTCCGTTACACCCTTCAGATCCAGGGCCAGTCCGAGCGGAGACGATTTAAAGTGCCAGCGTGGCCTGATGATCTTCGGGTGAATCGCGAGGCCGAAGGCAATGGAAAAGGCTCGTGGCGCATCAGCCCCGAAACCCTGACGTGGCCCCACCGGATAGAGTCCCAATTGTCGCGATACATAGTCCCCGATTTCCTGGAGCTTGGATCCGCCTCCGCAGATCCAGGCATGAGTCAGCCGCCCGCGGTCGCTTCCTTGATAGGCTTGCAGCGTGATTCGCAGTTCGCGCAAGATCGGCTCCAACAACCCATGCACCTGATCCACCGCGAGCGTGCGTTTGTGACGTTCCGCGTCGGCAAAGCTGCAGGCATGACGGACAGCCAAGGCATGGGTGAGGTGGTTGCCGCCCCAGAGGATGGTCCGAAGCACGACGGGACGCCCTCCTTGAACGAGGCAGAGCGTCGTTTTGGAAGCGCCGACGTCGATGATCGCCAAATCCGGTGGTACGCTGGCCCCTTCTTCTTGCAGATATTGAGTGACCGAAAAGAGCGCCATGGCATCCACGTTGATCGCAGATGGTTCGACATCGGCTTGGGCGAGAAAACGAAGATGCTCGTCGACTTTGTCTCTAGGTGCGGCGGTGATGAGCACCTCGGAGCCCTTGATTTCGCGTACAACTCCTTCAATCGACTGTTCCGGCGGGAGTACCAGACTTCCGACCGCGAGATCTTCGAGCGGCATGGGGACAAGATTTTCAACTTCAAAGGGCACGACCTGTGCGAGTTTGGCTGAATCCTTGAACGGAAACGAGAGTGTTCTGACAAAGAGGTCCTGACAAGGGATGGCGGTGACCAAGCGGTCAGTGGCATAGAGACCGTGTTGCCAAATGAAGCTTCGTAACGACTGGACACGCCGAGCCGGTTCGAGGTCTTCCGGACGTGAAAACGGCATCGGGTGCTGGAAGTAGTCGACGGTTTCACGACCACTCAAGCGGCGGCGGAACCGGACGGCCTTCAAGCCGGTTTGCCCGACATCCAGCCCGACACATTCATCTACGATAGCCATACTCGTCTCAGCGAATGCTCCTCTAAGGGGTCTACTTTACAATGCGATCCTAGCCTGTGCCAAGGTTCCAACGATCTTGACGGTCATGGGCGTTCCAGGAGGTGGAGCGGGGAGGCCCAACGATCCGGCTTTCGAAGCAAAGCCCGGACCCGGAACGACCGTGACCGTGAGGGCAAGTTGGCTGCTTTGCATCGGTTGCTGAAGCGTGATTCGTCCTTCTCCCGTAAAGGAGCCGTCGATCCCCTCTCCTTTCATGTGTGTGACCTCGCAGAGGAGGTCTCGGCATGAGAGTCCTGCCGAAACTGAACTGAATGTCAGCGACAAGGTTCGACCGTTCCCGAGTGGGATCTGATCGATGGCCAGATCCGTCGCCTCGGCTGTCCATGTGCCTTCACCTTCCAGGAAGGCGGTGGACTCTCCGGACGTGACGCGATGTGAAAAATCTCCATTCAGTGTTCCTTTAGTGACATATCGACGGAGGATTTTCGAGAGGTCCACTTGCTGAAATTGTCCTTTGATGGTCATCGGCCCAGAGAGCGAGAAGGATGAGGCGGTCAGCGTGCCCTTGGCCAGGCTTGTCCTCGACGACGTGGCATCCAACTGTATGACGACGTCGAGCCCCAGCGTTCCGCCGAGGGCTTTCAACACTCCGAGTTTGGCCTCCAGTACGGCCATCTCAATCTGGGTGAGGTTCGGCTTCGACAGGGTGACGTTTCGCCATTCTAGACTCAGTGGCATCCCCATGGACCAATCCGCGACTCGAACGTCCATCCCGGTCGCTCGTGTGAGTTCCGCCACCAGCCTGGCCTGGAGCATCCCGTACGGAAAAGTGAGCAGGATGCAGATCACCAGAATGCAGATTCCGGCGACCACCCATGCCGTGATCGTGCCCCATGTTTCAGGCCAATTATCGGGCCATTTAATAGTCATGATGTCCCGATACTGACCCATTCCCGCACCGTCCACGGTGTGGCATCGGGGTAGAGAAAGGTGATCTCGATCAACACGGCTCTCGGCAACTTGCTGGCCGTCGGCCATTCGTCGAGCCAAATCAAATTCTGGTCGTCATAGTACCGGACATTGAAGGCGTGCACGCGATCGGCGAGTTCCATCTGGTCCAGGGTCTCGTCTGTGTCGGTCAACGTATAGAGATTCCTGCGAACGAACCGAATCAAGCGATCCCGTTCTCGCGTGTACACGACACGAATAGTTTCGCCTTCCTTCATCGTCGAGGTGCTCAATTCTTGGCTCATCGCCAGAAATGCGAGTGTATCGGCAGGCTGACCCTCAAAGGTTCCATTCATGCCAACCCAGGGATAGGCAAGACTGCGCTTACTGAGGGCCAGCTCTTCCGCCATGAGACGCAAGATCTTTCTCACCGTCTGTTCCCTTGCGACATGTTCGCGTCCTCCCTCGACGGCCTGTGTGGTCGTCACGAGCGACGCGAATACCATCGTGGCGATGGTGCCGAGCAATGCCACGGCCACCAATACTTCGACCAGTGTAAAGCCCGCTTGGCTCCTAAAAGGTGAGCCGTCCCGCAAAGACATAGGTGCTCACTTCCAAGCTCTCCTCGCGTTCGGCGCGAGGCCAGGTGACCTTGATGCGAATTTCTCGAATCAACTCCAGTGGAGTCGGTGCGATGGTCTGTTTCCATCGATATCCGACGGCCCTGGGCGTGGTGTGGGTCACGGGCTGGGCCCCGAGGGGCACTTGCCGGAACTCGCCCACGGTTTCTCCGATGGCATATTGTCCCAATAGTTCAACTTCCAACAGCTTCTCCTGAGCCAGCAACGTCGCAACTGTCAGCTCCGAGGCTCGGTCTTGGAGATCCAGATCAAAATTTCTCAGACCAAGAAGCACCGGTAATGCGATCGCGAGCAAGGCAATGGCAAGCAGCACCTCCAGCAACGTAAAACCTGTCTCATTGGCGTTGGGTTGGTGCCTGCTTTGGCGCATCTTGACCTATCGAGGGTTTGGGAAGTCCGTCTAGCACCGACGCTGCGGCTCCCATTTGTGACCTGGGCTTCAGCAAGGTTCTGACGCGGTCAGGGATAAAGCGGGTTCGCGGAATATCGAAACGTTCGTCGCTCACCCGAATTCCGCCCGTTAATGAATCAACGGCCAGACCTAACAAGTTGTTCTTGGAATCCATGAGGTACATGGTGACTGGTTCGATACGACCATTGGTGAAGAACAGCACATCGGCTCGTCCCGACACATGCTTATCTTGCCCGATCGAGACCTCGGTCAGACGTATGGACTCGGGTAAGGTGCGAGGAGTCTTCCAGGCCGGATCAAGCGGGAGACGCTCTTCCTTGCCTTCCATCAGCATCATCCAGTAGAGCCCTTGGTCGAGATCAAAATACAACTTGAGCGGCGTCTGCTTCGTCGCAGCCTCTCCCTGCAGTGTTCGAAGCACACCGATCAATGTTCTCCCGGTTGAACGGAGATCTTCCTCGAAACTGATTCGGGGAATCATGATGGCCAGCATGCCGCCGAGAAGGAAGAGGGCGACCAGCATTTCCAGAAGCGTGAATCCGTTCGGATCATGCCACGCGGACCATCGACGAGTATCCGCTGCCGACAGGCTGTGTGGGCCGAGCCGTAAGCCGCGGTTGTATAATGTCACGGTTGGTGAATGACACACGTTTCCAGGTCTCTTACTCTTTATCTAAATTCCAATTGGTGATGTCGGCATTCACGCCTTCGCCGCCGACCTCTCCATCCGTTCCGAGGGAGGTAATTTCGTAGTCGATTCGTTGATCTCCCCGTTGGACAGGGCTGATGTATTTGTATGGATTGCCCCACGGATCCTCCGGAAGTTTCGGTAAGTATCCGCCGATCTTCCATTTTTTCGGTACCACACCGACGGAGGGTTTTTCGATCAGCGCTTTGAGGCCCTGTTCCGTGGTCGGATAGACTCCGTTATCCAACTTGTAGAGTTGCAGTGCGCCTTCGATGTTTCTGATCTGTACTTTCGCCGCGGTCCGTTTTGCATCGTCGGCTCTCCCCATGATACGGGGCACAACCAGCGCCGCGAGGATGGCCAGGATTGCCACGACGACCATGATCTCGATGAACGTAAAGCCGGCGGAAGATCCGCGACTCCGTTGCATGAGGCGGGTGATCACGACACAAAACGGATGCGGTATCGGTGGGCGTGCCGTCTGCTCGCTCTGCTGTTCTGAATCAATCATCGTCAGTCCCCCTTTTATCAGTCGACGTCGTCATGCCGGTGGGTTCTTCTTGCGCGCTCATCGTATCATTTGGCCCATTTCGAAGATGGGTAAGAGGATCGCAACGACGATGAACAGCACAATCGCACCCATCACGAGAATCATGATCGGCTCCATCAAAGAGGTCAAGCGGGCAATGACTCGCTCAACCTCGCTGTCGTAAATTTGGCTCACGCGCCGCAACATCTCCTCCATTTCCCCGCTCTTTTCACCGACGGCGATCATATGGGTGACGAGGGCGGGAAATTCGCCGCTCCGTTTCAAAGGATCGGCAATGGTCTCACCTTCGCGGATGTTTTGCCGCGCGACTTCCACGGTTTCTTCGAGTACGCGATTATTCATGACGCGCTTGGAGACGTCCAGCGCGTCGAGTAGTTGAACACCGCTTGCCAACATCGTGGCCAACGTGCTTGTGAGTCTGGAAATCGACACCATTCTGGCGACCTCGCCGATCAGCGGAAGTTTGAGCGTCAGGCGGTCCGCGACCATCCGGCCTCGCGCGGTTTTTGTAAATCGCTGGATCAGGTAGAATCCGCCGATGACAAGTCCGGTCAGCACCATCCAATAATCAGCCATGAATTCGCTGACCGACATCAAGGCCACCGTCGGCCACGGCAAGGCTTGCTTCTGCTGTGCAAACACCTGAGTAATCTTAGGTACGACAAACGTGATGAGAAAAAACAGGATGATGGTCCCGATCACCAGCATGATGACGGGATAGAGCATCGCATTCGTGACCTTGTTCCTCAGAGCCTGTTGCTTCTCGAGAAATTCCGCGAGTCTGAATAAGATCTGATCCAGGGCTCCGCTGGCCTCGCCGGCACGTACCATATGGACGTAGATGGGAGAAAAATCTTTCTCATAGGTTTCCAAGACGCTGCTGAGTGCCTTCCCACCCCGAATCTGTTCTCGGATGTCGGCGAGGAGGGCTTTGATGGGTTTCTTCTGGGCTTGATCCACGAGGACGCCAAGCGCGTCAACGAGGGGAAGGCCGGCCACCATGAGGGTGGCAAATTGCCTGGTCAGTAATGAGAGGTCGGTTGCCGAGAGAACGGAGGATTTCTTCGTCGGGCGTCCGGTCTCAACGCGGTGTTTCCCCTGCGTGCGAGCCGATGGTTGGCCTTGCTCGACGACATCGGTCGGGTATACGCCCTCTTTCCTGAGCTTGAGCCGCGCAACCTTGGCGTTTTCCGCGTCGATAATTCCTGCCGCGGCGCCGCCGTCGCTCCGGTATCCCTGATATTGATAGACCGGCATGATCAGCGGACTCCGATATGAACGAGAATGGTCAACCGCTGCTCGATGGTTCGACAGCCATACGGATGAAGAGAGGGGTGAGGTCGGCGACGCATCATCTAGTCGACTTCTACCTCTTGCTGAGTGATGCGCATGACTTCTTCGAGAGTGGTATGGCCCTGGATCACTCGGTCGGCGCCTTCTCGCTTCAACGTTACCATGCCTTTGGCGATTGCGGCCTGTTTGATGGCGGTCGAATCCGCTTTGCTTCCGATCAGACGTCGAATTTCGTCGTCGAGCACCATCAGCTCAAAAATGCCGGTTCTCCCGCGGTACCCGGTCTGCGAACAAGCGGCGCAGCCCGCGCCGCGATAGAGCGTGACCTTCGAGCCGGGTGGAATATCGAGACGCTCGAGTTCCTCCTCGCTGGCGGGATAGGACCGTTTGCAATCCGGGCAGATTCGTCGGAGCAACCGTTGAGCAAGGACGGCGACGACCGAGGACGCCACGAGAAACGGCTCGATACCCATATCGATCAAACGCGTGGCGGCGCTCGCGGCATCGTTCGTGTGGAGCGTGGAAAATACCAAGTGTCCCGTGAGGGAGGCGTGAATAGCGATCTCGGCCGTTTCACGGTCGCGGATCTCACCGATCATGATGACGTCGGGGTCTTGGCGAAGGATCGACCGAAGGCCGGCCGCAAACGACAGATTGATCTTCGGGTTCACCTGCATCTGGCCGATGCCGACGAGTTGGTACTCGACCGGGTCCTCGACCGTGATGATGTTCTTGTCCGGCGCATTGATGTGGCTTAAGGCGGCATAGAGGGTCGTGGTCTTTCCGCTTCCGGTCGGACCGGTCACGAGAATAATCCCATGGGCGAGTTGGATGAGCTGATGGATCACCGCGAGCCGTTCCTTCGAAAATCCCATTTCAGAAAGATTCAGCAGGCGATTTTCCTTTTCCAATAATCGCAGCACGACTCGTTCGCCGTGCGAGGTGGGTAACACCGAGACGCGAAGGTCGACATCCTTTCCCGAGGTCCGAATGGCGAAACGGCCGTCTTGCGGTAAGCGTTTCTCCGCAATATTGAGACCGGCCATAATCTTCAATCGTGCGATGATGCTGGCCTGCAGATGTTTCGGCGGAGTGAGGACTGGATAGAGCACACCATCGATGCGATACCGGACGACCAAGCCGCGCTCGAACGATTCGAAGTGGATGTCGCTGGCCCGCTGTCGAACCGCCTGAAACAGGACTGAGTTGACCAATCGAATGATCGGAGCCTCATCAGTCGCATCGAGCAGATCTTGCGGCTCATCAAGTTCATGGGCCAACTCATCGAGACTCCGGTTTGCTGCAATGTCTTCCATCACCTGTTCGGCGCCGGCCGGGTTGGCAATTTCGTCGTATGCGCGGTTCAAGCAGCTAAGGAGGGTGACACTGCTGGTTAAAATAGGCTTGATGGGCTTACCCAAGAGTAACCGAAGGTCATCCAAGGCCACCGTTTCAAGGGGGTCGGTTGAGGCGGTTAGGATGACACCCTCTTCAAACCGGAGCGGCAAGACGCGGTATCGCCGACAAAACGCAATCGGGACCTTCTTGATGAGCTCATGGTCGACATGGCTGGTATCAAGCTGCGGCATCCATGTCATCTCGAACTGTTGCGCAAGGGCTTCCAGCAATTGGTCCTCACGCAGCGAACGAAGGTGGAGCAAGACCTCTCCCAACCGCCCGCCTTTCTCCTGTTGGTAGGCGAGGGCCTCTTCCAGTTTGGATTCGAGGAGATGAAATTTCTCCTCGAGAATACGTCCTAACAAGGGACGACTTAGGCCAGAATTAGGGCGCTCGGTCTCAGTCATGAAGCCAATTTCCTTGATATCGCGTCATACGTCTGGCGAGCGCCACGAACGACTGGTTCGCGGAATGCCCATCCTGATCGACGTAAAGATACTCTTCCTTCTCACGGCCTGGCAAGGACATGCCTGGTTTTTTATGTAAAATTAAGGTCTTGCGCGTCCAGGCCTGTTCCAGCTGCTTTCGGACTGGTTGCTATATCTAAACCGGCAGTAGGGGATGGCGTTCAGGGAAGTAAGAGGACTACAAACTCTTGGTCAGCGCAATTCATAGGTGATCGTCGATCGTTGGTTGTTCCGAACCACATCCAGCTTGACGATCTGCTCGTTTTTGAGCTGCTGGAGCAGACTCAACATAGTGCTAGGGTCGCGGATGTCGACCCCGTTGACGCGCTGCAACACATCACCAGTCTGAACTCCGATCTTTTCATAAAAGCTCGCCGGGGCGATGTAGTCCAATCGGTATCCATTGACCGCTCCATTGGCCATATTGGGGACGGCTCTTGCCTGTGACAGGAGTTTTGGGAGATCACTCATGGCCTGCTCCACCTCTCGACGATCCACGACTTTTCGCAGAGGAGCGCCGGAGGTCGATGCCTTCTTAGGGGGTTGGGGTGTGCCGGTGGAATCGACGGCGGCGGATGGGCCTTCCGCGTGCGCCAGCTCCAGCAGCTCTTCGACATTCCCTTGGCGAATGACGACGCCGTTACGGCGGATCTCGGTGACTTCGCCGAGGTCGAGGACCGACTCGTGGAGATGATACAACGACTGCTGTTTGGCCGAGAGGTCCTCAATAATGGCAAAGACACCGCGCTGATCGCCCAGCACCACACCGATTAATCGCAGCTTGCCTGCCAAGCCGAGAGAAGCCCGCACGACGGTGCCGGGACT
>JAHBWR010000058.1 GCA_019636875.1 Nitrospira sp.
CTCCTTTCGAAGTCATGTCTTCATACCGCGCTGGGGGATCGTCTAGCGGTAGGACGCCGGCCTTTGGAGCCGGCTACCTAGGTTCGATTCCTAGTCCCCCAGCCATATTACCGTAATGTTTCACCAGTCAGGATCAGCCTGTGAGGGCATCACAGGCCTCCCCATTCCTATTTCATGAATAGGCGAGCTGCCGAAGACTTTGCGCGTTGAGTTGTGGAATGGAGACATGATAAAAGTACTTAATAGTGTTGTCTCTAGGATTATCCTTTTGTGAGGGAGGCAATTCGATGAATGAGAACATCGTGTGGTACGTACGGATTCGCTCGACTCTCTGCGCGCTTGCCCTCATGATGCTCGCGGCCACACCTATACTGGCTATGCCTATCGTGTATACGGATCGAACGGCTTTTGATGCAGCGGTTGGAAACTATAGGCTCTTGACTCTTGATGCTCCAGACCAGACGATCGTAGATAATCTCACGTCGACGTACTCTGCGACCTACGAGGGCCTGATCACGTTTGCGTTTGACCTGCAAGGTGGAGTTTTCCCACCCTTAACGGAGCGGGTGCCGATGGGAGTGAGTGGCCTTACAGCAACGGCACGTGTCTTGCCGCCTGTGACAGCCTTTGGGTTCGATGTCGATCCAGGACTGAATAGCCATGTTGCTTTCATGGAAGCGGTCTATCCCCTCTCAGAACTAAATTTTCTAGGATTCGTATCTACAACTCCTTTCCGTGCACAGATCGAGTCTATCCCCTCACCCCCTGATCCCTCTTCTAGTGCATTTGTGGTCGACAACATTGCGATCCAGGCCATTCCCGAACCAGCGACCTGGTTGTTCCTGGTGGTCGCCGGCGTCGCCTTAGGATGGGCGAGATGGCGAAGAATCGGCCTGATGGTCTAGCGCATGCTTGAATGGACGTAGCGACTCACCCCCATGCACTCAGTGTTTCAGTGACGCCATGTCGATGACGAATCGATACCGCACATCGCCGCGGAGGACTCGTTCATAGGCCTCGTTGACCTGTTGGATGGGAATGACCTCCACATCCGACTCGATCTGGTGCTGGGCACAAAAGTCGAGCATTTCTTGTGTTTCTTTGATGCCGCCGATGAGAGAGCCGGCCAGGCGACGCCGTTTGAAAATGAGGGAAAACGCCTGAACCGGGGTCGGGGTTTCTGGTGCGCCCACCAGGATCATGGTGCCGTCGGTCTTGAGCAGGTTCAAATAGGTGTTGTAATCATGTGGAGCAGACACTGTATCGAGAACGTAGTGGAAGTGCCCTTGAAGTTTCGTAAACGTCTGAGGATCCGAGCTGACGGCAAAATTGGCGGCCCCTAACCGCTTCGCGTCTGCGCGTTTACTCTCAGATGTACTGAACACCGTCACCTCGGTTCCCAGTGCTCTGGCGATCTTTACCGCCATGTGACCGAGTCCGCCGAGGCCGACGACGGCCAGCTTATGGTAGCGACCGACACCCCATTGGCGCAGAGGAGAGTACGTTGTAATGCCGGCACAGAGCAGCGGGGCAGCGCCAGGTAATGAGAGGGAATCAGGAATTCGCAGGACATAGTTTTGGTCGACCACGATCTGGGTTGAGTAGCCGCCCTGCGTGATCCGTCCCTCCTTATCTTGCCCGCTGTACGTCCAGACGGTGCCTCCGTTGCAATACTGCTCCAGGCCCTCGCGGCACGCTCCACACGTACGGCAAGAATCCACAAAGCAGCCGACGCCTGCCCGATCGCCAATCTTAAAGGCCGTGACTGCTGCCCCTACTTGCGAAACCGTCCCGACAATCTCATGACCGGGGACCATTGGGAACAGGGAAATGCCCCATTCATCACGGGCTTGGTGGATATCCGAGTGACAGATGCCGCAATGCGAAATAGTAATGAGGATATCCTGTGGACCGACATCACGCCGTTCAAACGAAAACGGCTGCAACTTTTCCTTGGCGGCTATCGCCGCAAAGCCTTTGGTCGTGAGCATAGAAGATCTCCTTCTCTAGCAAGAAGCGGAAGGAATTTAGAAATTAGCAATGTTCGCGGTCGCTTGCCAACAACAAATGTAGGGGTGTCCGCTAACGAGTATATGCATCACCTGTTTGAAAATGTCGTCGAGTTTCAACCAGGAAAAACACACGGGCACGTGGTCTTTCCGGGCCCCACTCAGGTGTTCGATGCGTCGCCCTCCGCTTCTTCCCTCTCTCCGTTGTTTCGCTCGCCTCTCGCGAAAGGTGCTCGCATGTCTATTTCAGCGGTGAGCGGCAAACCGGGAATACGGTATCGTTCGGCGGCCCAGGTTCCCAAATCGGTCATCTGACAACGCTCGCAACAGAATGGACGCCAGGGGTTCTCCTCCCAGGTTGTGGGTCGGTGGCACAGAGGACAGGTCATGAAGCTAGTGTAGCGTGGTGGCCGGATGAAGAAAAGTCGGGACGAAGGCGTTCAATCTTGAGGAACCGATCGAGGTCTGGCCAGGCGGAGCAACCGCTGCAACCGGTTTCGATCCAAGTCCGTGAGGCGCATGAACTCGACGCCGAATTCGCCATGCTTGACCCATCGAACGGTGGCGGAATGGACGGTGATCGGCACGGCTAAGTCCGTCGCATGAATCAGTAGTGTGACGCCGGTTCCTGGCGACATCGACACCATGCTGGTGACCGCGCACCCACCGGCAGAAATATCGAACATGGTGCCATGGCGGATCTCCGTCTGATCAGTTGTGGAAAAGAGGACGCGCAGATCAACGGGCATTCTCGGATGTTCCCGACATTCAATCACGATGACCTCCTCAAGTGAGTGAAGAGTTCTCTATCCCATCGCGACCAACAGCTGCTGAAGTCCCAGGAAGGCCAGTATAGATCGTTCCGCTCAGCGTGGCACGCGTTGAGGAAGATTCTGCTTGGGGAGAGAGCGCCGATGACAAGACGTACTGATGAGTCAGTGTCGGGACGCTCGCTGGGTTTTTTCAACTCTGGCCCAAGCATCCTTGAGCGGCACCGTTCGGTTGAAGAGGAGGGATTCTGATGATGAATCGGGATCAAGGCAAAAGTACCCTTGTCGCTCAAATTGGAAACGGGAGCCTGGCGCGGCAGAACCGAGGCTTGGTTCGACCAAACAGCCGCTGAGAGTCTCGAGCGACTGGGGGTTGAGGGCCTGTGTCCAGTCCTCAGCCGGTTGGTCTTTAGCTGTGTCGGGGAGCAGAAGCGGGTGATAAAGCCGGACGGTGCTTTTGAGGGCGTGGGCAGCCGATACCCAGTGGATGGTGGCCTTTACTTTACGTTGTTCCTGTGCGGATCCGCTTTTTGTCTCTGGGTCGTAGGTGCAGTGTAACTCGGTGATCATCCCGGTTTGAGGGTCCTTTGTCACGCCCACACACGTAATAATATATCCATAGCGGAGCCTGACCTCACGGCCAGGCGCGAGGCGGTAAAACTGTTTCGGTGGATCCTCTCGGAAGTCGTCGTGCTCGATATAGAGGGTTCGTGAGAAGGGCACCGTTCGAGTTCCGGCGGCGGCATCCTCAGGGTTGTTGACGGCGTCGAGCTCTTCGACCACGCCGTCCGGATAGTTCTCGATCACGACTTTCAAGGGTCGGAGAACCGCCATCACGCGCGGCGACCGTTTGTTCAAGTCTTCTCGAATAAAGTGCTCGAGCAGCTGCATCTCGACGATGGCGTCCCGCTTGGCCACACCGATGTGGTCGCAAAACGCGCGAATGGCTTCCGGCGTGACGCCTCGACGGCGAAGGCCTTTGATGGTTGGAAGCCGAGGGTCGTCCCACCCGGCCACCAGTTTCTTAGAAACCAATTCGAGCAGCTTGCGCTTACTCATCACGGTGGAGGTCAGGTTCAGTCTGGCGAACTCGATCTGCTGTGGGCGATGGGGTGCACCAGTCTCAGCGACCACCCAATCGTACAACGGTCGGTGATCTTCAAATTCCAGCGTGCAGAGAGAATGGGTGATCCCTTCGATGGCATCGGAAAGAGGATGCGCAAAATCATACGAGGGATAGATGCACCAGGCGGATCCCGTTCTGTAATGGGCCGCGTGCCGAATGCGATAGAGGATGGGATCACGCAGATTGATGTTCGGCGATCCCATATCGATCATCGCGCGTAGGACGTGTGTGCCATCGGCAAACTCCCCGGCCCGCATACGCGTGAACAAGGCTAGGTTTTCTTCAACTGGCCGACTTCGAAAAGGGCTGTTGCGCCCAGGCTCAGTCAGCGTGCCGCGGTACTGGCGAATGAGGTCGGACGAGAGACTGTCGACATAGGCTTTGCCTTTCCTGATCAGGGTAGTGGCGAAGGCGTAGAGCTGCTCGAAGTAATCCGAGGCATAGAACATGTTCCCCTTCCAATCAAACCCCAACCATCGGATGTCGTCCTGAATGGCCTGGACATATTCCGGGTTCTCGGTCGTGGGATTGGTATCGTCAAACCGCAGGTGACAGATCCCCCCTGGTGTTTCGTTGGCGATTCCAAAATTCAGTACCATGGACTTGGCATGCCCAATGTGGAGGTATCCATTGGGTTCGGGGGGAAATCGCGTGATGACGCGGCCATCATGCTTGCCCGCCGCATGGTCGGCGGCGACGATATCCCGAATAAAGTTCGATGAGGTTGTCGATTCGGAGGCCATTAGGAAGTTTTCTGCAGCGGACTATCTCCGGTCAGATGGATGGACACAGTGCACGAAGGAGTTGTACCACAGACGAGGTGACGGGAGAAACGGTGATCTCTAGGTCGATGGTTCGGCGCCGGAAGGGTGTGGCGGAGACATGACGCTGAAATCCTTTTGTGCGATGAGGTGTCCTTCCATTCGGAGCCGGAATTCATATCGACCAGGTGCGGGAAAGATTAACAACGGTACGTTGATGCCAAAGTCAGAAATCTGGAGACGATCACCGATTTCAATGTTCGGGAGCGTGGCGCGACAGACCAGCTGTTCCGAGTTGAGGTAGATCAAATCGATATCAAAATGATAGGGGCCCTCCGCGTCGGTCAGGCAGAAGTAGAGGCCCATTTGCTGATGCTGAAAAGGAAAGGAGGGAGCTTGTAGATGGGTGAAGATTCCGATCAGGCTCTTCTTTTTCGTCAGGCTGTCTTCGATCACTTGATCACAGACCAGAAATGCCTGCACGGTCGGTTTTGGAATATCGCTCATGTCGCAATTCCAGAGATCATTGGTACAGTCCCCTGATTCTTGCCGGTCGAGGAAACGAAGCGACGTCTAGTAGGGATCCCGGGACCACTCACGTGCCTGGGCTATCCCCGGCGGAGCTGGACCAGTGACGAGTGCCGGGGGATGAACCGCAAGAGGTCTGCTGGGCCGTGAGCAGGTTCAACCTAGAATAACTGGCCCGCCGCGAGTCTCCACGATATCTCCAAACAACGTGGTTCCCGAGCCAATCCGACAATAGTTGGGGGTAATTTCTACCTGAATGCCCCGATGTGAGTACAACTTCCCGTGCAACAGTGAGACCTTATGTGCTGCCGTCATGGCTGCTGCGAGAACGATCCCACCGGTCTGCAGATCCGTTACGCGAACGGATGGACCTTCAGCCGAAGAAGGGCCTGGCTCGAGATGCACTTCCACGGCAAAACGATTATCCTTGTTGAGGGTGAGGGCATTGCGGCGCAGATGTGCAATACGGCCCCCGTACTCGTCGTACAGATCGAGCGTGATGAGAAACACCCCCTGTTCACGGTTGGTCTCGATGACCAGTTGTTCTTTCCCATGAATCCTAACGACCCCGTTGCTATTTCGAAAGAGGTTGGACCCGATACCCAGTTCAAGGCTTGACTTGGCAAGGATCCCACCGGATACGGCGTGACTCGAGGAGCTGGTCTTACCAGACACCGATGGTTCATCCATTCAAGACCCTCGAACCTCGATGGTGCATCGGTCGTCCGGAATTGGTGCAAAGCATGGGCTGTACCGTAATAAAACTATGAGAAAGCTAGGCTTTCTCATGATTTCTGTCAAGATCAGCCATGCCAGATGTCACCAGGTATTTTGGCCCCCTGCAAACGGCCCAGCCATGCTAGACCCCTCAAGACGCGTTCCAGAGGCGTGGCAGCCGGTGACTGCCTGCTGACTTTCACCCGTGCGAAGCCTGGAGAGTCGTCCTCTTTTTACCTGTCTATAACTTGCTTCGAAAGGAGGTATTTCTGAGGAATCTGATTCGAATAGCAGGGCTTAGGGCGTCGATGGGCTTTCATTCCCATGGCTGTCTGTTGCGGTCACGCAGATTCTGACCGATTGTTCACCTTGTATCGTGACCGGGATTGTGATGGTCTCAGAAATTTCACCCCCTCCTGACAATTCCGTTGCCGGGACCTCTTTGGCGAGGGTACGTCCGTGACCGATGTCATAGTAGATGGTGGTCTTGGCAAGGCTGGTGAGTGGATCTCCTTCCAGATTCATGGATGGTTCCGTATAGGAGACCTGAATCGTTGATTTCGTCGCGTTCATTTTCGTCTGGATTGTGTCGGGGCACGAGAGGGGGGCTGGGCGGGTGTCTTGGTGGATACCAGTGCAGCTCCAGAGACTTGTTTCCAAGCAGAGGAGCAGTACCAAGACGACTCGGATAGGTGTGCGGTAACGCATGATCTGCCTTACGTGGGATGAGTCGAATCCAACGATCTCCTCACAACAGCCCACTTCGAAACCGGGCGTTTTGGGGCTTGCTTAACCCGAGGGCTGAAATATGTATAGGCTAGGCGGTGGGGATATCGCAAGTAGTGTCCATGCATTGAACGGTTTCAATTTCAAACGCCACTTCGTTGCAAACCGAAAACCGCTTGTGCTACGGTCCCATCTTTCAGATAAGCACGGGCTGGTCCCATCGTCTAGCCTGGCCTAGGACGGAGCCCTCTCAAGGCTTAAACACGGGTTCGAATCCCGTTGGGACCACCAACCTTTCTCTCGCCGTTCCAAAGAGTTAGCCACCTTTACTTGTTCTGTCGGTTCCTCAAGCGGACTTTCATAGGACAATCCATAGGACAAAAGGGCGTTGTGCAGCTGAGAAACGGCGGCTCGGAGCTGCTGATTCCAGCCATATCCGCCATGCGAATAGGCTGCAGTCATCGATTCACCCCCGAGTGGATCCTGTCCCATTCCCCGCAGGCGATGCCCCAGCAATGCCGCTCTCACTTCGAGCGGAACGCCGAGATTCTGAAGCCACGTCGCGAAGGTATGGCGGAGATCATGGAAGTGGAGATCGACCACCTTTGCTTCAACCACTAAACGCTTCCAGAAGATGCTAAAGGCGGCTGGAGTCCATCGCCTGAAGATTCTCCCGTCCACATGGGCGATCGTCCCGCGTAGGGCCTCGTAGGCGGCAGGATTGAGGGGAATTTCACGGGGCGTCTGCTTCAATCGGCTTCGAGCTGGCGGGAGGATCAACCACCAGCCGTCATCACGTTTCCGCATCCAGGTCCGATCGATCTCCAAGATCTTGGCTTCCCGAAGTCCGGTATTGAGGGCAACCATGACGATACGCCAGAGTTCTGTTGGGTCGTATTGGTTGGCCTGTATCACCTTGGCCCGGCGCTCCTCCGCTTTCAGCTTGATCGCCTTGAGCTCTTCCGTTGTGGCCACTCGTTCACGGGTCGCCACGTCGGGGAGTTCCACCCGCTTGAGCCGGTTCTTGTCCAGTTTGTCGAAGTCGACGGCAAGGTTCAGGATCCGCATGAGCACGTTCCACTCGCGCCGAATCGTCCAGGGCGCCGCCTTCGCAGCAAGACGGACGGTGATATAGGCTAAGCCATCCTCGGCCGTGAGGGAGTCCAGCGGACGTTGGCCAAAGCGAGGGAGTAGGTGAGTCTCGATAATAGATTCCGGCCTGGCTAGGTCAAACCGTTTCTTCACGTGCATCGTTTGCCAGTACAGCGGGAGAAAGTCGGCGAATGTAGGGGAGTCATTCCGAGGGGGCACGTGCTGCTCGCTCCGCTGAATCTTGCTGATCATGGCGATCGCGGCTTCTTCCGCCTGCTCGTTACTTAGGTTGTATCCGAGTAAGGGCCGATACCGCTGACCCTTCCAGCGAACATATAGGTCGAAGGCCAGGCCCTTTTTTGTCTTCCGTGTGGTGATCGAGTAAGTCATGCCAAGGTCTTACCGATAACGAGTGCTGCGATGGTAAACATGCGGGGCTGAAATATCCACAGCTCCCTTCTCTGTCGCAGATGCTACATCCACCGCAGTTATCGGAGAGACTGGCTGATCCTCCATAACCATGCGTCCCTGTTTCATCCACGTTTCCAGCTCATATTGATCGAATAACATGACCCGTGAACCAGGGCGACGGTAGCGGGGAATGTCTTTCCGTTGATAGAGGCTTGACCTAGACATCCTCAGGAAGTGTGCAGCTTCGGTCATCGTCAATAACTTCATGCTGGGCCGATCCATGCTAGACACTTAACTCCCTCAGAGATTCCATGTTTCAATCTACAGGTGCTTCTGGATGAGTTTCGGGTTCGTTCAAACCACTCGCTGGAATATTCCTCTGGTATCAGATGGTCGTCGGAATCGTGCGCAAACTCCACGAGTACCGGAGAAGCCCCAGACGCCATCAGATGTGTCGTCTGGGGCCGCTTGGGTGTGTTAAGACCCCACACGGGGGTTGTCGCGGATGACCTAAACATCCGCGAACACTCAGAGACCATCGCTGTTTGACCAGAAGAATATTCAAGAACTCTTTCCTTTCCCTTCCTAGGTCTTCTCTAACCCACTCTCCCCTAAGCTCCGGTAGGAGAGGGGAAGGCCTAAAGCCTTGCCATTGTTGTGAATCTAGCCATGGCGAAAAACGGCGGTTGTCAAAATGGCAGACCTTCTGTCGCGAGGTTAGGAGCATTACACCCCTCCAGCCTCTCGCTCGAGTAACTCTACTACCTGGGGCATAGGGTGACCGCCACTTTTGGGTGTGATCCATGCAATTCGCACTCGCCAGTATCCACGGAAAACAAGTGGCGACATCCGATCACCACGAGCAGGCCAACTGCCCGTCGCCTTCACCCACAACGCAAAGTATTTAGATCGAGGTGAGGATTGTGCATCTAGAGTGGCAAAGAGAGGAACTTGGATACCGGCGCATGAGGCCGGATCTACAATTTCGAACAGCAAGCGCACCTTTTTCTGAGAGAACCATTGGCCTCGTTCGGCGCCTTGGTATGCTGCAACATATTCGCCAGCCGGTAAGTCAGATGGTGATGGCGGGGCGATGGGCCACGCACGCTCCCTCTTGCTCTGACGATCATTCGCTGGTGTCTGTCTCATAATCTCCTCATTGCTTGGCGTAAGGTCTCCACTTGCTCTGTCCCAGCGTTGACGGTGTTGGTAACTCGGACCCGGCAGGCTGGGCGAAATAATGTGGAAGCTGAGACCTGGAGGATTTGCGCGAGGCGCTCGCGCTCTTCAGTAGTTGGTTCAATCAGGCCGCGTTCGATCATGGAGTACCGACCCTGACTCACTCCAGCGGCCTGCGCGATATGCCATTGGGATAGAGATGCAAAAAGACGCAGCAGCTTAATCCGTAGCATCATATGCTCCCTTCTTTTAAGATGATGATTCATCGTAAAGGGAGATATATCCCCGTTCATTCCAAAAAGAGATACTTGCGTAAGGAAAAGCTTATGCGTACAGGTTGTGAAGATGGAACGATGGGGAGAGGCTTGAGGCTAGTGACCTGCTTCTTTACCAACTTGCGCAATCAGACTCTTAGCCCACTTATATGCTCGTTTGGCCTGTTGGTAGATCCGTTTTGTTTCATCCGAATAAGCCGGGCCTTCACCTGAGGGGAAGGCTCGCCCTAAAGCTTTTTGGGCAGCTTTAGGCAAGCTTAACTTTTTGCCTTCTACAAGATCGTAGATTTCAAAAGGGTCACACTTAAACGATCGATTTCTCTTGGGTTGAGCCCAACCTAAATCCATCTGATACTGATCGACAAGGAGGCGCAATAGATCTTGTAAGCGCTTTGCCGTCTCCGAGAGGTCAACTGATAGCAAAATAAACCGAGGCTGAACCCCTATAATACGAATTGGATTCGAGCTTCGCCAAAGTCGGTCTTTGTAGTACTCGCGTAATTTGTCTGCTTGTCGTTGGTTAACGATAGTTGCCGGAAGACCCCATTGTTCAGCGATTGGCGAATGTGGCTCCCAGAACACATCGACGATCTGTGACTTCACAAGATGCGTCCTCTTGCTTTTGGACAAGTACTTTATCACGTCCTTCGCATACGCAGGGTGGCGGATAGTTGCCTGGATCCGGTCTGCAATTGTTGCTTTGGAAAGCAAAGCGGCGGCTGCATGGTCTGCCTCAGTTGGCTTTAGATACGGAACCCAATCGTGCCGGTCATCATTGGTCTGACGCGCCATGGGTCACCTCTCTAGGATAGAGTCCTGGGCTTAGAGAGGAGGCATGGGGGCCAGGAACACCCGATGATCGCAGGATCAGGTCGACCGGTGCCTCCCTATGAACTCCTCCATCATGTCATGCCGTAACATGGGTGGCAATTGAGCCAGAAGCATTTTCTCGGCGTAGGATCCCTCCCAATGCATGCGGAGACCATGGAGCACTGGTCATCGTGGTGAAGTCCTTGACCGGCAAAGCCTCAGAAATCTTCCGCCCGCCATTGCCTGCAGCCCCCTAAGCAACTTAGGGAAGGTCTGATTAATTCGATATTTCAGTCATCCACATCTCAAAACGTAGGGAAGTCGAGGGACTGCTTCTGAGAACCAGGATTTAATCAGAGGTTCCTTAGTTGATATTTCAGGATCGCTGAAGTGGGAAGCAGGTTGTCCTAATAACCCCTCCAATTTACTGCCCGCAAATCACAGCATCTATGCGGGTAGGGGAATGCCAGAACGTGTGTCCTATATACAGTTGATTACAGGACACGCCTCGGATATAGTGAACTCGATTTCGACACGGAGGCTTCCCATGAAGAATAGGCGTGTAGCGTTGTATGCCCGAGTCAGTACGGATGGGCAGAGTGTAGAAAACCAGCTAGGCGAGCTAGAGGCTGTAGCAGATGAAGAAGGTTGGCATATTGTCCAACGATTCGTCGACAAGGGAATTAGTGGATCAAAAGGGCGAGAAGGACGTCCAGGCTTCGACGCCCTCCACAAAGGCATCGTGCGCCGAGAGTTTGATCTGGTGGCCGCCTGGTCGGTGGATCGCCTGGGTCGCAGCCTTCAGGATCTAGTGACATTTCTCAACGAGCTCCATAGTAAGCAGACAAATCTTTATCTTCACAAGCAAGGGATCGATACGACGACACCAGCCGGGAAACTGCTGTTTCAGATGTTAGGGGTCTTTGCAGAATTCGAACGTAGCATGATCGTAGAGCGCGTCAAGGCGGGTCTTAATAGAGCTAAAGCTCAAGGGAAGACATTAGGCCGACCCAGAGTTGGACTTGCAATAGAGTCCAGGGTATTGGACCTGCGCCAGAAGGGTCATGGGATAAGGAGTATTGCCCGAGCTCTTGGCATCGGTAACTGCACCGTACAACGGATTGTAAGGCCATAGGTCGTATTATTGGGACTTGCCTATTCATCAGGCTAACGTCTCGTTCACACTACTTGCCTGGTTGGGCGGCACGGTTAAAAAGGTGATCCAATGCCAACCCTGAAAGATTCCAAATCCGATACGCTCAGAGAACTTCTTGCTTCAATTCACAAAGAAACCAGAACAAAGCGTCGGACAAAATCTGCGTTGAGCCATAAGGTTGCCAGCGGCTTCATGAAACAATTGGTTTTGAATGGAATCTCTCTCCTAGAGATCGGCAAGGGTAGCGCCAACTACTTTTTTATGAAAGTGGAAGGTAAGGTCTATGGCATCTCACCGTTCGCGTCCCACGAAGAATGGTGGGAGAAACCAAGCGACGGCTTTCGGGCGACGTTGAAGCGGCTGGCATGTGACTGGGGAGTTGTTTTGTTTGATCTTCCTAAGCGAGAAGGGATTTGGATTCTTGGAAAAGACTTTGATGAGCAAGTCTTGAGGGGAAGGCAGAAGATAAATGCAATCGAGGTGAAAGTTGCTATTGCCAACGGCGTTGCGAAAACCTTTGAGAGCACGAGGGACTTTCTTTCTCTACTAAAAGTAACACCCAAGAGACATGAAAAGCCCTCTAATATCCTAATAAGAAAAAAAGAGAGTGGTGAGTGAATATGGCACGTTGCACGAAAGCCGTCATTTTCCTTGGACGTGAGAAGCGCCGGAAAAAAGAAATTAATCGTTATTCATAGGCCGACCCAGTCCTCTTCGCCAAAGTCCTGAAAGCACCTGATTCACATATCTGCCTTCTTTTGCTAGGTAAGTCCAATACCTCTTTGGCTTTGGACCGGGCTTAGACTCAAGGCTCTCTCGTAATCCTGCGTAGTGGTGCATCAATCTAGGGGCATTGGAGCAAACTTGGCTTACATATTTGAGGCCATGGCATTTGCGGCACGCTATGCGGTCCATAGCAGAGTAAAGATTCGAGACATATCGTCGACAACTCGGGCAGGCTGCCCACCAACGGTATCCACCAAACCGGCAAGCTTGGCGTTTAAAGTGGAGACGAAACTCATTTTCTGGCTGGTCTTCAAACTTGATTGTAATGGCCGAGGATAGGATATCTTCCAGAGCTCGAACGTGCGGCGTAATGTTTCTGATGAGCTCTCCGATCTCCAATGATCGAACCCGACGAGTGAATAGATTTGTTGCTTTCAATTCTGGCGAAAAGCTTTGGGAGATCATAATAATTCTTTGGTGGCCGCATCTCGAGTTAGACCATCCATGAGGCACTTGGTTCGCCGTGCTTGGTACCAGCTAAATATATCCCGCAAAGGTAATAAAGGAAAGAAATCATCTCAGAAACAGTAGTGCCACGAAGTCTTCTGTCTCAGCTAGTCTCTAGGGACCTTCCACCGTTTGATAATACCTGCCCGATGGCTGACAGCTGATGGTCACCCTGTCAACAGGTGATTTATCAAGGAGAAGCGGGGTATCCTTCGCGGAACTCAAAGGCTTGCTTGGCGACACTTGGTGAAGTGTTGGGGAAGCTACATGGCAAGTTCAGGGTTTACGAGTAACAAGCATCTTTGCCCTTCTGGGCTGAGATATTTCTCCATGCATCACGGCCTGGAATCTGACCGGTCAGGATCCTCCTTCTCCAGACTGTCTCGCTCGTGTGCGCCGGAACGACGACGGGTCGTTTGCGTCCATGGTCTGAAATAGCATTTGCGTGCGGTGGGGGATAGGTATTAGACAAGAGGAGCCTTGGTAATGCCTGATCATCACCACAACTCTGAGCCTCATTCCTGTCAATACTTCGCACACAGCGCCAACGGATATGGCAGCTGGCATCCCTTAACAGACCATCTCGGTAGTGTTGCTGAGCTGGCAGGAGAATTCATGCAGGGGCATCGAGCCTTTGAGGAAGCAAGGCTTGCTGGATTGTTGCACGATCTTGGTAAGTACGGCGACTTGTTTCAGGCGCGGCTGCGGGGTGAGGTGCAGGGGCTCGATCACTGGTCGCAAGGCGCTTGGTTCGCTCTCCAGAAGCGCAAGGCCATTGCTGCTGCACTGGCCATTCAGGGGCATCACATTGGGCTTCAGTCCTTGAGTAAGTCGGAACTTCGCCGACTTGAACCTAAGGCGCTTGCCAGTAATCACCCTCTACAACTTCGGTTGAGTGAGGAGGATCTGGCTGTACTCGAAGGCCGCCTCGTTGAAGACGGGCTCACAGTGCCGCAGCCGACTACGACCGCCCTTGGCACCAGCATAGACAGTAGGATCGATCACATGCTCGATGTGCGCATGCTCTTCTCCGCTTTGGTTGATGCAGACTTTCTTGACACGGAGGCACATTTTGAAGGCGCTGCAGATGGCAAACGCTATCGTTCGCCCGGCCTGCTTATTCAATCAGAGAAGGCTCTTCCTCTACTTCTTGATCACATTGAAAAGCTCCAGCACCAAACTCAAGCGGCGACAGTGGTTGCTGAGGTCCGTCACGCGTTGCTGGAGGCTAGCCTAAACGCTGCCGATCATCCTCCTGGCTTGTTTAGTCTTACGGCGCCGACTGGCAGCGGCAAGACTCTCGCGATGTTGGCCTTCGCGCTGAAGCATGCGCAGCAACACGGACTTCGACGCATTGTGGTGGTGATTCCGTACCTCTCGATCATCGAGCAAACGGCTTCGATCTATCGCTCTATCTTCGAGCCAATATTCGGCGAGCACTATGTACTTGAGCATCATTCACTCTCAGGACGAGGTGAGGAAAAAAGCGCTGGTGATAACGAAGGCGAGAAGGGAGAGCTTTCTTATGCTGAGCGTCAACGACGCTTACTGGCGGAGAACTGGGATGCGCCCTTGATCGTCACGACGAGTGTACAGATGCTCGAATCGCTGCTGTCGAATCGTCCCTCCACCTGTCGAAAGCTACACCGGCTTGCGCGGTCGGTGATTCTATTCGACGAGGTACAAACACTTCCTGCGAATCTTGCGGTGCCGACTCTTGCCACGCTGTCGCATCTTGCGCACGAGTATGGCTCAACAGTTGTCTTTGCTACGGCGACCCAGCCGGCTTTTGCCCACCTGCACGAAGCAGTGCAATCTCATTGCGTGGGTGGCTGGCAGCCTCGGGAGATCGTGCCCGAGCCCATCAAGCTTTTCACTCTGTTGCGGCGAACGGAAGTACGGTGGGAAAACCCTGGTGAAGGTGTCACGTGGGCAGAGCTTTCGCAAAGCCTGCGGGAACATGCTCAGGCAATGTGCGTTGTGAACCTCAAACGACACGCCAAGGAAGTGTGGGAGTCGATGGAATTGTCGGCGATACATCTCTCCACTAGCCTCTGTCCTGCACACCGACGTAAGGTGCTAGATACTGTACGAGAGCGGCTGAAGCATCGACAACAAGTTCATCTTATCGCGACCCAATGTGTTGAAGCTGGGGTGGACATTGATTTTCCAGTCGTTTATCGCGCCTATGCGCCGATGGATGCAATCATCCAGGCGGCAGGGCGTTGCAACCGTGAAGGCAAGCTGGCCGGGTTTGGAGAGGTGAGAGTCTTTCTCCCGCAAGACGAAGCCTATCCCCCAGGCGGATATCAACAGGCGAGCCAGATCACCCGCATGCTGCTGCGCCAACATGGGGTGGACGGTATGCGGCTTGATGATCCGGATTTCGTCACGGCGTACTACCGGCGGCTTTATGATCTGAATAAGCCTGAAGCAGCGGCAAGAACAAAGGAGTTGCTTGATTTCATTAAAGCCGGAAGTTTTCCCGATGTGGCGCGGCACTATCGTTTGATTACTCAGGACGCGATTAACATTGTGGTTCCATATGGAGAATGTCTGGACCAATTTTCAGCCCTGTGCGACGAGGCAGATAGGAAGGGGCTGACTGTCGATTGGATTCACCGTGCCAGACTGCTCACGGTCAGTCTGTACCGTCCCAAGATGGATGACGCGCTCTGGGACGTGTTGATTCCAGTGAAAGTTGTGGGACGAGGAGACCGTGAACAGAACGAATGGTTTATCTATGCCATCAAAGAACACTATCACCCAGTACTAGGACTCGTGCCAACTGGGTCACTGAACAATTGGATCGCTTGAGAAAGGAGGAAGTCATGCGAGGCAAGACGCACTGCTTAGAGGTGTGGGGCGAGTTCGCCTGCTTCACTCGTCCCGAGATGAAGGTGGAACGGTACAGCTATCCGGTCATCACTCCATCTGCGGCACGCGGAATCTATGATGCGATCTATTGGAAAAAGTCCCATGGATTCTACTGGCAGATCGAGAAAATCGAGATCCTCGCGCCGCCTCGCTATATCGCCTTACGGCGGAACGAAGTGAAAGACAAGGCCCCGAGCGAACGTACAGTTCTTGGCTGGCGTGACGGGAAAGTTCCGATTGAACCTATCTGGGCGGATGGGGGCAGAGATCTGCTGGGGAGCGATCAGAAAGGGCGCACACAACGCCAGACGATGGCATTAAAGGATGTGCGATATCGTTTACACGCCCACCTCAGGTTTCGTGAGGATGCCAGTGAGGCCCAGACCTATGACGCACAGTTTGAACGTCGTGCTTCCCATGGCAAGTGCTTCTATCAGCCCTATCTGGGGTGCAGGGAATTCCCAGCTTACTTCGAGTTATTGGATGCCGGGATCGAACACGCACCGCCGTACACATTCAATCTCGATATCGGATGGATGCTGTATGACGTCTTTGATCTGCATCAGGCAAACGATAGCCATGCACTGGCCAAGGTGAGCCTGTTTCAAGCTCGTGTGACCAACGGTGTGATGCCGATACCACTCTTTGACGATCCGATTGTGAGAAAAGTCGAGGAGATAATCCATGCTTGAGGCGATATTGCGCAAGGCGACCGATTCCGAGCCTGGCTTTTCACGCAAGAAAGTAAAATGGGCCATCAGTTGCACAAACGACGGATGTTTCACGGGCGTGATCCAACTGGATGAAGGGAAGGGGCGCGCATTCGACCGCTGTCCGAACCTTTCGCAACCGGAGCTTGTCGGGGGTGATGAGCCTCGCGCCCATTTTTTAGCTGAAGGTCTGCCCACCGTTGCCCTCTATTGGAAAGAAGATCTCGATCTTAAAGATCAGGAGAAGTTTCGGGCAAAGCACGCCTACTTCTGCAGGTTGCTTGAAAAAGCGGCAACGAGCGCACCGTACTTGGCTCCCGCTGTGAATATGCTGACTGATGACGAGATGGTGCAGAAGATTCGTAAAGATCTCACACGGCAAAGGGCTAAACCGACCGAAACAGCCACAGTGCTCATCGACGGCATCAATCCGCTGAATCGGGACGAATGGTGGGACTGGTGGCGACAATTCCGTTCCACGTTGCACCCACCTTCATCTGGTGGGACCATGATGCGCTGTTTTGCAACAGGAGAGTTGGTCGAAGCAGCCTTAACGCATCCCGTCAAGATCAAGGGATTAGCGGGAGTTGGTGGTCTTGGAGTTGGAGATGTTTTGATCGGGTTCGACAAGCAAGCATTTCAGTCGTATGGCCTTGAACAATCTGCCAACGCTGCTGTCTCGGTAGGAACTGCTACAGCATATGCCGAGACATTGAATCGGTTGATTTCAGAGAAGAGCACAAAACTGGGGAATGCTCTGGCCGTTTACTGGTTTACGTCATCTATTCCCGAAGATGACGATCCGCTTGCTTGGATCAAGGAACCGCCGGAACAAGTGGAAGCTTCGGCAGAACTCAAAGCTCGTCAGCTCTTGCAGGCCATCCGAACGGGCCAACGGCCCGATCTTGCGCAAAGTGGCTACGTGGCGTTGACCCTGTCAGGGGCCGCGGGTCGCGTGATGGTGCGTGAAATTATGGAAGGATCATTCGAGACGCTCGTGATGAATGTAGACCGATGGTTCACGGACCTCTCGATTGTGGCGCGGGATGGGAAAGGGCCATGTAAGTCGCAGAAGTTTCTTGCTGTCGCTGGTGCGCTGGTCCGGGAACTGGATGAACTCGCTTCCCCCTGGGTTCAGCAGCTCTGGCATGCAGCCATCACAGGCGGTGCCATTCCATCATTCGCCGCTGCACGGACGATGCTACGCACACGGGTAGATGTCATCAACGATCAAGCCGCATCCCATGCGCGCATGGGACTTATCAAGGCATTTCACATCAGACAAGGAGACCAGAACATGCAGCCATATCTCAACCCTGATCATCCTCATCCGGCCTATCACTGCGGCCGTGCGCTCGCCGTGTTGGCACGTCTGCAACGCGCAGCACTGGGAGACGTGGGTGCTGGTGTCGTGCAGCGGTTCTACACCGCTGCGAGCCAGTCCCCTGGCCTCATCCTCGGTCGTTTGGCAGCTAACGCCAAGAATCATCTCGGCAAGCTCGAAGGGGGTCTTGCGTACTGGTACGAAAATCAGATCGCCAACGTTATGAGCCGCATAGGCGATGCTGCACCACGGACGTTGACTCTGGAGGAACAGAGTCTCTTTGCATTGGGCTACTATCAACAACTCGCGGCATTCAATACTGGGAAGGGCGGCGGCAACACAACGTCAGGTGCTCCACAAAGCACCACCGAATACAAGCCATCACAAGTTGGAGAAAGGAGTTAGATCGTGACCACCTCGATTCAGAATCGTTACGAATTTCTGTATCTCTTCGACTGTGAGAACGGTAATCCCAACGGAGACCCTGATGCCGGTAATGCGCCGCGCATTGACCCAGAAGACATGCGCGGGCTCGTATCCGATGTTGCCTTGAAACGTCGAGTTCGCAACTACGTGCAAATCGCCCGTGGCAACAAGACACCGAACGCGATCTTTGTGGAGCATGCGACAAACCTTAACCGGCCGATCGTGAAGGCGCATGAGGAGACCGGTGGCGTTCCAGAGAAAGGGGCATCGAAAGATAAGGTCCGACAGGCGCGTGAATGGATGTGCAAGTCATTTTACGATGTCCGCACGTTCGGTGCCGTCATGAGCACAGGGGCGAATGCTGGACAGGTGAGAGGCCCGGTTCAGTTCTCATTCGCTCGCTCGCTCGACCCTGTGCTGCCCCTCGATATTTCCATTACGCGCATGGCCGTTGCCGAAGACATAAGAGGCGCGAAAACATCACAGGACTACCTGGATTGGGAGGATAAGCAAGAAGAGGATAAGCTTCGCACAATGGGCCGCAAACAACTCATCCCCTACGGCCTGTATATGGCCAAAGGGTTCATCAGCGCCCATCTTGCTGAAGACACAAGCTTTACGGAAAACGATTTGACTCTGCTATGGGAGGCGCTCGCTAACATGTATGATCACGACCGGTCAGCGAGCAAAGGCGTCATCTCCCGTCGTGGCCTGTACGTTTTCAAACATGTTGGCACCGATACGAATGCGGAGCAACGTATACGTCAGGCCATGCTTGGCTGCGCACCAGCCCAAGCGCTACTTGATCTTGGGAAAGTAGTCGGTATTGGAAAGAATGAAGCCGAGATGAAGAAGGATGGTGTCACAAGCCCACGCAAGTTTGCTCACTATTCTTTGAGTGTGAATACTGCGCAAGTTCCCTCTGGGGTTGAAGTGTGGACTTGGAATGATGTGCAGGGGCGTCTGGTGCCGTACACAACCTAATATTAGGGCGGTAGGCCATGTCTGACGACGAGCGAGAGGATGTTCTCATCCCAATTTCTGCACTCAACCAATACGCTTACTGCCCACGCCGGTGTGCGCTGATTCACGTGGAGCAGACGTTTGACGACAATATCTACACGATGCGCGGGAGAGATCTGCATGAGCGCACTGATCAGCCGACGGAGAGTGGGTGGGAAGAAGGACTACGAGTAGAGCGGGCGCTCCCGCTGTGGTCCAAGCGTCTCGGTCTCATTGGGAAGGCGGATGTTGTCGAATTTCGTGGTGAGACGCCGTATCCGGTGGAATATAAATCAGGCCCACGGCGGCGGTTCGATAATGATGATCTCCAAGTCTGTGCCCAAGCGATGTGTTTGGAGGGGATGATGTGCAAGGACGTGCCACGCGGGGCGATTTACCATCACAGTTCTCGGCGACGGCGCGAGGTGGTTTTTACGCCGGAACTCCGACAGTATGTCGAAAAGGCGATCATCGAAATTCGCCTGATGCTAGAAAGCGGCACACTGCCTCCACCGGTGAATGATCGTCGTTGTGGGCACTGTTCTTTGCGCGAGTCCTGCATGCCGTCTGTCATTGGTGAGCAAGAACGAGCGCGGGTCCTTGTGCGCGGACTGTTTGTGGCGAAGGAGTCCTGAAGGCCACCATGCAGCAATTGCTGAACACGCTCTATGTCACAAGCGAGGGTGCCTACGTGCGTGTGGATCATGACACGCTGAAGATCGAGGTTGAGAAAGAGACCAAGCTGCAAGTCCCGTTGCACCACATCGGCGGGGTGGTGTGTTTTGGGGATGTCATGATGAGCCCGGCGGCGATGGCCCGCTGTGCGGAGGATGGGCGCTTCGTGGTGCTGCTGGATCGGAATGGGCGGTTCAAAGCGCGGGTGGAGGGGCCGGTCAGCGGCAATGTGCTTCTGCGATGTGCCCAACACGCCGCAATGAGCAATGCTGCGAAGACGCTCGCGATCGCAAGGAATATCGTCGCCGGCAAGGTTCAGAATACACGCCAGGTGGTGTTGCGGGGCGCGAGGGAGGCGGATGACGCTGCCGATGCCGTGTCATTGAAAGTGACCGCTGAGGCGCTCGGTAACGCCTTGGGTCGGCTGCCGTTGTGTGAAGACCTGGATACGCTGCGTGGGATTGAGGGGGAATCGGCTCGTGCCTACTTTGGGACGTTCGATCGCATGGTGAAGGAGGACCGGTCTACATTTACGCTGGACAGCCGATCTCGCCGCCCGCCACGCGATCCGGTGAATGCGCTGCTGTCGTTTCTGTATGTGTTGCTGATGAACGATTGTGTGGCTGCCGTCGAGGGGGTGGGGCTCGATCCTCAGATGGGGTTTCTCCACGCCCTTCGACCGGGCCGGGCGGCGTTGGCACTGGATCTCATGGAAGAATTGCGCAGCGTTCTGGCCGATCGGCTTGTCCTTACATTGATCAACCGGCGTCAAGTCGTGGCCAAACATTTTCAAGCTCGGCCCGGTGGCGCTGTGCATCTGGAGGATGAGGCGAGGAAGGACGTGATCGTTGCGTACCAGAAGCGTAAGCAGGAGAACATCACACATCCGGTGCTGGACCAGAAGATGCCGTTGGGGCTCGTGCCGCACATCCAGGCCCGATTGCTTGCACGTGTGCTGCGGGGCGATCTGGAGGCCTATCCACCATATCTGCATCGGTAGAGAAGACCAATGAATATTCTGATCACCTATGATGTCTCAACAGAGACGGCGGCTGGCCGAAAGCGGCTTCGCAAGGTGGCGTTGGCGTGTCAGGACTTTGGCCAGCGGGTACAGAAGTCCGTTTTTGAATGTTCCGTCAGTGAGATGCAGTACGAGGAGGTGATGCGTCGATTACTGGAGATCATTGAGGAAAAAGAAGACAGTTTGCGGGTGTATCGCTTGATCGAGCCGAAGGAGAAATATGTGCAGGTCTATGGAGTGAATACGGCGATTGATTTTGAGGAGCCGTTGGTGTTGTGAGCGCGGACCAGGAGTGCTGATAAAAACCAGACAGGATCGCGATGATTCTAACCAATTGTTTGAGCAAGAGATTTGGCGAGCGCGAAGGGAGAATAAGCTCGAACCATACGAGTCGTTTCCTCGGTTCGCGCAGAAAACCTCATAAGTCATCGATAGTAGATGGTTTTCGAGTAGTGCAGTAGCGCCCGTCCATGGGGGCGGGCGAGGATTGAAACTATGTCGCGGGGCCTTATACGCATGCGGATCCACGTAGCGCCCGTCCATGGGGGCGGGCGAGGATTGAAACTCGTGTACGCCAGCGACCCAGAGCTACCCGGCGAGTAGCGCCCGTCCATGGGGGCGGGCGAGGATTGAAACTAGATAAGGATGGCTCCACGCTCTAC
>JAHBWR010000059.1 GCA_019636875.1 Nitrospira sp.
TCAAGCCGATCAGTCAGATCTACCACCTCCTTCGTTGCGGTTGTGTTGATACGAAGCACGTCGGCCATAAGGGCGCTCCTCAGCGAGGATGGCGAACTAAAACAGCGATTCTACACGAACCGGAGCAGTCGATTGAAATGATTTCATACCTGGGATTCAGGCCTAGCGCATTGGGCCATCTGCTACAGTTCCCCTTTAAAAGCCTTGTCGAGGATGGAGGGCAGGAGCGCGGCGAGTTCAGCGGCGGTATCGGCTTGTAACTGCTTCAACGTATCCACCTTGGCCTGCAAACCGTCGAGATAGGCAACAATGCGGCGCTGTTCTGTAAGAGTAACAACCGGAATACCAGCACCTCGAATCACTCCTAGTCCCAACGTCGGAACACCCACATTTGGGTTCATTGTTCCAGTTAGCTCCTCCAGGAATATCGGGCTTCGGGCGAAATGCAAAAGGTATCTCGGCTCTACTTTAGTACGATCGGGCTTCAATACACAGAGGGTATGGGTCATAGCAAGTTGTTTCACTTCCGGATGCAAGCGGGCATAGCCGACCTTCCCTTTTCGCGAAAAGATCACGTCGCCACCACCGACATCATAGCGGCCGAGCGTGGATTCATAAAATTCTACTGACACTTGCCTTGCTCGTGTTGGATCAATGCCATCATCACCAATGAACTCAGATGACGAAATTATCGGGATACCATTGGGCACATAGACGGGATAGCGATGCGACGGATTTGGATCAATTACCTCACATACCTCGCCAACTGTATTGCGAGAACGGAGCGAAGAGAAAAGCGAAAGGGAGGCTGAAGCGAGATATGCTTGAGCCTCTCCGCCAGATTGAAATCGCAGATTCTTTACCTCCTCAATCTTCTCCGTAAGGGATTCGACCCGCGCCACGATCCGCCGCTGCTCCGTAAGCGGAGGGAGGGGGATTTCACAGGCAAACAATGCTTCAGGATTCAGTGTGCGCCGCCGACCTCCCATGCCGCTAGCGCGAGAACCTAAGTCTTCCCAGAAAGCTGGTCGACGCATTACCCAACCGAGATATTTGCGATCCAGTCGGCTTTCGTCACAAAGGAACGTCGGAAACTGGGGTGAGAGAAATTTATCGGCGAATTTTTCTGTACTCAGAGCTAACGCACCTTCCCAGCCGAAGAGCTGGCTCATTACTACGTGGTCGGCTTTGAGACGATAGAACTGCCTATAGCTCGTTTTCCCATTCTCAATAGGTTCTCGGTCAAAAAGCCCTCGCCCGAAGCTCAGAACTCCGACCATGGGATATAACGTGATAGCATCAACGGGGACAGGATTTAGGTCGAGGCGCAACACCTGACTTAATTTCACCCGAGGGCACCCGCTCATACGCCACCTTTGAGAAGGCTCTTAATCTCGCCCATGATTTCGGCGATACGCAGTTCTTTCTTCAGAATATCGTCGGCGAGCTGCTCAGGCGGAAGATGCTCGAGATCTACTTTGCCGCGTGGATTCTTGATGTCGAGGTTGCAGCCGTTCTTGAGGATGTCTGATGCGGGAACCTTCCAAGCTCGGTTGTTCTCCTTCCGCTTCGTCCACCAGGCGATGCAGTCGGCAAATTCTTCGAACTGGATCGGCTGGGTCTTCGTATAATTCTTCCGACCTTCGGGAAGCGGCTGCTCGTAATACCACACGTGTTTCGTCGGACCGGAGCGGTCGAAGAACATGAGATTCGTCGGAATGCTCGTGTAGGGGGCAAAGACGCCGTTGGGCAGGCGAACGATTGTGTGCAGATTGAACTCCTTCAGGAGTTCTTCCTTGATGCGGGTACAGACACCATCGCCAAAGAGCGTGCCATTGGGAACGACAACGCCCGCTCGGCCACCCTTTGAGATCTGAGATTTGCCATCGCCCATCACGGGATGGGCGCCTGGGCGACGGAGCTTGCGCATGATGAGTTGGAGAAAGAGCAATGCCGTTTCGGAGGTTTGCTTGTCTTCCGGAAAGTTTGAAAGGATGCCACGTTCCTCTTCGCCACCGAATGGTGGATTGGTGAGGATCATATCCACACGGTCTTTGTCGCCGATTTCTTTCAACGGATGGCGCAAACTGTTGAGCGGACCAATCTGCGGCGTTTCGAGTCCATGCAGTAACAGATTCATCTGAGCGAGCAGATACGGTAGCGGCTTCGCCTCCCCGCCCAACAGGCTTCTGGTTTGAAGAATCTCTCGCTGCTGGACCGTCTTGCACTGCTTCTCCAAGTGGGAAAATGCCTCGACGAGGAAGCCACCGGTGCCGCAAGCTGGATCGAGAAGAGTCTCACCTAATCTAGGATCCGTCACAGTAACCATGAACCGAACGACGGCGCGTGGCGTATAGAACTCGCCAGAATCTCCCGCGGCGTCGCGCATTTCCTTGAGCATGGACTCATAGAGGTGGCCGAGCGTGTGGATCTCATCGCTGGAGGAGAAGTGGATGCCGCTTACTTTATTGACCACATCGCGCAGAAGGTAACCGTTGATCATGCGGTTGATCGTGCCGCGAAAGACTGTGGCGATGACGTCGCGGCGGTCGCCGCCGTTGGCACCTTGCAGGCTGCGGAGATAGGCGAAGAGGCCGGAGCCTTTCTTGCCGTCCGGGCCGATGGCCTCGTCATTATTCACGAACTTGATCAGCTCGTCACCGGTGATCCCGTCTGGTTTTTCCGCCCAGTCGCGCCAGCGATAGGGCGGCTCAATGGCGGGACGAAACCGTTTGCCGGCGAGTTTCATGTCGGTTTCACGGATCTGCTCCAGATCGTCCAAGAACTTTAGGAACATGATCCAAGTAAGCATAGGCAGACGGTCGAGGTCCCCGTTGAGCCCCTTATCCTTCCGCATGATGTCGCGGGCGGACTTGATCAGGCTGCCGAGCTGTTAGGCTGTGGTGAGTGGAGCTGTAGGCTTCTTAGACATGCATGGATCTCAAATTTCAGACCTCAGATTGCTTTGTACCGGATTGGCGGATGCGGTCGAGCTCTTCAAGGAATGTGTCGCGGTCTTTCCGTTCAGTCGCGCGAGAGCGCGTCTTGTTGTTCAAGTGCCGCTGACCGGAGATGTCGGAATTCTTCAATTGTTCGATCCAACCGTAGAGCTGCCGAGAAATACTAAGGCAGCTCGCTTTCAAATCTCGAATATCAGATTTCAGAGGTGAGAAGGCCGGCACGCGCTCCAGGAGGCAGAGCATGGAGCGCACTTCACCGGAAGAGCCACGGGCGATATAGAGGAAGGCAAGCAGCTCATTTGTCGTACCTCGCTCAAAGCCTTCGGCAATGTTGTTGGAGATCGACAGAGCGGCGCGTTCTAGTTGGTCGCGCAACCCGGCATGGCTGCGAAAGGCTTGATGTTCGGTAAACGCATAGATGCGACGGGCCAGGTCGATCGCGGCTTGCCAAACTGGAAGGTCTTCGAAGGATTTGTATTTCATGGTCGCCTATGGCGAATCTCAGATTTCAAATGGCAGATCGCAAATGGAGGGATTGTACCTGTGAGAGCTGGGATTTGCCATGTACGCCGTTAGGCGGCATACAGCAAGGTCTGCAACTGTGTGACTGCCATACGTAACTGCTCCGTCCCGCCGAAGAACTCGGCAATCTCCATGACATTGCCATGCTCAGAAATCGGTGGAACCTTCAAGACGTCAGGGATGACGAACTGCGCCGTCCCATACTCGGCGTACTTCTCCAACAGTTCTGCCAAGATCTCCTTTGCCTGAGACCCATATTGATCAAAGAAATCTTTCTTCTCCTTCCTCAGCCTGTCAGCCCGCTCTCGTCTGGTCCGCAAAGGCGCATTAAACGACACGTGACAGAGCAGATCGAACGGATCAGCCTCCGGTTGGCCAGCGGCTTTAGCCAAATCATCAAAGTCGATACCTCGCTCGGCCAAGCGTTGGATAATCTCGGCCCGTTGCTCCGGATCAGCCCATTGCGCATGCAGGTCTGATGCACTCGGATAGAGTGAGCGGACTTTTTCCGCCGTGTAATCGGTAAATTTGACGACCCGCAGCTGCTTTCCATCCGGATCGAGCTCATGGACAATATGCGCGACGATCTCCACCTGACCTCCGTCGAAGTAGTACTTGCGTCGCTCCCCTTCTCCATCATCTGAGATCTGTCTATTTGAGATCTGAAATGGTTCCTCCGCCTCTGCCATCACTGGCTGTTCTTCGATGATCTGGTACGCCTTGGGCTCGCCTGTTTCGCTCATTTCTTCCTGAGTCACTCGCACGGGATCGCCATCAAAGTCTGGATCGGCAAACAGACGCGTCGCGGAACCTGTGTAGTCGAGAATATTGAAGTACAGCTTGCCGTAGTCGTCGCGAACACGCGTTCCCCGTCCAATCATCTGCTTGAACTCAGTCATCGAATTGACGACTCGCGCAAGGACGATGTTCTTACATGTGGGCGCATCCACGCCGGTGGTGAGAAGTTGCGATGTGGTGAGAATCACCGGGGTGTCCTTTTCCAGCTCTTGAAACCGACCGAGATGCCCCCTCCCGATATCGCCTTCTTCCGCAGTCACCCGACACACATAATCGGGGTGCTGCTGTACCAGATCAGCGTTTTGGTTAGTCAAGACTTGCCGCATTTCAGCCGCATGCTCTTGATCGACACAAAACACGATGGTCTTGGCATAACGATCCGTCTTTTTCATGAACTCTGTGAGATGCCGCGCGATGGCCTGCGTGCGAGCCCGAAGAGCCACCACTCGTTCAAAATCTTTGGTGTGATATTCGTCGTCAGGAATCGCTCGCCCGAATCGATCAAGATCCTCTTTGCTCGGCCGCCAGCCCGTCGCGTCCCAGGCACTGACGATACGATGCACTCGATAGGGCGCAAGAAAGCCATCTTCGATTCCTTGACGTAGGCTGTAGGTATAGATGGGATTGCCGAAGTACGCGTAGGTATCTCGATTGTCCTGGCGCAACGGCGTTGCCGTCATACCTAATTGGTAAGCCGGTTCGAAGTACTCAAGAATCTCCCGCCAGTTACTTTCATCCTTGGCGCTGCCCCGATGACACTCATCGACGACAATAAGGTCAAAAAAGTCACGCGCGTATTCTTTATACAGCCCAGGTCGCCGCTCGTCTTTTGCGATGGCTTGATAAATCGCAAAGTACATCTCGCGGCCTTTGTTCACTTCACCCTGTTGAATCTTCCAGCGTGCATCGCCGAACGGAGTGAATGTTTTGTCTTTCGGATCGTCGATGAGGATGCTTCGATCGGCTAGATACAGGATCTTCGGACGTCGGTATTCCCCTGTACGATTCCAGCGAGCCTGCCAGAGCTTCCAACAGATCTGGAAGGCCACAACCGTCTTGCCTGTGCCAGTGGCCATCGTGAGGAGAATGCGGTTCTTCTCCTGCAAAATCGACTGTACGGTTCGATTGATGGCAATTTCCTGATAGTACCGCGGACTTTTCCCCGACAAATGGTTGTACGGAGTCAGCAACCGCTCGGCTGTCGTATCGTCCCGTAACTCCTCCCCTATCCGTAGCCGAGTCCAAAGCTCCTTTGGAGTCGGAAAGGAATCAAGAGTCCGCTCCCGGCCCATGAGAAAGTCGAACTCCACGACGCCATTCCCGTTTGTCGAATAGGCAAACTTCAAACCCAGAACTTCGGCATAATCTTTAGCTTGCTGGAGTCCATCAGAAGCAGACTTGTAAGCAGCCTTTGCTTCAACCACACCGATAAGAAAATCTCTTGTGTAGCGGAGCAGATAGTCGGCGCGTTTCTGTGGCCGTCGTCGAACTTTTTCTCCAAGCAAGACGATGCGACCATCGGTAAATGTCTTTTGTTCAGTGAAGGAATGTGGGTCGTTATCCCAACCAGATTGGATGAGCTTCGGGAGGATATACTTCCGGCATGTATCCGCTTCTGTGATCATACCTTCGGTAGCCGAGGAAGTGGTGCAATGCGCCGGAAGCTTACCCGTTTCCCGCAAAGAAATCACGCCCTGCCTCTGAGTAAGGCAGCGCTGATGAATGAGTGCCGAATGGGCCTAAGAAATCGTGGGTGGTGAGTGGTTGATCTCGACTTATGGAAAACCACGCCGACCCTCAACACACCGGAATCCTGGCGTATCGTCCTTCGGGAATGGTTGACATGGACACATGCGATGTACACGATGGAGGCACATCAAGGGGATCCCCATGCACAGCACACAGGACCGGCGCAAGAAACTGAACCAACTCAAGTCACTAAGCGGCAAGATTCATCTGGATTTGGAGTTAAAAAGTCTAGAAAAAGCCGAACTTCAACGCCAATCTTTGTTGAAACACCTCCAGCACGACGCTCGTTCTTGAGCGCGATCGCCTTGTGTGCTGCCTCGATACTCATTTCAGAAAGATTCCCGGTCTGTCCCTTTACATTCCCGCTTCAGCCTAAGCCTTCGTCGGACGTGTCGTCTTGCCCACATCCAGCAAGATCGCCACGAGCATGTCGCTCATGACGTTCACGCCGGAGCGGGCGCGGGCGATGATCCAATCCACGGTCATGATGAGGGGGATGGCGGCCAGGATCACTTGCTCGGGTAGACCGGCCGCGGCAAGGACGAGCGGGAGCACAATCATGCCGGCCTCAGGAATGCCCGCTACGCCGGCGCCGGCAATGATGGAGGCCATGACGATGACGATCTGCTTCGACATCGGCAGATCGTAGCCAAGAGCATGGGCGAGGAACAGCGCTGCCATCGCTTCGTAGAGTGTGATGCCGTCGTTGTTGAGATTGGTCCCGACACAGGCAGCTAGGCGTGCCGACTGTGACGAGACGCGCATGCGCTCGAGACAGCGAAGCGTGACAGGAACGGTGGCCAAACTGCTATTACACGACAGGGCGGTCATGATGGCATCGGCGCCCTGCCCGATGTAGACCGCCGGCGGTTTCTTCCCCACCCACCAGGCAACGAGTGGATAATAGAGCAACGCGTGCACTACGAGACCAAGGAGCATGGCCGCAAGGAAAATCCAGAGCACGGAGAAGACCTCGATCCCCGGACCGGCCGACGATGTTTGCGACGACCCCGAACACGGCGAAGGGCACGATCAGAATCACCCACCAGAGAATGGTCACGAGCCAGCCGTAGAGTCGCTCAATGGCCCAGGCCACCTGATCGAGCACGCCGCCGGCTTGGCCACTCTTCGTCCGTGCCCACCGCAATGCCAACCCAAGCCCCAATGCCAGAAGGACAACACCGATGATGTTGTTGTTCCCAAACGGATCGGCGATCGTTCGGGGAATGTAGGCCAACAGCTCTTCCACCGGATGTTCGGATGCAGTCCCTATCGGCTTCAGGTTCGTTCCCGGCACGACTTGAAGCAAGTCCTCGACATGGCCTTGCCACGATTTCCCCGGCTGCCAGGTATTCATGATCGCCAGGCCGATCACCATCGCCATGGAGACATTGATCAGACAGATCGCGAGCAGCTTCGCGCCTTGACTGAACGGGATCGAGGCCCGAAGCAACGAATCGAGGATCGCGACGAAGATGAGGGGCACCGCGAGCGTCTTGAGTACCCACACGACCCAGAGCCCGAGCTGACCGAGTTGCTCATTCCCCAGATCCCCCAGGTAGGGCTCCTGGCCAAACACAACACCCAGCGCCGCGCCGCAACACACAGCCACGAGAACCTGCGCATACAGTGGAAATGAGTTCCGGCCTAACGAGTCGTGCATAGTACGAGTGTGGTGCCGAGAGCTTACCTGGATTTGCGCCTAGAAACTATGTATCCGTCGGGAGAATGTGATTGCGGAACTGAAAACCTGTGGAGCGTTTAGGTAGGAATATCTCTGTTCCCCTCGTATGAGGTACGGGACTGGAAGGAGAATTTCAGGATATCGCCGTCTTTGACCACCGAATCCTCTGATCCGATCTTCTTGTTGATCGTGATCAGTGCCTCTCGGCTCCTGATGTACTGAAGTAACGGTCCGAGCTGCGCCGGGTTCGCCTCGATCAGCTGCTTCACGGTCATTTGGTCGTTGATCGGCACCTCAAACTCACTCTCTTCAACGGCCGCGCGTAACGTCTGACCGAAGATCTGTACCGACACCATGTGATCCTCACCCTTCGTGCTCAGCAAGACCTGCTTCAATGCAGGCTGGTGGGGCACTATACATGAGTCGCACGACGAACTCACCTTTGTTCCCCATCTGCTGCACGGTATGCATCCTGAAGCAGTTGCACAACATGTTTCACTTGGACGGAGTCCGGTAATCCGTTCTTGAGCTGAATCATGCAGGCCGGACAACTGGTGGCGACGACGTTCGCACCGGTTTGCGTGACCGCACGGGCTTTCCGATCAAAGATCTTCTGCGAGGTGCCATAGTCCTTGACGACGTAGGTGCCTGCCCCTCCTGCACAACGGTCGGCATCCTGCATCTCAACAAAATTGACCCCTGGCAGGGACGAGAGGACTTGTCGTGGCTCTTTTGTGACGCCTGCCGCCCTGAGATGACAGGACGAATGGTAGGTGACGCGTTTGGTCAACCCTTGAGCCTTGGCCATCGGAGGATGCTCGGTCGCCCGTGCGACGAATTCAGAAATATGCACCACCTTCTTGGCCAATGCCTCAGCCTGCTGCCGCTCCGCTCCATCTTGAAACAGTGTCGGATAATCCTTCAGCATGAGGGTACAGGAGGCACAACCGGTCACGATCGTTTCATAATTCGCGAACGACTGCAGATTAAATCGCGCTCCTTCGCGCGCCAGATCGACATGGCCATAGGTTTGAATGGGCGTGCCCGAACAGCGTTGAGCAGGGAGATCCGGTTCCACGCCGTGTTTCTGTAACACCTCGATCACCGCGTCTCCGACACCATCATCGAAATAGTTGGCGGCACACCCATGGAAGTAGGCCACCGCCCTCGTCGGTGCGGCATGCCCTCCACGCGGGATTAAATGGGCATAGCGTTCACGCAAATGTTGTTGAGCCAACTTGGGTAGCGATAACTCATGTGGCAAACGGGCTGTGGGTGCCAATGCCTTCATGAGCGGGGCCGTGATCCACTCGATCACTTTCCTGACGAATGGCCGATCCCAGGTCGGTTGCGTGCGTCCAAGGAAGCGCAGGCACGATTCAAACGTGGCCCCGCGAGCCTGACTCCGAAAGATCCAACCAGCCAGTCGGTTGGGACGCTCAGCTCGCTTCTTCAAAATTAGGTCGGACACATCCACACCGGCGGGACAGATCGTGCGGCACGATTTGCAGTTCAGACAGGATTCCACCACTCGCTTGGAATTGAGATAGCTGTAGTCCTTGGCCGTGACGATCTCGAACCAGCCACGCGCGCTCATGTCTTCGGACTGAAACACATCATACACCGGGCACACAGAGTTGCACTTCGCGCACGTGGCACAGGACTTTGAGAGGCGCGTGTAATCAATATGATCCGTGAACGGGGCCTCGCTCAATTTGATGCCGGGATTGAGGATGTGGCCTGGATCGAACACATGCTTCACTTGCACAAAGAGGTCGTACAGCTCTTCCCCGAACATGGTTTTGACGAACTCAGCTCGAACGCGCCCATCGCCATGCTCCCCACAAATCGACCCCCCGAACCGATTCAACACGGTGGCATGGATCTCTTGATAGGCCTGCACCATCTTCCGAAAATCATCCGGGTCGTTCACGTCCAATAGCGGCACGATGTGGGCATTCCCGTTTCCGATATGGCCGAAGATGGCCACCGGAACCTGCTGCCCCCCGAAAAACTCCTCCAAGTAGCGGATCAGTTCACTGATGCGTTCAGCTGGGACGACCACGTCGTCTACGAAATTGATCGGCTTCTTTCTTGGGTCAAATCGATACAGTGTGGGATAGAGCGCTTTTCGGGCTTTCCACAATTGTTCTCGTTGTGCCGGATCAAATGCCACGGTGAGGTCCGACGCCAGTTTGTACCGTCGACATATGTCCCTCATGGCGTCTGCCTTCTCACGGAGGTCGACGTCCAGCGAATCGGCATCCAACTCAACCAACAATGTGGCCGCCGCATCGGCCGGAATGCCATGGTGTCCACGACCGATCAGGTTGAGCGTGTTGGCATCCATGACTTCCAAGGCACTTGGCTGGAGTGTCAGGAGCTGAGGAATCGCTTCGCCCACTTCCTCGAGGCTCCGGAAATGAATCAACGCCGTCAGCGTCGCTGCAGGCTTTTCCATCAATGTCAGCGTGGCCTCACTCACGATCCCCAGCGTCCCTTCACTGCCGACAAACAGTTTGGGGAGATCGAAAACGCCTCGCGTCAGCCCATCGGCAATTCCAAAGAGATTGTACCCACAGCTGTTCTTACTGACCGTCGGTTGCTTGGCGGCAATGAGCTCGGCATGGGCCTGGGTCAACACGAGCACGTCGCGTAGAGCCGGCACGGACGTGAGTAACCGTTCAAGCGTCGGATCATTCAGCGCATAAGACCGAGCTTCGATCCAGGATGAGGACGCCAGACACAGGCGAAGCCCCTGGACATTATCTTTCACCGAGCCGTACCGCAGGGTATGCGGGCCTGAGGAATTGTTGGCGATCATGCCGCCCAACTTGCACATGTCTCCACTGGATGGATCGGGGCCGAATAAGAGCCCACGCGAGCTGAGTTGTTTGTTCAGTTCCGCCAGCACGATACCAGGCTGCACGCGGGCACAACGCTCCTGTTGGTTGACTTCGAGGATGCGATTCATCCGTGACACATCGAGAATGATGCCGGCCCCGATTGCAGAACCGGTCAGATTCGTCCCGGCGGCTCGAGGCGTCAATGGAATACCTCGTGACACGGCATAGCCGACCGTCGCGGTCATATCATCCTCCGACTCGACCAACACGACGGCCTGTGGCGGAACACGGTAGATGCTGGCATCCACGGCATAGGCCGTCAGTGCAGGGACGTCGTCCAAGACCTTCCCAGCTCCCAACAGGGCTCGAAGGTCTTTCGCAACGACGCGAGTTTTTGTCGGTTGGATCAAGGGTGATGCAGAGATGGCCATTGGTGGTTGCCTATCCTAACCGAGACACTCCATTCGTCATCATGGTCGTTGTGCCTGGAGTCCGAGTTCTCCTACAATGCACCGGAACGCTATGGATCGTCCAACGTTATATATCACGCGTCTGTTGCCGCAAGCCGTGATGAACGCAATCCCTCAACACTACCGGGTGCTGGCCGACTCAACCGATCGACCAGCGACCGCACACGAGTTAGGACACGGCTTTTCCCAAGCTGATGCCGTGATCTGTACGCTGGCCGACCGCATCGACGTCTCGATCCTGTCCCAGGCCACCAAGCTGAAAATCGTGGCCAACTACGCTGTCGGCTATAACAACATCGACCTGTCTACCGCGGCTCAACGTGGCTTCATCGTCACCAATACTCCGGATGTGCTGACCGATGCGACCGCCGACTTGACCTGGTCTCTGTTGCTGGGGGTTGCGCGGCGAGTCGCTGAAGGGGACGCCTTGGTTCGGACCGGCCACTGGACGGGATGGGCTCCAACACAGATGCTGGGTACGGACGTCACAGGGAAAACGCTGGGCATTGTCGGGATGGGACGGATCGGCCAGGCTGTGGCGTACCGAGCAACCGGCTTCCGGATGTCGGTACTCTATGCAGGACGCCATGCCGTTTCAAGCCCTCCTGGTGTTTCCTGGACCCGGCAACCACTGGATACGGTGCTCACGCATTCCGATTACCTTTCGCTTCATGTTCCACTCACCGATACCACTCGGCACCTCATCGGTCAACGTGAGCTCGCACTGATGAAGCCCACGGCCTTTCTCATCAACACCTCGCGCGGACCAGTCATCGATGAGTCCGCCTTGCTCGCCGCGCTCGAAGCAGGAACCATCGCCGGTGCAGGGCTGGATGTGTACGAGCACGAACCAGCGGTTTCCCCTGCTCTGTCCTCGCTGCCGAATGTGGTCCTTCTTCCCCATCTCGGTTCTGCCACGCTCGAGACGCGTGTCCGGATGGGGCTTATCTGTCTTGAAAATATTGCTGCTGCATTGGAAGGTCGGTCGGTTCCCCATCGAGTGATCTGAGGATGGCTGAAAGGACAACTCCGCATCTAGGACGCATATCGAAACCCGACATCCCCGCCTCCTTGCTTCCCTTTAATGGCAGCCAACCGTTGGGGAACGTCATGGAACGAAGGAATCGATTGGAATGCGTGTGCGGCCTTCTCCCACTGCTCTTCAGTTTCATATAGCAAGCCCAACTCATACCGGATGGCTTGCCCCTTGGCACCCTCACACCGTGGATCAGCCAGGGTTGTCTCGAGCCCACGAATTGCGAGGTCGATGTGATGCCCTTCCTTGAGACAGACCGCCGTCATCAGTGCCGAATCGAGGTAGAACGATTCGCTGTTCATCGACACCTGAAATTCTTCCTTCGCCTCTTCATACAGCCCCATGTTCTTATACGCGACTCCTAATGTATAGTGTGCTTCATAGTCTGGAGGAGGAGCAGCTGTCGCTTCTTTCGTCGTCGCACCGGGTGGAGGGGACGGCAAGGGCACCTTGCCACCTCCTGGCTCTGGCTTGAGGTGACTTTCCTCTGAGCGTGGATTCGCCGACACCTGTGTCGCCGCCTTGGGAACTGGCGATGACCGCATAGATGGAGCGTCAGCTGGTGTCGGATGAGTTTCTGGTGCTGGAGTCGCCTTGACTGCGCTCGCCCCAGAATCCTTGGCGAAAGGATTCACATCGTCGGGTTCCGCCCCCTCAAGCGAAAATCCTTGAACCTCTCCTCTCACCTCATCAAGACCATTCGGAGGGCTGTGTTGCCGTCCACTTTCGTGAGACACATCGCTCCCGTCTTGAGCGGAGTCGCCATCATTGATGGCATCTTCTACGGAGGCAGTCTGGAGAGGTTCCGATGGCTCTCCCGTCGCACCCCCATGTATCTTCGCAGCCAACTGATTTACGAAGGTCTCATCGTTGGACAGGGCCTTTACCTTTTCAAAGAGCTCTTCGTGCAGGCTTTCCATTCCAGGTTCAGGATGTTCCAAGAGCAGTTCGACCGCTTTGGCATACTGCAGGGACGCACCACCATGATCTCCTTTTTCCTCGAACAACTCACCCTTGAGCTCGAGCAACGGTACCGAGTTCGGCTCTGCAGACAGAAACTCCTCAATCAACGACTCCGCTAACCCGAGATCATGGGCACGAAGGGCCGCACCTGCCAAGAATCGATATTCCCCCAATGCCACTTGGACATCGCCTCGCTGCAAATGCAATCGAGCCAGGAGCTGACAGACTCCCGGATTGCCTGGTTCCCGCGTGAGTATCTGGTTGAGGATTGCTTCCGCACCCTCATATTGCTTCTGCTCGATACGCCGCATGGCTTCAGTCAAGAGGTCGGGCGGTTCCGGCGGTTTTTGCCCACCACCTGGTGGGGAACTTGGTTTAATCGCCTTAACTGCGCCGGTTCCACCTTTCTCTAAGCTGTCGACGAACTGCGCCGCTTCGCTATTTGCGGGATCGATTCGAAGCACGGCCAGATAGGCATCCTTCGCCTCATCGTACCGCCCTTGCGCCGATTTCTCACGGCCTAGCTGGAGATACACCGTGGTCGCTTCATCCTGTTGGTTTTCCTGGACACAGAGTTCGGCAACGCGCTGTTGTGCGTTGAGATTCGAAGGATCTTGCGTGACGATTTTCTTGTAGATTTCGAGTGCGTCTTTACCCCGACGCTCCTTCAAGTAGTACTTCCCTAGCGTAAGATAGTCTTGAACCGCGCTGCTGATGAGCCCTCGTTCGACGTTCAGGTCACCAAGATGGCGATACACTTCGTAGCGCGTGGGATCACACTTGAGGACTTTTTTGAAAGCGGCGATAGCCTTGAGGGTGGCCCCCTCCGCCCGAAATGCCGAGGCTGCTTGAAGGAAGGCTGTGGCAGCTTCTCCAGGAACGTTCCGCTTAAGATGCAAATCCCCGATCGAATTATGGATGCTCCCGTCGCCGGGCATTTCCATGGCCAACTTCTTCCATTCGGCGATGGCCGCTTCGAACTGCCCACGAGAAGCGAGGAGTTGAGCTTGCTGAAGAACGCGACTGCGATCCGGTGGCACAACTATGTCCTCCACAATCGGAACAGCCAAACGCTAACAGTCTCAATGGGTTTTGTCTAGAAAATGGGAGAATCACACAGGCGGTTTGAGCAGCGGAAGAGACGGTACCTCCCGTTCGGAGGACCGGCTCTTCCGCCAAACACGAGGAGAACAAGTTCTGTTTAAGATGCAGCGATCGCCGACTTGAGTACGTTGGCCGCTTGAGGCCCCTTGGCTCCCTGCACTATATCAAACTCCACGTTTTCACCCTCTTTGAGGGTCTTGAATCCATCCCCCTGCAACGCAGAGTAGTGCACGAAGACATCTTCTCCGCTATCGAGGCGGATGAACCCAAACCCCTTTCGATCGTTGAACCACTTGACCGTTCCTTTTGTTTTCACAGAAGCCCTCCTTTTGTCAACAACGACAGGCACTTAGCGCAGTTCTCTCGCTGAACTCACATGTGTCTCTCAATACACAATATAAAAATAGACAGGACAATAATTCGGCTGGTCGAATGGACGGGAACCTGCAGGAGTGATGCATCGCTCACGGAACCCATCATTTCAGAGGAAAGTCGCGCAGCATGTAACATAGGGTTGGTATTCTGTCAAGCGAATCTTCACCGAGCGTGATTTCTCCTGTGTTTACAAGGAAGAAGGACTTCCCTATAGTGAGTGACATTTCCGCGATCCAGAGATCTTGTGATCCTACGAACACTCCTCGACCGCTACATTTTCACGGAACTGCTTTCTCCCTTCGGCCTCAGCCTGGGCGCACTCTGTTTTGTAATGTTAACGAGAGAGCTCCTCCGTCTCGTTGAGTTGCTCGTCTCCAAAGGCGTGGGATTTTGGGCCGTCCTGAAGGTGATCGCCATGCTGCTGCCTTCTGGTCTCGTGCTCACGTTGCCCATCGCGGGCCTGATCGCGTCGATTACGGCTTTCGGTCGACTGTCGTTCGATAAAGAATTGGTCGCCATGCGTGCGGCCGGACTCAGTCTGCTGCGTTTGTCACAACCGGTGCTTCTTTTTTCCGTGTTCGTCTGCACGCTGACACTCGTGCTGTCCCAATGGGGGCAGCCATGGAGTTCGCTGAATCTGAAAAAAGTCGCCCTCAATCTGCTGAAAGACCAACTCGTCCTTGCCTTGGAGCACGGCACGTTCAATGAGCCGATCCCCCGCATGATGATCTACGTACCGGAGAGCGAACCTGGTCAGTCCCAGGAGGGTATCTTCATCTCCGACGAACGCCTGCCCAATGAGCCTCGAGTGATCGTGGCGCAGCAATACCATGTATTTATGGATCCTGCACATGATCACGTCGCACTACGCTTGATCAATGGCACGATCCATAGCCGACCTCGCGAGGACGACCAGTACCGACAGATCGCCTTTGCCCAGTATGATATCAAGATTAATCTCAACCTCAGCAGCTACGCAGCGACAGAGGAGCGTCCATCCTATGAGCAAATCATGGCACGCCTGGCTGAAACGGATGGCAAAGATGCCGGTGCGCTTCGCCGCCTGATGGAATATTACAAAGATCTGGCATTCCCGACCGCTTCCCTCGTATTCTGCTTACTCGGAGTGCCGGTCGGCATCGTATCCAAGCGATCTGGCCGTGTCGGTGGATTTGCGGTCGGTGTGGGAATCATCATTGCCTTCTATGTGCTCAATGTCGGATGCGATTTCTTGGTGACCGCTCTTGTCCTTCATCCCTTCTTCGGTGCCTGGCTCCCCAATATCATCTTTATGGTGATCACGGTGGCCATGTTCGTGCGAATGAGCAGACAATAACGTCATGACGATTTTGTTTCGCTATATCCTTCGGGAATTCTCTAAAATCTTCGGCATGTGTTTTGCCGGTCTGGTCACCATCTACCTCGTGATTGATTTTTTCGAGAAAGTTCGCCGCTTTCTTCGGTACGAATCCGGCATTCTTCCCATCCTGACCTACTTTGCCTTGAAAATTCCTTCCATTTCGTTTCAAGTGGCTCCGTTTGCCATACTGGTTTCAACTCTGTTGACGCTTGGCCTCCTCGTGCGAAGCAACGAAATTACCGCCATGCGCAGCTGTGGAATCAGTCTGCTCTGGATGTCCTCTCCTTTTCTGCTCTTCGCCAGCGGCGTCTCCGTGGTGCTCCTCGCCTTCAGCTCAACCGTCATCCCACTGGCCTCTGAGAAGGCTGAAGAAGTGCGAGTCATCCAGATTGAACAGAAACCGGCGCCCGTCACGACCCAGGCCGTCCAACCTTGGGCTCGCATCAGTGCCAATGCCATCATGAAAATCGGCGAAATCGACACTACCGGCATGACCGTGCGAGGGGTGCGCATTTTTTATTTCCGCTCCCCTTTTCAACTGGACCGTCTGACCGAGGCGGAGGAAGCCCGGTACACTCCGAATGGTTGGGTTCTGGTAAACGGCCATCATCGCCGATTTCTTGAGGGCGAGGCGGCCGAACTAGACCAATTCACCGAGCAGCTGATCACGATCCCGCTCATTCCGGACGACTTTTCCAGTTCCCTCATCGGCAACTCAGAAAGCATGACGTTTCGAGAGATACAAAATTATCTTGGACGTTTCCAGCATGAAGGCTTTTCCTTTACCCGCTTGCTGACCGACTACTATGGCCGTATGGCATCTCCCCTGGTGACGGTCGTGATGGTGATCATCGGCATAGCCTTAAGCCTGAGGCGGAGCGGAGTGCGCGGAGGCAGCATGGCGATGGGCATCGGCCAAGCGTTCATCGTCGGCTTTTGCTACTGGACGACGAACGCCGTCGCGATTGCCTTGGGACGTGGAGGAGCGCTGGCACCCATCCTGGCAGGCTGGATGGCCAACGCACTCTTCTTGAGCTTTGGACTCTACCTCTTGCTGAAAGTTCGCCATTGAACTATGGTTTCCTAGTTGACTCAGTTCTGGTCTTCCGGTAAGAAAGGCGCCGGAGACGCCTATTGAAGGAGGAACAAACATGGCCTCGCGCGTAGTGATCACCGGTCTCGGAGTGGTGTCTCCTATTGGAATCGGCGTCAGTGAATTTTGGAAATCGGCGCTTGCCGGCCGATCGGGAATCACGACGATCCCTTCACTTGGGTGGTTTCCCATGTCCGGGTATCGCTCACAGGTCGCTGGCCAGGTCCACAATTTTGCGCCTGAGCAATACCTCACGCCCACACAAGCCAGTCGTGTGGATCGCTACGCACAATTTTCCTTAGTCGCGACCAAGGAAGCGCTGACCGACGCTGATCTGAACATGGCCAAGGAAGCGCCTCATCGTGTCGGTGTGATTGTCGGTGCCGGTATGGGTGGCATGGTGATGGGCGAACGAGAAATCACCCAACTGTTTGAGACCCAACGACCGCATCGTGTCCATCCGAATTTCATCCCAACGATCACACTGAACTCCGCCTCGGGCATTGTTGCGATGGCCCATGGCGCAAAGGGGCCGAACCTCACCATCTCCACCGCCTGTTCTTCCAGTGCGCATGCGCTTGGCCAAGCGTTACACTGCATCCGCACCGGTCAAGCCGATGTGGTCATCGCAGTCGGAGCCGATGCCAGCATCACGCCGTTGGTCTTTGCCGGCTTCTGCTCCTTGCGTGCGCTCTCGAGTGAATTCAACAATGCTCCCGAGCGAGCCTCACGGCCGTTTGATCGACGCCGTGACGGCTTCGTGATGGGGGAAGGAGCTGCTGCCTTGATCGTCGAGTCATGGGCACATGCGAAGAAGCGGAAAGCTCGAGTCTATGCCGAGTTGGCCGGCTATGCCGCGACCAGCGAAGCCTATCATATGGTCATCCCTCAGGAGGATGGCCAAGAAATCTGCACCACGATGAAAATCGGTCTCAAGTCGGCCGGTATCAGTCCTGACCAGGTGGACTATATTAATGCGCACGCAACCTCCACCACCATCGGCGATGCAGTCGAGACCAAGGCCATCAAAGCGCTCTTCAAGAAACGCGCAGATAAGATTGCCGTCAGTGCGACGAAGTCGCTCGTCGGTCACACATTAGGCGCAGCTGGAGCGATCGGCGCAGTGGCCACGACCCTGTCTCTTCACACTGGCCAGATCCATCCGACCGCCAACTATGAGGATCCGGACCCGGACTGCCAACTGAACGGGATTCGGCGAACTGTCCAGGAGCGAAAGATTCGCTATGCCCTCTTAAACGCATTCGGATTCGGCAGCAATAATGCCACAGTCGTCTTTAAGAAATTTGTCGCCTAGGTAATGACTGAACGCTCATACGCGCGATATCGCCGCGAAATGATTCATGCCACCGAAGGAGCACCTATAATGACTGAACGGATCGACCCTCAGATCACAGAAAAAATTGTCCATGCACTCGCCAGCTACCTCAAGCGAGACCCTGCCTCCATTACCGAGGCCCATCATTTGCGAGATGATCTTGGCCTCGACTCGGTCGCTGTGATTGAACTCCTCTTCGAGATCGAGGAGCGGTTCAAGCTACAGATTCCAGATCAGGACCTTCCAGGCCTGAGCACGGTCGGATCGGTGGCCGCGTATGTTCAACGACGGCTCGCTGAACCTCCAGAGACTGCCAAGCCCGGATCAGCCAAGCCGGCGACGGCCTCCACGAAGTCACGATCAAAAAAATCGGGTCCGTCCAGATCCACATCGACAAAATCCTCTTCGCCAAAAAAATCGGCTTCTTCTAAATCAACACCCGTGAAACGTGCCTCCGTCTCTGTGAAAAAAGCGAAAGCTCTGTCGTCGACCGCTTCAAAAACAAAGAAAAAGGTCGGAGCCCGATGAGCGCCCCTCAACTACCTACGCCGATCACACTCGCACAGATCCATCAAGTTGTTGGCGGAACGATCCATGGCAACGACCAGACACAGATCTTCGGCCTCACGAGCGTGGGACATGCCAACCCACACGCGCTCTCATTTGTGACGAACGACAAAATGGCAAAGGCAGCAGCCGATCTGACGGTTGCGGCGCTGTTGGTTCATCGGCATCAGCCGGATCTGCCAGTCCCGCAAATCGTCGTCGACAATCCCATGCTGGCCTTTGCGCATGTCGCACAAAAATTCTTCGTTCAGACCCCGGCTCCTCGAGGCGTTGCCGAACACGTCACACAGGGTTCCGATGTACGAATAGGGGCTGATCCTTCGATCTGGCCATTCGTCACGCTCGGCGATCGAGTGACGCTCGGCGATCGAGTCACACTCTACCCAGGAGTCTTCCTGGGATCCGATGTCTCCATTGGAGACGACTGTACCCTCTATCCCAATGTCGTGGTTCGTGAGGGTTGTTCACTCGGTGCACGAGTGATCGTCCACAGCGGAACCGTCATCGGCGCGGACGGGTTTGGGTATGTGCAGCATCACGGTCGGCATCACAAGATTCCTCAACTCGGAGGCGTGAGCATTGAGGACGACGTTGAGCTGGGCGCCAACGTCACGATCGATCGGGCGACATTCGGACGGACTGTGGTCAAACAGGGCACGAAGGTGGACAATCTGGTTCAAATCGCTCATAACGTGACCGTGGGAGAGCACTGCATTCTTGTGGCACAAGTCGGGATCGCCGGCAGCACGACGATCGGCCGCCATGTGATGATCGGTGGTCAAGCCGGTCTTTCCGACCATCTGACGATCGGAGATCAAGTACTGATTGCCGCGAAATCCGGGGTCAATCGCAGCGTTGAATCCAATCAGATCGTCGGCGGTATTCCTGCAATGCCGAGAGAAAAGGCCCTCAAGATCCAAGGAGCCATTTTTCAGCTGCCTGAGTTGAAACAACTCGTCAGAGCCTTGGAAGAGCGTGTGGTAACGCTCGAGGCACGCGTGCAAAAATCCCCGAAACGACCTCCGCAACCGATAAGGACTCGTTCTAAAAAGAGATAAGGTCTCAGGTCTTCCCTTTTGGTACGGTGATCACCCTCCGCCATAAGAAGAGCCTTGACCAATAATATCCGGCCCAGGGCAGGAACATCGCGGGAACACTGTGTACTCGTCCATAGGCGAAGGCGGCAATGGAGCTCCCCACAAGGAGCATGAAGCCTGCAATATAGGCGAACGGAACCAACTGTCTCCCCGGATGATCAAAATCAGCAGGTTCGGATCTCTTCTTGAGCCGGCCTTTCATTCTCTCCAAGCGCTGTCTCATCCTCGCCGCTAGAACCTCAGGGAATTCACGGAACAGATAGCGCTGGTACACCGTATGTCCTGCACCCAATCCGATCCCTGACAGGAACAACCCGGAACTCTCATAAAACGTATCCCACGTGTAGGTGTCGGTCGCAAACCATTGATAGACGAGCCCTCCGACTCCGCCGATCAAACAGATGAGACCGAGGAAACCAGACGGCATCAGTATGTGCATCTTCACATACTCCAGTGCCTGCTGTGTCGTGTGCTGTGGCTGATTCACGTTAATAAGTTTCGGCACGATACTCCCTTCCTCATAACTCAAAACAGTGGCTGGTTGGCACCGCATTATACCGACCTCGTTCGCTCCAGCAAAGTGGAGAACCATGCTTTCTGCGAATTGGCTCAGCGTTTCTGAGTGTACGGTAGAAAGGAGCGTGATCGCCATCACGGCAGATGATTTCAACGAAGGGTCTTGGTGAGGAGGACTCTTCGAAGGGTCGAGCGTACTGACCCGGCAACTTCACGACAAGCTAGACACGAAGTCTCAATCTAGAGGGTCGGGGGGTTGCTTGGCGAGCACACCAGATGAGGTGACACCGGCTCCAGAATCCTTGATGACGGCACGGCGACTGGTCACCGCGCCTTGCATGGTCAATGCGATGGCATCAAGACTTTCT